>JBOHNC010000272.1:0-3447 GCA_050730415.1 Planctomycetota bacterium
CGCCACGACCCTCCCAAAAAACTCTTCCGCACGACCCGCAACAGAACCACGTACCCGGCCCTCCCCCCGCGCGGAACAGCACCCGACCTATACCGCACGCCTCGTTGCTATGCAGCCCCTTGAAGCGGAATCGGAAGGGCATTCATGTCCTGAAATTCTTATCGTGCCCGCCTTCGCCATGCTCCATCGAGCGTCACGATTTTTCTTCGGCGCGCGGCGGCCGCGGGACCTGGGTGAGGCGCGCATTGCCGCTGCGGTCGATCATCCAGAAGCGGTCGGTCTGGGCGTGGCCGATCAGCCAGGCCGGGTCCATGCCGGTCATGTCGACGGGAATCAGTTCGTGCGGCTGGTCGGGGCGCAGCGATAGGCGATAGGGCGCGCCGTGCAGACAGGCCATCGGCGTGCCGTCGCCCAGGCACCCGAGCGCGCCGAAGGGCGCGCCCTCGCCGGCCGTGATGCGGCGCGGTTCTTCGCGCAATTCGGCGTTGAAGTACAGCACCGGTGCGGCCGGTTCATCGAGCTGAAAAAACACGTTGCCGCCGCCGCCGCCGGCCAGCCGACGCAAGCGTCGATCGCCGGCCGGATTGGCCGGCAGCGCATTCCAGCCTTCCAGCAGTTCCAGTTTGTTGTCGTAGTAGCTGAGCACCGCGTACAGGCCCGAGGAGGTGACCGCCACCAGCCGGTTCGGCGCGCTGAGCATGTGCAGGTGGCGGAAGCTGTGGTCGGCGAGCGTGAACGGCTCGCCGGTCTGCAGGCCGTCGGTCAGGCGGTAGGTTAGGATGCCGCCGTAGCGGGTGCCCACGAACAGCCGGTCGCGGACGATTTGCGGCGCCATGCAACTGGCCCCGGCGACCGAAAAGGCGGCCACCGCGACGATCTCGGTCAGGTTCTGCGCGGTCTGGAAAATGCGCAGGTGTTGCTGGGCGTCGAGCGCGGCCAGGTAGTACCCGCCGGCTTCGACCGCCACCGCCACAGTGTCGGCGCCCAGACCCTGGCGGCTGAGCAGCTTTTGCTGGGCGGGGTCGTACAGCCAGACGGCGCCCTCCCGGTCGCCGCTGACCAGCGCGCCGGACTCCCACGCGCCGGTCACGCAACTCAGCGGTGCGTGTCCGGCAATGCGGGTGATGTCCTGGACGCTGGCGGTTCGCGCCCCGCCGCCGCTGGCCGGGCCCAGGCTGCGGCGCCGCTGCTGGCGCGACTGCTGCACCCGCAACGCGTCGGTGAAGCAGGCCGGATCGTCGTGGAACATCCGCTGCAGCGGTTCAAGCACGCGCTGTAGATGCGCGGTGCGGCCGGCTTCCTGGTGGAGTTTCGCCAGCCGGCCGGCGGCGATCAGGACGTGTTCGCGCCAGGTCGCTTGCAGGGCCGCGGCGGGGCCCTCCGCGCGCAGGTCCTTGCCGAGCACGGCCAGTTCGCCGCAGAAATGGGTGAGCGCCTGCGCGGAGGTGAGGTTGGCGAGGTCGTCGATCCAGCCACCGAAGACGCGGCTTTCCAGCCCGCCGGCGTCGGCGAACCGGCCCTGTTCCAATTGGCAGCGCAGCCCCGCCACCGCCAGTTCGCTGGCGATGGAGCCGGAGGCGCGGCGCAGCCCGCCTTCGAAGGTCTCGATGGCGCGGTCGATGTCATGCAGCTTGTAGGCGAACACGTGGCCGGCGGCCAGATCGTTGCCTTGCGCCAGCAGCCGGTCGGCCTGGCGGCGATAGACGCCGTGCGCCTGGTCCGTGAGGCCGGCGTTTTCGTAGACCCGCGCGGCGCGGTCGAAATCTTCGAGCTTCAAATACAGTTCGGCGGCGATTTCAAGATCGCCGGCCGCTTCGAATTCGGCCGCGGCATAGCGCATGTCGCCCAACTGCTCGAGGTAGATCTGAGCAGCTTCGCGGTGGCGGCCGCCCTGCGCAAGCACATGCGCGGCCTGCCAGAAATCGCCCAGCAGCATGGCGTAGATATAGGCCGCTTTGTCGTGGCGGTTCTGGCGAATGAGTTGCTGCGCGGCCTGGTTGTAATTTTTGCGCAGCTCGTTCAGCAAATCGGCGCCGCCCATCCACGCCATCGCCGGCCGCGTGGTGTGGTCGATCCGCAGCGGCGCATTCAGATCGTTTTCGGGCAACTGCGTGCTGTCGTAGATGCCGACGCTGCGCGGAGCTTTCTGATCGTGGAGCGGCGCCAACGGCAGGGCATGGCGCAGCGCTTCCTGGATGGAGCCCTTCTCGAATTCGTCCAGCAGGTGCATCACCGCGCTGCGCTGCTCGCCGAAGAGTTCCTCTCGGGCGCGCGGCGAGCGTTTCAGCCACCACTCGAGCAATTTCTGGCGCAGGCTGAAATTGCGGACTGCTTCGGCGTCCATCGGCTCGCCGGCCGTGTTGGAGGCGTTGGGCGGCGGGGTCCGGCGGCTGAACAGGTTCATCAGCGAATAGATGCCCGCCTTCAGCCAATGCCGGCCGTGCAGGTCGGCGGGGCCTTCGCCGGCGGCGGCCGGCCCGCCTGGGGCGCCGTGAGCGCCGGGGCCGTCCACCAGCCTGGGGTCGCCGCCCGCGCGCAGCAGTTGCAGGAGCCGGTCGCCCAAACCGTGGCCGGCGCGGGGCGGTGCGCCGGGGTCGATCTGCGCAGCCTTGTCCGCCCGCGCGGCCCACTCGGCCTGAGCGGCCTTGTCGACCGGGCCGGCTCGCTGCGGTGGATCGCCCGGCGTCAACCGGCGCGGGCCGTCGGGGCGGTTGCCCAGAATCAACTGATCGAGCAGCCGCGCCAGCCAGTTTTTGGTGGCGTCGGGCACGCGGTCGAGCGCGGTGGCGATGTCTTCGCGGCTGCGTTCGAGCATTTCCTCGGCGGAATGTTGCAGCGTGCGGCGGATCGCCAGCATGGGGTGGGTGCGCAGCGGCGCGGGGCGATTGGCTTCGGGCCGGTTGGCGAAACCCGCGGCGCCGGGCAGTTGAATCAGCTTGGCTGGCCGCAGCATCGCCGTCGAGGCGCCGGAAAACCAGCGCACGGCCAGGCCCCGGGGCGGCGCCAGATCGGGAAAACCGGCGGCCGCGGCGGAAGGCAGTTGGGGCAAATCGGACAGCGCAGACGGTTCGGCCAGCAGCCATTGGTCCTCGGCGCTGAACAACGCGCGGGCGAGGGTTTCGGCGTCGAGGTCGGGGAAGAAATCTGCGTCGCAGGGAATCCAAAGCTCGCGCCGGTCGCTGGCCAGCAGGCGATGGAACGGGCGCAGGCGCGCGTGCGTGCGCGGCGGGCGTTCGCCGCCGGGCGGAAAAACCACCAGCACGCCATCGGGCAGCGGCAGGAAACTTGCCAGGCCCTGCAACGCGGCGGGCTGGGCGGCCAGGTCACTCAGCCAACTGGCCGCATCGCCGCCGTAGATGCGAAACCCGTGGGTGGAGTGGGGCGGGCCGCTGCGCGGCGCCAGCGACCAGAGCGCGGGAATGGGCGGTGGTTGCGCGGGGCGCAGCC
>JBOHNC010000273.1:0-5468 GCA_050730415.1 Planctomycetota bacterium
TCCGCGCGATGGAACGGCGGCGAAGCGCTGATCGCCTCAGGTCGCGCGGAAGAACCTTTTGGGAGGGTCGTGGCGAGACGCCTCGTCTCGTCACGACCCTCCCAAAAGGTTCTGCCGCGCGACCCGAGGCAATCAGCGCTTCGCCGCCGTTCCATCGCGCGGAACCGCACCCGACCTGCCCCGCACGCATCGTTTTCGATTCCGCCCCGCAACCCAAGGTCGGTACAAGCATGCATTTCTTGAGACTCTTCGTACATAAGTGGGAACGTTCCCAATCTGCTGCGCTCCTTTTGTCCGTTCACCCACCCGCGCGATTGCGCACCTGTGCAATGAGTATCCTATGACACGGTAGCTTCGTTTTGTAAAACGGCCCTGACCTCCCTCTGGCCCCAGCCCCCCCAATTCCGATCCCCCACCGCCCGTTAGCTTCGTTTTGTAAACCCCCTCTTCTGCCACCATTTCCGTAGCCTATGAGACGGTAGCTTCGTTTGGTTAACGCCTTCCCGCAGGCCGGGCACCCCGGCCCGCCCCGTCAGGCCGCGGACTGGGTTGGAGATTGGGGCTGGAAGGCGCTCAGCCGTTTTCTTCGGCTTCGGTGCGGTCGCTCAGGAGGTTCTTCAGCCAACTCGGGACCAGCGCCGACCCGCTGCTCTTCGCGGCGCGGTGGGTCTTGCCGTTCGCTCCGTTGGCTCCATGGGTACCATGGGTTCCATGGGTGCCGTTCGTACCGTTCGTGCCGAGCGCTCCGGGCAGGCCGTGAAGGCTCAGCGTGCCGGTGCCGCTCTGAAGGCCGTCGGGTGAACTGGGCCCGTTCGCCCCATTCGCCCCATTCGCCCCGCTTGGGGTTGGTGGAGTGGTTGGGCCGTGGGCGCCATTCGAGCCGGGGCCGGGGTTGCTCGGAGCCGCCAGGCCGCGGACGGGCGTGATCGGCGAACCGCGTTTGACGCGCAGCATGTGGTTGGGCGAGTGTGCTCGCAGCCGGGGATCGCTGCCTTCCTTGAAGCGTTCCAGGAACCCCGAGGGCAGCCGGACCAGGTGCGATTTGCCATTGATCGGCGTGGCAGCGGACGGATGCCCGGTGCGGCCGGCACTGGCTGCATTGGCGGCACTGGCGGCGGCGGCGGGAAGGGTGCCGGAGCCGGTGCGCCGGCGGCCGGGTTTGAAGACATCGCGCGGCTGGCGGATGGTGGCGGCGTCGTCGGGCAGCGGCGCGGCGGAGACGGGGCGGGCATCGATCAGGGCGGTGAGGTCGTTCACCAGCCGGTCGTAGGAGTCGTAGCGGTCGCGCGGATTCTTGGCGGTCATGCAGCGCAGCACCATGGTGACGGCGGTGGGCAGCGGCTCCTTGGTGTGGTCGGCCGGATGAATGAGCGTGCTGGTGAGGTGGGCGTCACGGATGGCGTGGTAGGGCATGCCTTCGAAGGGCTCGCGGCCGGTGAGCAGTCGGAAGGCGGTCATGCCGAGGGCGTAGATATCGACGCGGAAGTCCTGGGCGTGGTCGCCGCGGGACTGTTCGGGCGCGAAGTAGTGCGGGGTGCCCATGTTCCAGCCGACGTTGCGGCGGTCTTCCTTGGTGAGCAGGCGGGTCTTGGCGAGGCCGAGGTCGGTGATTTTGACGTGCGGCCGGAGGTCGCCGTCGCCATTGGTGTAGATGAGAATATTGCCGGGCTTGATGTCGCGATGGATGACGCCGCGGGAGTAGGCGTGGGCGAGGCCGGCGGCGATTTCGCGCAGCATGAAGAGCGTTTTGTCCAGGCGCAGCCGTTTGCCGCCCAATAGCGCGTGCGCGAGGCTCTGGCCGCGGATGAGCTCCATGGCGAAGTAGTGGACGCCGCGATCGACGCCGACATCGATGCCGGCGACGATGTTGGGGTGGTCGAGCTTGGCGACCAGTTGGGCTTCGCGGTGGAACTGTTCGATGGCGGTTTTGTTGGAGCTGATGTGGCTGGAGAGAATTTTGAGAGCGACGGGTCGGTCGAGAAGTTCCTGGCGGGCTTCGTACACGGAGCCCATGCCGCCGGAGCCGAGCTTGCGCACGAGGCGGTAGTGGCCGACTTGCTGGCAGCCGGTCTGCAGACCGAGAATGCGCAGGGACTGTTCTTCGGTGAGCGCGCCGTTGCGGCGGAGCAATTCGCCGAGGGGAATGTAGCGGCCTTGCTGCTGTTCGAGGCGGTGCTGCTGGCGGAGGGCTTGGAACAAGGAATCCTGGGAGAGATAGCCGAACTCGACGGCTAACTCACCGAATTTGCGTTCCAGATGATCTTTGGGTGCAGGCATCCTGGGTGTTCCGGCGAACCGGCCGGTCGAGCCAGTCCGATGAATTTTCATCGGTCGGCACGGGGGCACAGATTCGCGCAAGCAAGCGATTCATCAATCGCCGGGAAAATGAAGACCTCCGACACGGCCAAACAGCAACCTGCCGCCTTGGGCTTGGACAGCTCAAGGAACCGGATGGTTCAACCATTTAATACAACATTTTAACGAGGATTTCAAATTGAACTCGCGGCGGGCCCGTGAGCTTCGAATGTAAGGCACAGGTGCACTGTTTTTAAAGTTGCGAAGGGCATGCGGTTTTGGTTTGATTGCACCAGTGAAGTTGTCTTGGGGCGGAGCCGACATGAAAAATCCGCGGTTTTGTGATATATTATATCTTTCGAAGCGATGGACGGATGGTGGCGGCGGCGGGGGAAAAATATATTTCAGGCTGCGACGGCCGGCGGTGGAGAGATCGGCAAAGACGGGAGGCTTGGGCGGCGTCATTAGAAGGGTCAACGGTTGGCAGGTTCGGTGCGAGGCGGTTCCCGGTTCGCAGCCCGGTGGAATATGGTAGGATGGACCGTTCTGCAAAAAACGGTGGGAGCGTCACGATGAAGCTGCGTTGGATGGCAAGCCTGGGTTTGGTGTTGGCGGTGTGGGGGTTGACGCCGGTGCGGGCGCAGGCGGAAGAGATTGCATCGGACAGCGTGATCAAGATGCTGGATGCGAAGGTGAGTGAATCGACGATCACGCAAATTTTTGCGATGCCGGGGAACACCTGCCATTTCGACATGACGACGGAAACCATCATCAAGCTGAAGCAGGCGGGGGCGTCGGACAACCTGATTTCGAAGATGATCGAGATTTCGTCGGAGGGTGCGCGGGACCTGGAAAGCGACGTGTTGAAGTTCTTGAACAACGCGCTCAATTCGGACCAGGACACCACGCCGGAGGAGGCGGAAATCTTCCGGCAGTCGCGGCAGAAGGTGATTTCGTACGGTCAGAAGGTGATCCCGGAGGTGCTCAAGCAGGGCTTGCAGCATGATTTGTCGGCGCGGGCGCAGGAGGCGGCGCTGGGGGTGATCTACGAACTGTTGACGCCGGAGTACAACGATCCGACGTTGACGGAGCAACTGAAGCAGCGGCTGCTGTCGGACGACACCAACGTGCGGTACGCGGCGGCGCGGGCGTTTTCGGTGATCGCGACGCAGGCGGACATCGACAAATGTTTCGACACGATCATCAACGCGCATCCGGTGTACAGCGACGGATATGTGATGGTGCTGGCGTTTTCGCGCAACGGCAACAGCATTCCGAAGCTCGAGGGGCTGATGGAGAACAGCGATCCGGAGGTGCGGCGGGTGGCGGCCTTCGGGATCGGCTACCAGCATGTGGTGCAGAAGAAGACGCCGTCGGCGGACACGCTGAAGCTGCTGATTTCACATATGCTTGACAACCCCAATGAAACGACCGAGGTGCGGATCGCGTGTACGAAGGCGATCGCGGACATGGGGGTGTACAACGACGACACGTTGAATGAGGTCATCAATGCGGCCGAGAAGTACCCGGCGGCGAAGCCGTCGATGGTGCTGATGATGGCGAATTTCACGCGCAACAATTACCTGATTCTGGACTATCTGGTGAACACGGCGCTGGCGGACACCGACGATCCGCGGGTGGTGGATGCGGCCAATTCGGCGCTGCGCAAATTGACGAAGCGCAACGACAACACGATCGAAGAGTGGCGCAACTGGTGGCGGGTGCAGAAGGCGATTCTGGACAAGGTTCGCGCGGCGCAGGGGAACGGTTCGGCCACGCCGGCGGTGTCGGAAGGGACCGACACGCAGCCTGCGCCCACCACGACACAGCCGGCGACTCCGCCGCCCGAAACGGGGCACCCGGCCGGCGGCACGACGACCGCCAATGCGACGCCGCCGGCGCCGGAAACCGGGCCGCCGGAAACCGCGCCGGTGCAGAAGGCGACCGACGCGCAGGAAAAGGCCGTGATGCAGCAGCTGGTTCAGGTGTCGGACCTGATCAAGAGCGTGAAGCCGGAGGACTGGGGGACGATCGTGGGGCACTACCAGGCGATTTTGAAGGTGCTGCTGCCGCTGGGCGAGAAACACAACTGGAACATTCAGTTTCACAAGGATCTGCTGTTTGCGCAGACCTACCAGCAGGGCTTGGAACAAATGGACGCGAAGAACTACACCGCGGCGCGGAAGAGTTTCGAGACCTGCAAGAGCATTGGGTTTCATTTGACCTTCGACGGGGTGGACAAGCGGCTGGCGGAACTGGACAAGCTGGCGGCGGGTCAGCCCGTGACGCCGGCGCCGGCGCACGATTAGCGCTACAACGCGAATTTTGTTCGAGCGGATGGAAAACGGGATACGGACCGCGGCTTCGCCGCGGTTTTTTGTCCACGGGCCATCGGCCGGTGCCACTTGGGTGGGTGGCATTTGGGCTGCGAAAATCGCCGGGTGCTGGCGCGGGATGGGCGGGGAGCGAAAGAAGAAAAGGCGGATCGGTGCAAATCGGGTCGGAAAAGCGGCAGCGGCAGGAGTAGAATGAAGTTAAGTGCTCAATGTGCACTTTTGCGTGCGGCGGCGGGGCCGACTCCAGGGAGCGTGCAGCGGCGATGAATACTCCGGCCAAGACGCCAGAATCGAATGGCCGCGGAGCGCGCGGCGGAGCGGACGAAGGCAAGCCAGCCGGCGGGAGCGTCGGCGGGAAGCCGGGCGAATCAGGAAAAATCAAAGTGTTGGTGGTGGACGATTCGGCGCTGATCCGGCGCGGGCTGACGGTGTTGCTCAGCGACGCGGCGGACATCGAGGTGATCGGCGCGGCGAAGGACGGGGTGGAAGCGGAGGAAATGATCCGGACGCTGCGGCCGGATGTGGTGACGCTCGATATTGAAATGCCGCGCTGCACGGGGCTGGAGCTATTGGGTAAGCTGCCGGGGATCAAGCATCGGCCGGCGGTGGTGATGGTGAGTTCCTCGACGAAATCCCACGCGCCGCAGACGGTGCGAGCACTGGAACTGGGCGCGAGCGACTATGTGTTCAAGCAGGCCGACGCCGGTGCGAACGCGCTGATGCAGATCAAGGACACGCTGATCGGGAAGGTGCGGGCGGTATGGCGCCATCGCGGCAGTGACCTATTCGTGCCGGTCGGCGGCAGCCGCCGGATCGGCACGCGGGGCGGACTGCGGC
>JBOHNC010000274.1:0-3817 GCA_050730415.1 Planctomycetota bacterium
GGCGTGGTGGCGGTGGCCGGAGCGGCGCCCGCGGCCGAGGCAGTGGCCTCTTCGGCGGGCAGCGTCGGATCGCGCCCCTCGATGCCCGCGAGATCGGCCGGCGGCAGATCGGTGCCGACCGCGTGCAGCAGCGTGGCGTAGGACTCGTTGTAGCCGTACAACGCGCGCGTGTAGTTGCCACGCGCGTGCGCGAGACGATCCTCTTCGGTCAGCACGTCGGCGCTGGTCACCAGCCCCTGCTGGTAGCGATCCTGTTCGACCGAAAGATTGTCCTGCGCCAGTTGGATCGCCGCCTTGTCCACCGGCAACTGCTCGCGGACCGTGTGCAGTTGGATCCACGCCTGTTTCACGCTGAGCACCACGTCGTCGGCGCGGTCGTCGCGTTCGTCGATCAGTTCCGCGATTTCCTTGGACTTGCGGTTGAGTTCCGCCCAGGTCTGCCCGCCGTCGAACAGCGGCAGTTTCAAGCCCAGCCCGCCCACCAGCCATTGCTGGTTCAGCAGCGTGTCGTCGGTGGAAAGGTTGTACGAGCCGTACGCGTACAGGTCGGGATTGTGGCCCTGACGCTGCATCGCGAGGTATTCCGCGCGCGCCCGGTCGATCTGCTTGCGCAACCCGGCCAGCTCCGGCCGGTGCGCGATGGCCTGCTGGAGCGTCTTGCCGTAGGAATCCGGCCAGGCCGGCTGGTCCAGGTCCGGGTCGAGTTGGGTGGGATGGCTCAGGTCCAGGCCAAGCAGCCGGTTGAGCGTCGCGACGGCCAGATCGACATTGCTGCGCGCCTGCAGAATTTCATCGGTGCGTTCGTCATGCTGGACTTCGGCCGCCAGCACGTCGTTGCGCGCGACCAGTCCCTGCGCATGGAAGTCCTTCGCGATCGTCAGTTGGCGGTCGACGACCTTCAGCGAATCGGTCACGATCGATTCCATGGTGCGCGCTTCCAGCACGCGGTAGAACGTTTCGCGCACATCCAGCGCGGTGGCCTGGCGCTGCGCCAGCGCATCGAAACGGGCCGAATCGACGCCCAGTTCCAGCGCCTGTTCGGTCGCCGACGCCGCGCCGAAGTCGTAGATCGGCACCAGCAGATTGGCGGTCGCGGTGCCGACGTCGCTCTGCCCGGATTTGAAACTCCCGAATGGCGTTTTGACTCCGTTGTCGTTGCTGCGCGTCTCGTATTTTGCCGAGAGATCGGCCTGTGGCATGATCGAAGCAACCGCCTGATCCACGCGGTCCTTGGCGATGAGCACCCGGCGGTCGGCGATGCGCAGGTTGCGGTCGTTGGCCAGCGCCAACCGCAGGCAGTCGTCCAGCGTGAGCGGCTTGGCGGTGTCGATGGCCGCCGGCGGCTTGGCGCCCGCGCCCAATCCGTTGGCGGCCTCCTGCGCGTCCATGTCCTTCGACTGCGCGGCGATGGTGGCGTCCATGTCGCCCGGCTGGTAGCGCGGCGCCGCCGGATAGGGCGCTCCGCACCCGCCGACCGTCACCGCCGCTGCGCCGAACATCAGAAGGCCCACCACCACGCGAACATGTTTGGCGCAGTTCGGCTTGTAGCGCAGGCTTCCAGCCTGCGGTTGGAGCGAGCCTCCGCGCCCGCGGGCTTTTTGCGCTCCCCACAGCAATCCCCAAAATGCGCCGCCTGATCCACACCACGGCCGCGAACTGGAATCAAACGGCGACGAGCGGTCGGCGAGCGGCACCGGTGCCGGTGCCGGTGCCGGCGTGAGGTCGCCAGTGCGAAGCGGGAAGGGCTGAATGTGAAACACGGACGGCTCCCCAGGGCGCAGGCCCCGCACGAATCCGCACGGACCCGCGGCAGCATGCGAGGATGGATGGACCTGCAAGTCGGCCGCAGCGGCCCAAAAGCACGCCCGGCAAAGCTGTTCAAACAACCGTTTGAAACAGGCGTATGATTCTACGCGCCCCCGTCCGGATGTCAAAACCCCGCCCCCCCAGTTTCCCGCCTTCAGCCCAATCTGACGACCGCCGGCTGGACCATGTCGGTGAGATATGTCATCTGCCGTCTCAGCCCGCGGAAGCAAAACGGCACGAAAACCCGCGCGCCGCGATTTTCGCGCGCAAAACAGCCTGTTTCGGACTCGCGCACCCACGCCGGGGCTTAAACTGAGGCCAGTCTCTCCCCGCGACCGATTTTTCGTCCCGCCGCCCACTTCGCCCCCGCCCAGCAAAGGTTCCCTGCCATGGCCAAATCGACTCGCACCAAGATCGTCGGGAAATCCTCGGGCTGGAAAGGACCGGCCGAAGATTTCGAACGCAACAAAGGCTCGGTCGGCAAAAAACGCATCGTCTTCGTCGGCGCCTCCTTCAAATTCGTCCACAAAGTCCTCCGCGATATGCTCCTCGTCGGCGGCTTCAACGACGTCGAACTGGTCGTCCACGACATCGACGAAGTCCCGATGAACATCGTCGCCGATCTGCTCGAACGCATCGCCCGCCAGCAGAAATCCAACATCAAAGTCCACCGCACCCTCGACCGCGACGAGGCCCTCAAAGGCGCCGACGCCGTCATCCTTTCCATCACCGTCGGCGGCAAGGAAGCCGACTACCGCAGCAGCGCCGCCTGTCTGAAATACAACATCCCCATCGGCATCGGCGACACACTCGGCCCCAACGCCCTCGCCCGCAACCTCCGCGAAGTCCCCATCGTCGTCGACCTGGCCAAAGCCATGGCCCACATCTGCCCCAACGCGGTGATGCTGAACTTCACCAACCCCATGTCGGTGATCACCGGCGCCATCGCGCGCACCGCGGGGATCACCTCCTGGGGGCTGTGCCATTCGGCGGACGAACTGTTCGCCTATTTCTCGCGCGTGTTCAACGTCAAGAAAAAAGACGTCAAAATGGAGGTCGGCGGCGTCAACCACCAGGCCTTCGTCACCAAGCTCTGGATCAAGGGCGAGGAACGCACTCAGGACATCCTCGCCGCCACGCTGCGCTCCGACGCCAAACTCGAAGACAACCTGCTCGAAACCCGCGTCGAAGACGTTCAGCTGCAGCAGGACATCTACCGCATCCTCGGCGCCTGGCCCTCGACCGGCCACACGCACCTGGCGGAATTCTACCCTTTCTTCTTCACCGATCGCCGACTGGACGCGCTGGGCTGGCGGCACGAAATGAAAACCATCGACCCGGTGCATCTGCCGCCCGGCCGCACCCCCTGCCCCCAGATCATCCACGACTGGGCCTACGGCCCCGAACCGGTCGGCGATCTGCATCTGCTCACCAGCGAACACGCCCATGAACTGCTCTGGGCCGCCTTCACCGGCACGCCCTTCACCCGCGTGCTGAATCTGCTCAACACCGGCAACTTCATCCGCGGCCTGCCCAAACATGCCTGCGTCGAAGCCCTGGTGACGGTGGCCGGCGACAAAGTGACCGGCACGCCGATCGAATTGCCGCCCGCCGTGCTGACCCTCGTCCACCGCTGGTCGACGATTCACGACCTGAGCATCCAGGCCGCGGTCGAATGCGACCGCGACGCCGCGCGCCAGGCGCTGCTGCTCGACCCTCACCTGCGCGATCTGTACGACATCGCCCCGCTTTTGGAAGACATCTTGCAGGCAACCGAACCCTGGCTGCCCAAGGGATGGTTCGAAAAATAAGGATGAAGGATGAAGGATGAAGCCTGAAGGATGAAGGAAAATCAGAATTCGGA
Organism: Planctomycetota bacterium; assembly: GCA_050730415.1. Taxonomy (GTDB): domain Bacteria; phylum Planctomycetota; class SZUA-567; order H5-PLA8; family JBOHNC01; genus JBOHNC01. The sequence goes on from JBOHNC010000274.1 coordinate 3,671, forward strand.
AACTTCCAAATCGCGGTGTTCTGCCTTTCCTACAGGATTCAGGAGGCTCCGTTGAAATCTTCGATTCCGTGTTTTTTTCTTGGCCCCGTACTAGGCCGCCTATAGGTAGCCGTGGGTCGAATGACCCACGGTTGGTGGGTCGTGGCG
>JBOHNC010000275.1:0-9185 GCA_050730415.1 Planctomycetota bacterium
GGAACCACGGCCGGGGGTGCTCCGGGAAAGGGCCGACAGCCGCCGCGGGGGCCGAGGATCGCCCGGCGCAGGCTGCGGCGGTGGAGCAGGAAAAATTCTGCTCCGAATCTTTATCGTCAGGGAATGGCCGGAAGGTACACTGAATCTACAGAGATACGCTGAAATTTGCGTCGGAGCGCCGGCGGCGGCAGGTGGGCGGAGGGGTGGGACATGAGTTCGTCGCGGGAGCGCGCGGTGGCCGATCGGCTGCGCATCGGCATCGTCTGCTACGCCTCCTACGGCGGGTCGGGCGCGGTGGCGGCGGAACTGGCCATCTCGCTGGCGCAGCGCGGCCACGAAATCAGCGTGCTTTCCGACGAAGTCCCCTTTCGCCTGGCCCCGACCGACAATGTCGAATTCCACGCGCTGGAAACCGTCTCCTACCCGGTTTTCAAGTACCCGCCCTACACGCTCACGACCACCTGCAAGATGATCGAAGTGGCGCAGTGCTCCCAGTTGGACATTCTCCACGTGCACTACGCGATCCCGTTTTCCATCTGCGCGCATCTGGCGCGCGAAGTCTGCGGGCCGTGCAAACTGAAGACCGTGGTGACGCTGCACGGCACCGACATCACGCTGGTCGGCCAGGATCGGCGATTTTTTCAGATGACGCGCTTCGGCATGGATTCGGCCGACGGTCTGACCGCCGTTTCCGAGTACCTCGCAGGCGAAACGGTGAAGGTCTTCGACACCAAGCAGCGCCCGCAGGTGATCTACAACGCGGTGGACGTGAATCGCTTCGTGCCCGCCGACCAGTGGAACGGGCAGGTGGCCTCGTATTATCTGCCGCTGGCCAAACTGCGTGCGCGCCTGACCGGCGGCGATCCCACCGTGAAGTTGATTGCGCATGCATCGAACTTCCGCGCCGTGAAAAACATTCCCGACGTGGTGCGCACGTTTGAAATCATCCACCGCCACCTGCCCTCGCGGCTGCTGCTCTTGGGCGAAGGCCCCGAAGTCGCCACCGCGCGGCAGATGGCGCGCGAGATGAAAATCGAAAAGGATGTGCTGTTTCTCGACAAGCAGCGCTACATCGAAAACTACCTGCCGCTGGCCGATCTGTTTCTGCTGCCCAGCGCGCATGAAAGTTTCGGCCTGGCGGCGCTGGAAGCGATGAGCTGCGGGGTGCCGGTGGTCGCGACGGAGATCGGCGGCATCGGGGAGGTGGTCACGCACGGCGTCGATGGCTTCCTGTGCCGCGTCGGCGACTACCAGTGCATGGGCGCGGAGGCGCTCAAGACGCTGACCAACCCGGCCTTCCACCAGCAGATGCGCAAAGCCGCGCGGCAGAAAGCCGTCACCAAATTCGTGCCCGAAATTATCACGCCGCAGTACGAGGCGCTGTACCGGGAGTTGCTGGCGCGGTGAAAAACACGTTCACCCCAGAGACACCGGGGCACAGCGAAAGGCGGGATTTGGGGGAAGAGTAAAAAGAGAGAAAGATCAAGTCCAGCCGGGGTGGTGAACGTTTAATATTTATACACCCCGGCGCCCGACTTCCGCCCCAGCTTCCCCGCCGCGACCAATTCTTCCAGCCGTTTGGCCGGCTTGAACCGCGCGCCTTCGACCGGGCCGAGCTGGGTGTGAATCACGCGCAGAATCGACAGCACCACATCGAGCCCGATCAAATCGGCCAGCGCCAGCGGGCCCATCGGGTGGTTGAAGCCCAGCTTGCAGATGGTGTCGATGCCCGCGGCGTCGGCGACGTTTTGCTCCCAGAGCAAAAAACCCTCGTTGATGTAAGGCATCAGCACGCGGTTGGCGACGAACCCCGGCATGTCGGCAACGGTGACGGCGGTTTTGCCCAGCGCTTGGACCAGTTCCACCGAACGCGCCAGCACCGTGGTGTCGACGCTCGCGGGCCGCACCACTTCAACCAGCGGCATGAGCGGCACCGGGTTCATGAAGTGAATGCCGAGCACCTGTTTCGCGCGCGCCGGATCGACCGCGGCAACGGCGGCGGCCAATTGCGCGATGGGGATGGAACTGGTGTTGCTGGCCAGCACGCAGTCGGGCGCGGTGACGCGGGCGAGGTCGCCGAACAGCGCCGTCTTTACCGCCACGTCTTCGAAGACCGCTTCGATCACGAAGGCGCACGGCGCGAAGCCTTGCAGGCTGGGCACCGGCGCGATGCGCGCCATCACCTCGCCGGCCGGCGGCGATTTGCCCTTGGCGTGAAGTTTTTCAGCCGATGCATTCATGCGCGTCATTGCGTTGGCGCGCGCCGCTTCATTCGCGTCGAACAGATTGACCATCGCCCCGGCCGCCGCGCAGCATTGCGCAATCCCCGCGCCCATGGTGCCCGCGCCGGCGACGCCGATGACGGTTTGGTTCAAATTCATCTCTGCGCCTCCTGCACCCGTCCCCAAAGCGATCCAGTGCGAATCCAGTGAGCAACGAGCCCCACGATCATGCCGACCAGGAAAATCGTATCGGTCACAATCGTAAATAACCAATAGAAATGAGGGCTTGAAATCCCCGGCGTCAATGCGCGGGCTCGATCATACAGTCCGCTGCCGGTCGTCAGCAGCAGCAAATTATTCACGCCACCGATTAATTTGATCCACAAAATCAGCCCTGCTATCAGAAGGCAAATGAAGGGGATCGGCGCGCGCGGCGATCGGTTCAGCCGCGCGATCAATCGCCACAAGGTACGCTTCTCTCCGGGATTCACGTCCAGGTTGCCCTTCCAGCGCAATGCCGCTGTCAGGGAGAGGCAGCCGACGGTGCCGAAAGCGATTTCGGAGGCGATCATTGCGCCCAGGGATTGCGGGAGAATTTCGTTAGCCTCGCGACTCATTCGTACCGCCATACAGAGGCGAGTCGAGACTAAGTCGATGCAGGACAGCACGAGAAACAACAGCGCGTAAACGATCAGGTGGCGACGCATAATTCACCGGCTTCCTTCTAGCAGCAAGAGGTTCAGGCGCGGCGCCCGCGATCCAACGGGTCTATCCGCGTTTTTCCACCGCCGCCGCGATCGCGCCCCCACCCCCCAGGCATAGCGCCGCCACGCCGCGCCGACCGCCGGACAGCGTCAGGCCGCTCAGCAGCGTACACAGCACCCGCGCGCCGCTGCAGCCGAGTGGATGGCCGAGCGCAATCGCGCCGCCGAAGGGATTGAGCTGCGCGTCGCTGATGCCCAGTTCCTTTTGCGTCACCAGCGTCTGCACCGCGAAGGCTTCGTTGATTTCGAAAATATTCACGCCGGCTGCCTGCCAGTTCAGTTTTTTCAGCAGCTTGCGGACGGCGTAGATCGGCGCTTCGAAAAGGTCTTCCGGTGCCATCGCGTGCGAAGCCATGCCGACGATGAGCCAGTTGCAGGCGGCGAGGTCGGCGTTGAGCGCCAGCGCGGCGGCGCCGTCGCACAGGCCGGGTGCGTTGCCGGCGGTGACGACCGGCAGCGCGCCGGAGACGCGAGTTTCAGCCATGCCCTGGGCGGGCGGCGCGGCGAAGGCGGGTTTGAGCGCCGCCAATTTTTCCAGGGTGGTCTCGGCGCGGATGGTTTCGTCGGCGGAGACCAGCGCCAGCGGCGTCTGGATCGGCACGATTTCGCTTTTGAAACTGCCGCCGTCACGCGCCGCCGCCGCGCGCTGCTGCGACCGCAGCGCGAAGCGATCGGCCTGTTCGCGCGTGATCATGAACTTCGCCGCCAGCGCATCGGCGTATTCGCCCATCAGCCGCTGGGTTTTGAGACAGCGCAGGCCGTCGGAATCGATGGCGTCCACCAGTTCCGCCGAACCGTATTTTTTGCCGGCCCGCAGACCGCGCAATAGATGCGGTGCGTTGGACATGCTTTCGACGCCGCCGCACAGCACCTGGGTGGCTTCGCCGGCCAGGATCGCGCGGTAGCCTTCGCGCACCGCGCGCAGGCCGCTGCCGCAGACTTCGCCGACGGTAAACGCCGGGACGCTGTCGGGCAGGCCGCCGGCGCGGGCGGCCGAGCGCGCAATATTCTGGCCAACGCCGGCACCGATGACGTTGCCGACGATGGCTTCATCGAAGGCGGGCGCGTCGATTTTCTTGACCACGCCGGCGATCACCTGCCCGGCCAGTTGCGCCGCCGACAGCGAGGCGAACGCGCCCAGCAGCCGCCCCGAAGGACTGCGCCCGTAGGCTTGAATCCCGACCTTGCTCATGGCCATCGCTCCCGGCGTTTCACAAGCCCATTGTACTCCTCGCTCGGCGCGCCTCCGGTATGGAGAGCGGCGGCTTGACGCGCCGTTCTTCGCCTTTCTTTTTTGCTCGCCATCCCCGTTTCAAATGTCCCGCGCATTGTGGCACGGACCGCTGGTCCGTGCGTTAAAAGGCCGCGGCGCAGCCGCGGTCCATTTCCCCATCGCGAAATACGCGCGGGCACTCTCGCCGATTGCGGCATGCATCTCACCCAATGCTACAGAAGCCCTGATCCAATCACGGGACAGCGTCCCGTGCCACAATGCTTGCGCCATTTCGCCAAGGCTCCGGCCGGTCGTTTTAGCGTTTTCTCTGAATCATTCAGGTCGCGACCAGCGTGCGTTTGCAGGGCCGACTGTGGCGGCAAGGTGCGATCCAGTTTCGCGGTGCGCAGTTCGCCGCGCGGCTGTTTAAAAAAAGAAGGTGAGTGTCGAAGCGATCGGCAAGCCACCGCCGGGGACGTGGAGGAAGAAGAAGAAAAAGGTCTCGCACATCCGACGATCGAATGCCGCGGCCCGCAGACGGGGAAACGCCCGGAGGCCCGCAGCAAAACCAACCGATCGCCTTCGACACTCGCAAGCCATTATATACAGCGATAAATTTCGCAAGATCATTTCACGCACGAGGCAGAAACATTTTTCGCCGCGCAAGGGCGATTCAATTCTTCCAGGCGCCGAGGCGCCGCGGACGGCGCTCTGGGGCGGCTTCGTCCCAGCCGGGATTGACCGCGATCTCATTTTCATCCCACTGCCGTTCCAGTTTGCGCCGCCGAAACATGCGATCGAAAACCTGCCGTGCCAACGCCCCCCGCGTGCGCGCCAGCCGATACCGCCGCACCGCCAGCAGCGCCCCTCCCGCCGCCGCGACGACGGCGAGCGCGATCGCGGCGCACACACTCACCGCGTGCAACGCGGTCCAAATCGCTGCAAACAACCCCCCGGCCCAAGCCCCCGCCGCCAGCGCGGCCAGGACGGCGAATAGCGTCACGGCCAGTCCGGGCCGGCCGGCGTCCCGGTGGCTGCGCCGGCCCACCACCACCAGCGCTAACCCGATGGCGAAGAGGCCGTAGAACAGCGGCCGCGTTTCGGCGCGGAACAGCGGATCGCTCAGGAGTACAAGTCCGCTCAGCCCCCACGTCGCCGCCGGCAGCCACCGCCACAGGTCCAACCGCAGCAAAGCTGCGTTGAGTTCCGCCAGGCCGCGGCGCTCGTTCGGTTCCAAGTTTTCCGGTTTTGCTCCCGTGCCCGGCGGAAGTTGAATCGGCGCGGCGGCGATTTCGTCGACGGTGGGCAACGCGCGCCGCCGTTTGCGGATCCGCGCGTACAGCCAGCCGAGCAACGCGGCCATCAGGAGCAACCCGATCCATGTCGAGCCGGGAATGCTGCCGTGGGAATACAGGGCCGCGAACGCCGGCGAGCCGGGCACGGCGGACAGCAACACCGACCGGCCGTCGAGGTTGATCCGGTACATGTCGCCGCCGTGCGCCAGGAAGGCCGGGACCTCTTGCGCGCAGTCGGCCTGCGCCAGGCATTCAAAGTCGGTAGGTCCGGCGCCGGCGAACTCGTTTGGCGCGTTCGTATGCGCGCCGTGTTGCAAGAGGTCGTTCATGATTGCCAACAGGTCGGCCGAGGCCGGGTTGGTGCCGGGGGTGCGAGCCCACTGCACGATGGCATGGCTGAGGTACGACCCACCGTCGAAACCACCCTCGAAATTCCCGTTGGGATTGGCGCCGTGTTCGAGCAGCACGTGGAGGATGGCGGGGTTGGGCGGCTCGATCAGGAAGTCGATCTGGTCGCTTAGCATTCCCGAATTGAGGCCGTGTTTAAGCATCAGTTCCAGGGGTCGGGGGTCGAACATGCCGCAGGCGTACAGCCCCGGGTAGAATTCGCTGGCGCCGGTACCCGTGTCCGCCGGTTTGAAGGCTGGATCGGCGCCGTGATCGATCATCTCTTTCAAAAGCTTCATAGCCGTCGGACTGGCACGCCAGGTCCGTGGCGAAGCGGAGCTGCTGCAATCGTTGCAGAGCTGGCTCAGGCAAACCAACAGCGGGCAGGTCGTGCCTGCGTTGTAGGACCGATTGACCGGCGCGCCGCATTCCACCATCGCCAGCGCGGCGTTGTAGTGACCATTGCACAAAAGATACATCAGGTCGTCCTGGTCGTAGTTGGGATCGGGTTCGGGCTTGGCGCCGTGGCCGAGCAGAATTTTAAAGACGTCGTAGGAATCGGCCGTAGCCAATTTTTCCCGGCTGAGGCGGTCAAGCGTTTCCTGAAACACCGACGCGGGCGCGCCGTGCGCGGCCAATTCGTTGCAGACGATCCGCAGGCGGGCGGCGTCGCCGACGCTGCCCAGGGCGGTGGGCAGGCACCAGCCGGCGCTCCATCCCGAAGCCCCATCCGCACGGGCGGCAGGATCGCCATCGGGCGCGGTGAGGTCCACGTGCTGGTCGATCATCCACTGCGCTGTCGGAATGTAGATGGGATTCGAGTCGGCGCGTTCTGCAACGGTCTCGCAAAGGTCGGCATCTAGACGCTTCGGCGCCTGGGGATCGGCGGCGGCGAGCTGCTTCATTTTTACCAGGTTGTTGGCCCGCACCGCGTCGGCGAAGGCGGTGTCGTCTGCATCGGCGGCGGCAATGTACGTGGTGTTCAGGAGCAGGAGCAACACCAGCACGATTGCGAAGGCGAACCAACGGCGTTTTAAAAAAGGTGGCATGGGTGGCCCTTGGCGGGAAGGTTGACGTTCGGCGGGGCGCGGCTGCGGTGCTCAACGATGCGACGATTATATAGTGCCAGGTTGCAACCGGGTGAATCGGGCAGGCAGGAGCGTGAATGAACTGAAAAAAAACTCGCCGCGGAGCAGTTACGCTCGCGGCGAGTCGCTACCGATCCCTGCAAGGGTCCGGCCGGAAATGGAACGGGAGGCGGTTACTTCGCCAGCACCGCGCCCTGCTTGTGCTTGGCGTACAGTTCGGGCAGGAATTCCTGGGTTTTTTCGGCCAGTTCCTTGTCGCTGATCGTGCTCAGCCGGCCGTGTTCGTTGTACTGTTCCATGACCCACTTCTGGATCTTCACCACCTTGATGACGTTGACTTCGTCCGCCGTGCCTTTGGTGCCGAGGAAATCGTTGACCCAGATCGCGATCGCGTCGGTGCCGGACTTGTCGGTGATGGCAACCTTGGGCGGGCGGCCGAGCAGTTTCTCGGTGTTGAAGATGTTGTAGATGCGTTCGTTCTTGCGCAACCCGCCGGCGTGGATGCCCGCGCGCGTCGTGTTGAAGTGCTTGCCCACGAACGGGTAGTTCTCGGGGATGACCGTGCCGATCGAGCGGAAGTAATCGGCGATCTCGGTGATGACCGACATGTCGATGCCGTGGAAGTCGCCGTGCAGGGCGATCCATTCGACGATGGCGCCTTCGAGCGGCGGGTTGCCGGTGCGTTCGCCGATGCCCAGCAAGGTGCCGTTCATGGCGTTGCAGCCGTACAGCCAGGCGCTGCCGCCGTTGATGTGAACCTTGTGGAAGTCGTTGTGGCCGTGCCATTCGAGGCAGTCATGCGGCACGCCGCACTCGGCGTTGAGCTTGTAGATCAGCTTGGGGATGCTGCGCGGCAGTTCGACGCCGGGGTAGCTGATGCCGAAACCCATCGTGTCGCACAGCCGCACTTTGCAGTGCATGTCCTTGGGCACGCCCTGACTCATTTTCACCAGCTCGTCGACGAACGGCAGCACGAAGCCGTCGATGTCGGCGCGGGTCAGGTCTTCCAAGTGGCAGCGCGGGCGCACGCCGGCTTCGTAGGCGGCGGCGACCACTTCGAGGTAGCTCTGCATGCACTCTTTGCGGCTTTTGAATTTCAGCTTGTCGAAGATGTGGTAGTCCGAGCAGCTCGTCAGCATGCCGGTTTCTTTCAGGCCGGCTTCCTTGACCAGGCGGAAGTCGCCCTTGACGGCGCGAATCCAGCCGGTGCACTCGGGGAATTTGCGGCCGAGTCCGCGGCAGCGGTCGAGCGTCTCGCGGTCGTTTTTGGTATACAGGAAGAACTCGGTCTGACGGATCACGCCGTTGGGCCCGCCCAGGCGGCTGAGCATCTCGTACAGCTTGACCATCTGGTCGATCGTGTACGGTTCGCGCGCCTGCTGGCCGTCGCGGAAGGTCGTGTCGGTGATGACCAGGTCGCGCTTGAGCGCTTCCTTGGGATCGAAGGTGACGGTTTTGCCGTCGATGTCTTCGTACAGTTTGCCGTCGAACTTGATCAGCGGCGGCATGTCGTAGTTAAACGTGCCGTCCAGATAGTTGCCTTCCGTGGTGTCGACCAGCGGATGGACTTTGCGATTCGATTCACCCATGGCTCAAACTCCCTTACGATTGTTCCACCCAATATGTTCCCACCGAAACCCCTTGGAAAAGACGCTCAGACCGGCTTGCCCTGCTCTTTGCAGACCTTGGAAATGTAATCGACCGCACCCTTGACCGTGGTGACCTGGAGCGCCTGCTCTTCGTCCATCTCGATGTCGAAGTCCTCGGAGAACGCCGCGACCAGCTCGATTGACTGCACGCTCTCGGCGCCGAGATCGTGGGAAAAGTGCGCGGTTTCCTTGATGGTGGCGGGGTCGATGTTGAGCACGCTGCCGGTGATTTTCTTGACCCGCTCCAGAACCGTAGCCATGGTCGAAACCTCCTGTGAGATTGGTTTGTGGATCATTACAAAAACGGAGCAATTCACGTTTTTCTGGAGACACTATACCGTCTAAGATTTAGAAACTCAATGGAAGTTATGTTCAAATTAAATTAATTCCGAAAGATCATGACGAAATAAGCAATAAGAGGCCTTCGATATTTTCAATTTCAGAATGATCGCCGCAACAAAATGGATTTTGACCGACCATTCATTGCCAAACCTGAAATTTGCAAGTTCGGACTCCGAAGTCGCACGGGCTGACCAGCCCGTGTCCAGCGAGTCTTCGAGCGTTTCC
>JBOHNC010000276.1:0-2885 GCA_050730415.1 Planctomycetota bacterium
GATCACCGCGGTCGCGAACGAGGTACCTTGCCCGCCGCCGGTGGAGAACTCCCCGGAAATACTCGGGAACTCGACAAAGCCGGGCGCGCCGAGGCACCACTGCGCGGCCACGCCGCAGGCGTTGGACGAGTCGACATTGCCGCTGGCGTCCTTGCCCACCCAGAGCCCGGTAGGCTGCCCTTGGCTGTTGATGTTGATGTTGACCACCGCCAGCCAATCGGGCTGGAAGCTCGGGATCCAGTACGGCAAGCCAGATTGGTCGGACGGTTGGGACGCCCCGTTGTTGCCGGCCGCCCAGACCAGCAGGAGGCCGGCATTCACGGCGGGCTGGAAAACGAGCTGAACACCCGGGATGGCGGGATCGTTCGGCCCGGTGAATTCGGTAGTGACCTCGCCGCCGCCCAAGGACTGGTTGATGATCTGCACGTGCTCGGCCACGAAATCAGTGTAGTTGCCGATGCCATACGGGCAGGCAGTGGCGCTGTCCGAACTGCACACCTGCTCGAAGTACAGACCGGCTTCCGGCGCTACCCCACCCGGGAACGGCTCGCCGTTGGGCGGCGCCCAGCCGGAAGGGATGGTGCCTTTGGCCAGACCGCCGAGGATGTCGGCGACCACCGTGCCATGCCCAAAGGTGTCATTCGGCGACTGGCTGCCGCCGGGGAGATAACTCTTGAACCAGCTGATCCGGCCCTGCATCGGCGGGGTCGTCGGGTCGACACCCGAATCCATGATCCCGACGTTGATGCCCTTGCCGGTGAAGCCTTCCTGCTGCGCGGTCTGCACGCCGGTCGGAATCAACTGGTTGTTGGGCTGGTCATACGGCGGAGGCGGCGGAGGCGGAGGCTGCGGTGGTGGGGGCGGCGGCGGCGGTGGGCTCGGCGGCGGCGTAGGCTGTACTGTGCCGTTGCCGCCTCCCCCGCCGCCGCAGGCGGCGAGCGTGAAGGGTAGTGAGACGGCCAGGCCAAGCAGGATTGCGGTGGTGAGCGTGTGCCGGTTCATGAGCGTCTCCTTCCGTTCGTCAAAACCTTCCAGAGGAAACCACAACTCACGGATTTGGCAAGCGCGCTGCCGTGAGGCCGCCGATGCGCTGTGGGGGGCATGCGGAAAAAGTGCGCGGCGTCGCAGACGGACGGTGGAGGTAGCGTGGCAATCGGCGGGCGCGCCGTGGCCGTGTCGATGAGGACACGCACGCCACGCTGGCCAAGCCTACGACGCACGGGCAAAACCCCCGCAAAGTGCGACGGTGTCACTCCCCGACCGTCACCCGCCTATCTTATTTTCCGATATCCAAAAATGCAATATAGCTTCGAAGGCCGCTCCTCCCCTCGGCGGCCATGCCCAAAACCATCCACCGCGACGAGTACGAGCGCGTGCGCGCGCTGCTGCGCGACCTCCGAATCGAGCAAGGCGTCCGGCAAACCGAGCTCGCCGCCGAACTCGGCACCCGCCAGTCGTTCGTCAGCGACGTCGAACGCGGCAGCCGCCGGATCGATGTCATTGAACTGCGCGACTGGTGCCGGGCGCTGCGCACCGACCTCGTCAGTTTCTGCGAAGCCCTGGAACGCGGGCTGCCGCCGTCCGCTGCGGCACGCAAGCGACCTGTGCCCCGAAAACCCAACGCCCGCAAGCCTCGCGCCCGGCACTGATCGGCAGCAACGCCGCGCCCCTTTCCGCGTGCAAGGCGACGAGCGCCGACCCCACAGCGCGGGCAGTCCAAATACGGCCGCCGGATCGAGAAGACCTGAGGATCCTTGGCGCCGGAGGGGATGACCACACAACCGGACGCGCAGGGATCGGTACGTCAGTGTCGGGTAATCCCGACGATGCGATCGAACATCACGGCGTACCGGTCGGGCAGCGGGCGGATCGTCGAGGTTTCGCTCATCCGGTGGGAGCGCAGCAACTGTTGCCGAATACTGTCCACTCGCAGCGGTCCGGCCGTGACCGGCGGGCCTGGACACCCCAGCGCAAGCAGCGCCTCGGCCAGCGCGCAATCGGCACGGCCGAGGTTCTTCAGGGGCTCGGTGATGAATTCGTGGTGGCGCAGCGTGCCGGTGTGGCGGCGCGCTTCCGCGGCCACGCTTGCGGGCTCGCCGCCGTCCTCGCACTCGGCCACATCGTGCAGCCACGCCGCGACGATCGCGAGATCGCGTTCTGCTTGCGACCAGCTCCCCGCGCCTTCCGACCGGCGCGCAGAGTTTGCATCGAGGGCGCGCAGGACTTCGAGCGTGTGCCAGGCGAGGCCGCCGCGCCAGTGGTGGTGGTCGGGTGCGGCCGCGACGTGCCAGAAGTTCTCGAAGACCACCCTGCGCGTGAACACCTCGCTCAAGCATCGCCGCAGCGGCGCGGTCCGGATCGAAGCGGCGAGACTTAAGAATTCCGCCACCACCCCGGGCAGCTGGCAGGCGCTCGGCGCAATCAGCGACAGCGGATCGAGACGATCGGCGCGGCGCGCGCTTGTCACCACCAGCTCTCCATCCGGCCGTTCGCGCAACTGCACGTGGGCGCGCCAGATGTGTCCGTCCAGATCCGCAGGCGCCGGCAGCGCACAGGTCACCTGCAGCCAGTGTTCGGCGGTGGAAAAAGCCGCCTCGTGCTGGCGGCGACCTTCGAAGCCATAGGGCATCAGCACGCCCGGTGCAGCGAGCGGAAGGCTCGGGGCTTGGGCGCTTTGGGTTCGTGGTGGTTCGGTCATGGACTGCCCGCGAAGCGGATCGGATCGCCACGAGGAAGTTCACCACGGCGCGCCGGAAGCGCAAGCCCCTCGTGATCGGTGTGCCGGCGGGAGGGGCTGCGAGCGAGGCCGGCTGGCGTCAGTGGGTCAAGCGTCGCTCCAGATTGCCTTCCCGTCGACCGCGCAGGGTCAGCACCAGCGTCAGCAG
>JBOHNC010000277.1:0-4031 GCA_050730415.1 Planctomycetota bacterium
CGGTGGCCAGGGCCGCCGCCACGGCGAGCAATTGCCACCCGGCGCAGCGAACCCGGCCGGCCCGCGGCGCGCCTCCGGCCGTCCGCCATCTGACGCTGGCGCGCTTCATGGCAGTTGCTCCGGCAACTGCGTCACATCCAGCCGCACCCGCGGAATCTCCCGCCACACCATGTCCCGCGCCGGCCGCCCCTGCTCGAGCGCAAATCGGTGCTGCCATTTGGCCTTGAATTTCATCCCGTTTTTCACCGTCACGTAGGTGTAGTTCACGTCGGCCGAACCGTCGGTGGTCGTGTTCTCGAAGTGATACATTTCGGCCGCCGGCGTGTAGACGCATTCGAATCCCGCCTCCCGCACCCGGTAGCAGTAGTCGACGTCCTCATATTGTACCGGGCTGAACCGATCATCCAGCAGCCCGACGGTGCGCGGGAATTCCGGCCGCATCAGCCAGCAGGCCGAAATCAGCGCCTGGACCGGGCGTTCGACTTCGAACGCCGGCGTGTCCCGCGGCAGCCCGCGGCCGGCGAAATCGACCTTCCCTTCCGGCGATACTTCGCACCCGGCGCATTGGATCAGGTGCGGTGGATTGGGGTACACCAGTTTCGGCCCGACGATGCCGCGCCTGGGCGTCGCTTCCAGCCGTTCCACCAGCCGCTCCACCCAGCTCAAATGCCGCGGCATCACATCGTTGTCCACCAGCGCGATCGCCCGCAGATCGTTCCGAGCGAGCAACCGTTCGAAGCCCGCATTGCGCCCGCCGATCGCGCCGGCCGGCTTCGCCAGCCGCACCACGTCCGTTTCCCAGCCGCGCGCCGCCGCCCGCGCGCCGAATTCGCGAAACAGCGCCTCCACCGGCTCGTTCGACCCATTGTCCACCAGCTCAAACAGCAGGTGCGGGTAGGTCGATTGCAGCAGGCCATTCAAGCACACCCGCGTGTGCTCGATTTTGTTGTAGGCGAGCATCAATACCGCCACCGGCTGCATATCAGGGGTTCGCTCGCGGCAGGTGATCGATCACCACCGTCTTCTGCGCCTCCATCCGGCGCTCCAGGCCGATCATGGCCTGCCACAGGTCGACCATCTCCGCGTCGGTCGCCTCCGGCATTTGCCCGTCGATCTTGGGCGCCGTCACGCAGGCCGACGGCGTGTAAATCGTCCGCGTCACCGGGTCGCGGCTCCACAGCCATAGCGCCATCAGCTTTTCGTTTTGGTTCCGCTCGTCCACCTGCACCACCAGCAGCGCCAGGACGTCGGCGTCATTTTCCTTCAGAAACCGCTGGATGTCCTGCGTGCGGATGATGTGAATGCTGCGCTTGTCCTGCTGCGCCGCCTGCGGCGTGGCCCGGCCCGGCGGACTTTCCGCCCCTGGCTGCTCGACCATGTCGTCGCCCTGGAAAATGTAAGCCGCCGAAAAAATCGCCGGATAGCCGTCGGCCGGCGTCAGGTCGGCCGGCAGTTTCGCGCCCTCGTCCTTGGCAAATGCATTGAACGCCTTCCGGCAGACCTGCGCCCCAAGCTTCGCCCGCGCCAGATCGGCCAGCCGGTACTCGGTCTCCGGCTGCGAATCGTCCCGATACAGCACCCCGACCGCCAGGTGCTCCAATTTTTCCGGCCGGCCCGACGTCCCGCCCGGGCCGGAGGGAATCATGAACGCCACCGGCACCGTCTGCGCGTTGCCCGCCACCGCCGGACGTGCATCGGGGTCGGGCAGCGCCAGCATTCGGTAGTCGTCCCCGATCAGGAAAATCGGCAGGACGTTGGCATCGCTTTTCGTCTGCGTCGTCGTCGGCGTGGAAGTCGCTGCCGGCGTGGTGAACATTTTGGTCAGCTGATCCTCGCGCGTCCGGTCTTCGCTCACGACCGGCTTCTGGTCGGATGGATTCAACCCGTCGTCCGGTTCGCCGCAGCCGCTCCCGGCCCCGGCCGCGGCCGCCAGCGCGGCGCCGGCCAGCAGCGCACCCAACCGCGCCCAGCTTGCCCAGCCCGCCCAGCCCGCCCAGTCCGAACAGCCCGCCCAGCCGAGCGGTCGGACTGTGCCTGTGTGCTTGGCTCTCCGCATCGACCTTCTCCTCGTCGTCAGTCGGCCTTCATCGGCCCCCATCCGCCCTCATCGGCCATTGTACTGGAAGCCGTCCAGCACACCGTCGGCCGTCATCTGACGCCACGCCGCCGCCGGTCCGGCCGGATCGTGGTGCGCCATCCCTTCCAGCGGATTGCTCACCGCGCCCACAAACACACGCAGCCGCCCGGCCGCGTCCCGCTGCAGAATCAGCAGTTGCGCCGGCGGCCCGTTGCCCATCAACAGGTCGGTCAAGCCGGCGTCCTTCGAACCAATCTCCAGCGCCACCCGGCAGTCCGGCCCGCCCGACCCCGCCGTCGGACACAGCGCCGCCGGCAGATCCACACTCTCCACCGGCCGGCCGGCCAGCACATCGAGCGACCGGTGCGTCAACAGGTCCAGCCAGGCCGCGAGCGCCTCCAACCGCGCATGCGCCGGATCGTCGGCCGCCAGCGTCGTCGCGCGTTCCTGCACCATCGCCCGCAGCCGGTGGTAGAAATTCGGAGCTGCCTCGAAGCGTTCGAAATGCACCGCGCCGCCGCCGCCCACCGCCGGTGCTCGCGCCGGCCCCACCGCCGTGCCCACCCACGCCGCCGCCAGCAGTCGGTCGGATTTTTCACGCCACGCCGCAGTGGTGTAGGGCCACGCCGCCGGCGGTTGCACCACCGGCTGGAACAGCCGGTCCCAGCGCAGCAACGCCGCGTCCGGCGACAGCTTCTGCAAATAGGCGTCCAACTGCGCCGCTCGCGGCCCCAGGCCCTTGAACGGCGTTCGGTCCACCGCCGGATTGGCGATCACGCCGTCAACAAACGAGTGCATCGCGCCCATCGCTTCGGCCAGTTCGTCCCGGAACGGCGTGTGCGCCGGCAGAATTCCGATCGGCTCCGCGAACGCCCGTGCGCTCATCAGCGCCGCAAACCGCCGCGTCGGGTCGCTCCCGCACAGCGCCGTCAGCCGGTCATGCAAGTCGATCAGGTCCTGCGCCTGCGGCGTGCCGGCCTCCGCCGCGCGCGTGGCCAGCGCCAACCGCGCGTATTCCTGCCACAGCGCCGGCTTCTCCTGCAACACCGCCCACCACAGCTTCAAACAGGCGCAGATCGTCGCCCGGTCCTCCAGTTTCATCCCGTCGTCTTTTTCGGTCCCGATGAAACTCATCCAGCGCCGCGTGCGTGAACTCGCGTGCTGCCGGATCCACGCGTAATCCACCCGCCGCAACAGCAGCGGCGACCAGACGCCGTCCCCCGCCATCGCCAACCGTTCGGATTCGCTCGCGTCTGGACCCAGCGCTCGCCGGTCCCGCGCCGACGGCGGCAGCGGCTGCTCGGCCAGTTGCCCGCCGGTCGCGAGAATCCGCGCCAGCCGGTCGGCCAGCGGCTCCCACCGCGGCTCGAATCCCGGCTGCGCCTGCAGCACCTTCAACTCCGCCCCCACCGCCTTGAACCAGCGCCCCCATTCGGCGTTCTGCGATTCGTCCAAGTGCTCCACCGCCGCCTGCATCTGGATCAAAAACAGGTTGTACACGGCGTCGGTCGTCAAGTAGGTCGGCACCGCTGCACCCTGCACCGAAAGCGCCGGCTCCAGCCCCGCGCTCTGCCAAGCCGGCAGTTCATGGTGCGTCAGCAGCAGCACCCCCTGCCGCCGGAGTTCCTCCACCTGCGCCGCCGACAGCCCCCACCCGGACAGCCCATCCAGCGCCTCGGCATCGGCCGCTTCGGCGTGCACCGGCTGCGCCTGCGCGGGCGCGACGGTCACCGGCAGCGCCGCGGGCAGAACATTCGGCTCGGTCGGCCGCGCCAGCGGCACCAGCGGCAAAAACGGCGGCGCCTGCAGCGCGAACACCAGCAGCACGCCCGCCGCCAGCACCGCCGCCACGCCCCCCAACACCGTCCAGCGCGATCGCCGCGCAACCGCCAAGGGAATCGGCGCCGCCGCTCCCGTCGAGCCCGTGGACTGGCGCGCTCCCCGCGCTCCCGCC
>JBOHNC010000278.1:0-2457 GCA_050730415.1 Planctomycetota bacterium
GAACGTTAAGCGGCCGCGCGCCGGGGTTGTCGAGCACCCAGCCGCCGGCGACGACGGCCTGTTCGGTTTCGGCGAGATCGGCGAGGAAGGTCTCGGAGGGCCCGCCGAAGGATTCGCGGATTTTTTCGGCGTGGAGCGAAAATCCGTTGGCGAACATTTCGGGGAGCACAATTAATTCGTCGGCGGGGCGGTGCGCCGCGGCGGCGGCCTGGCTGCGCGCGGCAAACAGCGCGCGCACCGCGTCAAAATTCGCGTGCGGATCTTCCCAGCGAATGTCGAACTGCACCAGCGTAATGTGCATGAAGGAGCCTTTCGTCGTCGTGCCGGCCGGCGGTGGATTCCCCGCCCGCCTGGCGTGAACATTATACGTCCCCAGCAGCTGAGAATTGACACTCCCCCGCCGCGAGCCTACAATGCAACGCTGTTGGCTTGCAGCTCAGCGAAGGATGCCTCCCATGCGCAGTTCCGCTCTGAAAGTCGGTGTGTCCGCGGTTGTGTTGGGCTTGGTGCTCGCGTTCGCCGCGCCGCAGACCGCCTCCGCCTGTCCCTTCTGCGCCGACCAGGTGGCGGGCCAGTCCGGTTCCGGCGGCGATCCCTCGGCGGCCTACAACTACAGCATTTTTGCCATGGTGGGGATCATGGCCGCGGTGGCGATCGGCTTGGGCCGACTGATGTACCTCGTGGTGAAGCAGGCCGACGCCGATGCGGCGCTGCTGATCCCCGGCAACGGCACCCCCGACGCGACGGCCCCGACGGCCGGCGTCGACCCTGCCCACGCGAGCACCCCTGCGGCCGCCTCCGACGGCCACGCCGCCGGCGGCGCGTCGGTGTCGGTCTGAGCCCGTCTGTGCTGGCATGACCGTCCCGACCACCCCTCCGACCGCGCCCGAATCGCCCGCCGCCGACGTTCCTGACGCTCCGGCTTCGCCGGCCCCTCCCGCTGTCCCGACTGCGACGGCGGCGCCGAACCTTGCCGCCGTGCCGCCCGTGCCGCCCGTGCCGCCGCTGCCGCCGGTGCCGCGCGATCCCGACGACGAACCCACACTGACCCCGGCGCAACTGGCGAAGAAGCGCCGCAGCCTGATCGTCGTCTGGACGGTGGCAATTGCCATGGTCGTGGTGCCGGGCATTTTCTGGATGATGACCTGGTTCGGCATGCGGCTGAACGACACGCAGACGCAGGAGTACCTCGAAGCCGCTCTGGTCGCGCCGGCCAACAATCCGGACATCGGCCCGATCACCCGCCGCGCACTGCACGCGCTGGATGAGGTTTCGACGCGCCTGAGCGAGGGCGACTCCAGCGCCAAAAACTTTTTCCCGCTGGTGGTGAAAATTTCCCACCACCGCGAGCCGGCCGTCCGCCGCATGGCCGCCTGGGTGATGGGCGATGCGCCGCGCAGCGAAATGTTTCACGCCGCGCTGATCGATCTCACCCACGACCCGGATGTG
This sequence comes from Planctomycetota bacterium, assembly GCA_050730415.1. Classification (GTDB taxonomy): domain Bacteria; phylum Planctomycetota; class SZUA-567; order H5-PLA8; family JBOHNC01; genus JBOHNC01. The sequence goes on from JBOHNC010000278.1 coordinate 1,450, forward strand.
CTCGTCCGCCAGAATGCCGGGGTGGCGCTCAGCAAATTCAACGACCCCGAGCACGCCCGCCCGGTGCTGCTTCAGATGCTCGAACCCTACGCGCTGACCGCCGACCACCCTGGCGCGGTGGAGCAGCTCGTCGACACGGGCACCGATCTGACCGAAGGCATGCAAGTGGCGGTGATCCACCGCGCGGCGGCTCCGGCGGACGCCAAATCGGCCGCCGGCGGCGCACCGGGCTCTTTGCTGGCGCCGCTGTCGGGGCGCGTGATGGAAACGCAGGTGAAGGTGGGCGAGACGGTCACGGCCGGCCAGACCATCTGTTTGATTCAACCCAATCCCAACCAGGTGTTCAACGCGCTGACCGCCTTGGCTCTGGTGGGCACGCCGGACGACCTTCCGCGGCTGCAAAAATTCACCCTGGCCGGCAATGGCGACATGATCCGCGGCCAAGCGGAAACCGCGATCCAGATGATCCACGCGCGCAACCAACCCCCGCACCATTAACCCCTGGGTGCGCCGGGCTCCAGCCCGGCTCTTTTTCTTGCGCGCCGCAGCGCGCCGCCGGGACCGCGGGCGGGCGCGCCCGCTCTTCGCCCAAACCCTGCAAGCGGCTCCGCGCCCCCGCCCACTCCCGGGAGCGCCGGCATCCTGCCGACTCTTGCGCGCGCAGCGCGCATCCTGTCTCTTAAACAAACATCAGCCGCTTTGCTCAGCCTCTCATACGAATCCCAGTTAATTCCATTCTTTCCGAGGCCAAATGGATTCGGTCGGGGATTCTCTTTGCCCCGCACCAGGCCGCCCGCTTGTTTCCGCGCTACACAGCTTTCTCCTCCGGTTTTTTCTGTGCGCCAACGGCGCAAAATAGGACAGCGAAGGGTTGGCCGAGGCCTACCCTGGTACGCGCGCCTGCCACACGCCTCTGCCGCGCGACCCGAGGCGATCATGACCTCTCCGCCCTTCCACCGCGCGGAATCACATACGACCTGCACCGCATGCATTGTTTTCGATTTACCC
>JBOHNC010000279.1:0-10226 GCA_050730415.1 Planctomycetota bacterium
CCCCGCCTTCGCCAATTCCAAGTTCTTTCGCCCCCGCCAACCCGGAAGCTTTTCAATCCGCCTCTAAAATACCGAAGTGCCTTGATCGCTATATTCCCATGAGTGCCCCCGCGTGTCCGTCTCCAGCCCAGACCCCCTGAAGCCGCTGCACGAAGCCACCGTCGGCGCCGGAGAAATCTCCGCCGAGGACTTCGCCGAAGCCGTTCACGTCCTGACCGTACTCAACGAACAGGTCACCGGTCCCGCCGTGCTCGCGCAGTTGATTCTGCTGGGCAAACTCGACGGCGGCCGCCGCGAACGCGTCGAAGCCCGCCTCGAAAATCGCGACGCCGGCGCCGTCCGCCGCCTCGGCCGCTACCGCATGCTGAACAAAATCGGCCAGGGCGAATTCGGCGTCGTCTACGAGGCCGAAGAAACCTCCTCCGGCCTGCACTACGCCGTCAAAATTCTCCCCCGCCAGTTCCGCTCCGATCCCCGCTTCGTCGAACGGTTCAAAAAAGAAGCCCGCATCGCCCAGGCCCTCAAACATCCCAACATCGTCCACTGCCACGAAGCCGGCGAACTCGACGGCTTTCTGTACTACACCATGGAACACCTCCAGGGCCAAACGCTGCAGCAGTCCCTCGAACACGGCCCGCTCAAACCGCTCGTCGCCCTGCGCTACATGGTCGACATCGCCGACGCCCTCGACCACGCCCACCGCGTCGGCATCGTGCATCGCGACGTCAAGCCCGAAAATCTTTTCGTCACCGACGACGGCGTCGTCAAAATCCTCGACATGGGCCTGTCCAAAGACGTCCGCGGCGAACAGGAATCCGACGCCACCAGCCACGCCGCCGTCGGCACGCCCGACTACATGTCCCCCGAACAGACCCGCGGCGCCACCGACATCGACGGCCGCGCCGACATCTACTCCCTGGGCGCCACCTTCTACCATCTGATCACCGGCCGCGTCCCCTACACCGGCGACACCGCCCATGAAGTCATGGTCAAACACAACCGCGAACCGGTCCCCGATCCCGCCGCCATCGATCCCAAACTCCCGCCCGACCTGTGCATCGTCGTCCGCAAAATGATGGAGAAATCCCCCGACGACCGCTACCGCAACGCCGCCCAACTGCTCGAAGACCTGATCGCCTGCGAAAACGCGCGCCGCGCGGCGAAACGCCTGAGCAAATCCCGGCAGCAGAAAAAAGTCGTCCGCAATAATGCCGCCGGCGAACCGGTCCCCGCCGACCTCGACGACGACGAAACTTTCCTCGCCCCGCCCCGCCATCCCTGGCTCACCTGGTGCTGCCTGGTGCTTTTCACCGCGCTGGTCACCGTGCTGGTGCTCGACCTGACCGAAGCCATCCCCGAACTCAACCACGCCCTCGATCCCTACCTCGACCCCACCGTCCAGCCCCTCGTCCACCGCATCATGCCCTACGTCCGCAACGAATAGTGCCCACGCCTCCGGGATGTTCAAGGCACTCCCCCAACGCTGAGAAGCGCGATTGAAAGGCCCCTGTACATTGTGGCATGGGACGCTGTCCCATGCATAAAAAAGCGCGCGAAGCGCGCGCCCTATCCCCCTGCCTTTCTCTTCTCTTCATCCCTCATCCCTGCTTCTCTTCTTCCCCCACCCGCACCGTCGCCAGCACCGGAAAGTGATCGCTTGGATACAAAGGCGGCGCCGCGTCGCGCAGGATTTCGCATCCGACCGTCGTGAGCTTCCCCGACCCCGCCTGCATCAAAATCCAATCCATCCGCTCCGTTTCGCTGCCCTGCCGGCCGGTGTAGCCGTGGAAAGTCGCCGCCGCCGGCCCATCCTGTCCGCCCGCCTCGCGAAAGGGATCGCGAAACCCCGCCGCCGCGAACAAGCCATACGGTGCTTCGCGCGGATCGGAATTAAAATCCCCCGTCACGAACACCGGCGGCGCCCAGCCGCGTGCCGGATCCGACCCCGCCATCGATCCCGCCACCGCCGTCGCCTGCGCGATCAGCACCTTGGCCTGTTCCTCCCGCGCCGGCGCGCTGCGGTTGTCCAAGTGCGTGTTGAAAAACAGCAGCGGCCGGCCGCTCAGTTCGTTCAGCCGCAGCCGCACCCAGGTCGCGCCGCGCGTGTGGGCGCTCTCCCACGCCCGCGAAAATACCCCCGGCGTCGGACTCAAATAAAACCCGCCCCGCGCCATCAAGTGCAGCCGCTCCACGTTCCAGAAAATTGCCGGATAGGCCCAGGGCTCGCCGTTGTCCACCCGCGGCCCGCACTCGCGCCCATACTCCGGGAGCGCCTCCGCAAAGGTCGCCCAGTGCGCCGCCTGCAGTTCCTGAAATCCAATCACATCCGGCCGCTGGCGCCGAATGAGTTCCACCGCCCGCGCCGCCCGCGCCGGCCACGCGTTCACCCCGTCCCGCTCCGAATTCACCCGCACATTGAACGTCATGATCCGCAAATTCGCCATACACCTTCCCCCTCGCCGGGACTGCGGGCAAGCCCGCCCGCGCTTCGTTCAAGCCCTCCCCACCGACCTACCTGTCCACTCCCACTTCCCGCGTCGCCTTCCCCCCGCCTCATCTCGGCATCACCCTTGCGCCAACCACCGCGCCAGCCTGAGCGCCCGCGCCCAGTTCGCTTCCAGCACCGCCGCCCGCGCCGGCGGCAGCGCGCCCAAGAGCGCCGCGGGCAACTTTAACCGCCCCGGCCGCCCCGGCCGCCCCGGCTTACCCGGCCCCGCCGGCAGTGTCTCCGGCAAATACTCCACCGTCAAAATCGAATGCATCGGCACCTTCGTCACCCGCGCGATCTCCCCCGCATTCGCTGCTTCGACCGCACTCAGCGGCCGCTCCTCGGCGTGCGTCAGATACAACGCCTCCAAGTTCATCCGTCGCGATTGCAGCGCCAGCACGCTGAGCGCCGTGTGGTTGATCGTCCCCAGCGTCGTCCGCGCCACCAGCCGGCAGCGGTCGCTCACCCGCCGCGCATGATCGATCGACAGCGTGCTGTCGTTCAGCGGCACCATCAACCCCCCGATGCCCTCGTAGAACACCCGCCCGCCGCCCTGCCCGCCGCCCAGAGCGCAGGCCCCCGCCAGCGCCTCCAGCGCCCGCGTCAGCGCCACCACATCCACGAAGGTGCGCTCGGCCCGCGCCGCCACCGTCGGCGCCGCCGGCAGCAAAAAGCGCAGCGGCGCCACCGCCGCCACGCCCTCCAGCCACGTTTCGATGCCGCCCGTCGGCGCCCATTCGGCTTCCCCAAGCGGCCAGGCGTTGCACAGCGCCAACAGCAAAATATCTTCGTTCAGCCGCGCCGGCGCTTGCCCGCCCGCCCGCGCGATGTCCACGCAGTCGCTCGCCGCGCCCTTGAACCCCGCCGCGCTCCGGCCCTTCCACCGCTCCACCAACGTGAACGCCGCCGTGAACAGCGTCTTGCCCACGCCCGTGTCGGTCCCGGCCACAAAGGTCACGTCGCCCTGCGCGCGCGCCACTGGTTAGACTCGATGTTCCCGGATCGCCGCCACGATCGCTTGCAGATCGTTCGGCACCGGCACCGGGCGGTTGGCGTTCTGTTGCTCCGTCTGCACGCCGTAGCCCTTGTAGTCGGCCAGATAGCGCGCCTTCTTGAGCATGTGGTAGTCCACCGTCTTGTCGGGGTCCTTCAACTGATGCCCGGTCAAAATGCAGACCACTTTTTCGTCTGGCCGGATCACGCCCGCTTCGACCAGTTTCTTCGCCCCGGCCACCGCCGCCGCACTGGCCGGCTCGCAGCCGATCCCGCACCGCCCCACCACCGCCTTGGCGTCCAGAATCTCCCCGTCATCCGCCTCCCGCACCACGCCGTTCATGATCGCCAACGCCCGCAGCGCCTTCATCAAGTTCACCGGCCGATTGATTTCAATCGCGCTGGCCAGCGTGTGCGCCGCGATTTTTTTCTCTTTCAGTTCCGTGTAATACGCCGCGATCTTTCCCACCTCTGGCCGCCCGTCGTTCCACGTCACGCCGCGCTCGTTCACCAGCGCCGCAAAGGTCCGCGCGCCGCTCGCGTTCACCACCGCCAGCCGCGGAATCCGTGGAATCAGCCCCAAATGTTTCAGCTCCGCAAACGCCTTCGCAAACGCCGAACAGTTCCCCAAGTTCCCGCCCGGCACCACGATCCAGTCCGGCACATGCCAGCCCAACCCCTCCAGCACCCGCAGCATGATCGTCTTCTGGCCTTCCAGCCGGAACGGGTTCACCGAATTCACCAGGTAGATGCCCTCGCTCCTGGCCACCTCCTGCACTTTCTGCATCGCGTCGTCGAAGTCCCCGTCGATCTGCAAGGTCAGCGCGCCGTAGTCCAGCGCCTGCGACAGTTTGCCCTGCGCGATCTTCCCGTTGCCCACGAACACGATCGCCTTCATGTCCGGCGCGCCGAAACTTTCCCCCTGCGCCGCGTACGCCGCCAGGCTCGCCGAGGTGTTCCCCGTCGAAGCGCAAGCCGCCACCTTCGCGCCCACCATCCGCGCGTGGCTGAAGGCCGCCGCCATCCCGTTGTCTTTGAACGACCCGCTCGGGTTCAGCCCTTCATATTGCAGGAACAGATGCCCCGCATTCACCCCCACATAGCGCGCCGCGCGATTCTCGCAGCGCAGCAGCGTCTGCCCTTCGCCGATCGTCGCGATTTTCTCGTCGGGCGCGAAGTTCAGCAGTTCCTTGAACCGCCACACGCCCGAAAAATGCAGCGCGTTGCAGCGCCGCGTCGCGCCCTTCAAATCGAATTCCGGCAGCGCCGCCGGCAGTGTCTGCCGCGTCCAGTCGTAGGCCACGTCGAGCAGCCAGTTGCACTGCTTGCAGGCGGTGAGCACCTCGCTCAGCGGATAGGTCGCACCGCAGGCCGGATTCATGCACACCTGCTGCGCCGGCGCCTCACACAAATCCGCGCGCAGGAAATTCAACGACACCGATGCCACCGCCGACATGCCCAAACTCCCCCGCGCCGCGCCGGTCAACTTCACGTTGCGCAAGCCCCCGCGCGCGCCGGCTCATTATACGGCGAGCGCGGCTATAATCGGCCTTTCCCGCGCCGCCGGATCGCAGACGTGGCGGCCGGAGCGCTGGCGTGCTATTCGGTGCGACAACGCACCGTTCGCGGCGCTGACGCATCGTTCGGGGCGCTGACGCTTTGGCCGGATCGTCGGCGTTTCGGCCCGAAGGATGGAAAAAAAGACAAGCGCGGGCCCCCGTGCCCGCCCTCGCCTCGGTTCTGTAGGGGCGGGCCCCCGTGCCCGCCCTCTTCGCCCAACCCGTCCATGACCCTCAGCCCAGGAGCCTCCCATCATGACCATGGCCGCCGACCAACGCGCCGCCCGCCTCGAAAAACTGGCCCGCCTCCGCGATGCCGGCATCGACCCCTACCCCTACCGCTTCGCACGCACCCACACCACCGCCGAACTCACCCGCGACTTCGACGCGCTCGCCGCAGCCAACACCGAAGTCAAAACCTTCGGCCGGTTGATGCTCTGGCGCAAAATGGGCAAGTCCGCCTTCGGCCACATCCAGGACCAAGCCGGCCGCTTCCAGATTTTCCTCAGCCAGGAAACCCTCGGCGAAGCCGCCTACACGCTCTGGAGCAAAAACCTCGACATCGCCGACATCCTCGGCCTCACCGGCACCCTCTTCAAAACCAAAACCGGCGAACTGTCCCTGCGCGTGCGCGAAGTCACGATGCTCTGCAAATCCCTCCGCAACCTCCCCGACAAACAGCACGGCTACACCAACGAAGAACTGCGCCAGCGCCACCGCGAAATGGACATCCTCGTCAACGAAGACGCCCGCCGCGCCTTTCTGATGCGCAGCCAAATCCTCACCACTGCCCGCGAACTGATGCGCGAACACGGCTACATGGAAGTCGATGTCCCCGTCCTGCAGACGGTCTACGGCGGCGCCGAAGCCCGGCCCTTCCAAACCCACGTCGCCGCGCTCGACACCGACGTCTATCTGTCGATCGCGCCGGAAACTTATTTGAAGCGCTACCTCGTCGGCGGCTTCGACCGCGCCTACTACATCGGCAAAAACTTCCGCAACGAAGGCATCGACCGCACCCACCATCCCGAATTTTCCTGCTTCGAAGGCTACGCCGCCGGCATCGACTACACCGACCTGATGGTGCTGATCGAAACCCTGGTCTCCGAAATCGCCCGCCGCGTCACCGGCTCGACCACCATCGATTACCTGGGCCAGAAAATCGAACTCGCCCCGCCCTGGCGCCGCATCCGCATGATCGACGCCCTGCGCGAAAAACTCGGCGTCGATCCCATGGCCCTCCCGCGCGAAGACCTCGAACGGCTGCTCAAAGAAGCCGGCGTCGAAGTCGAACCGAAACTCGCCAAAGGCTACCTGCTGGTCAAACTCTTCGAACACCACTTCGAAGCCGGCCTCATCCAGCCCGCCTTCGTGATGGACTACCCCGAGGAAACCTCGCCCCTGTGCAAGCCCCACCGCAGCGTGCCCGGCCTGATCGAACGCTTCGAAGGCTACCTCAACGGCTGGGAAATCTGCAACTGCTACTCCGAACTCAACGACCCGCAGTTGCAACGCCGGCTGCTCGAACGCCAGGTCCGCATGTTGGAAGACGGCCTCGAACAGGGCACGCCCATGGACGAAGACTTCGCCTTCGCGATCGAACTCGGCCTGCCCCCCACCGGCGGCTTCGGCCTCGGCCTCGACCGCATCTGCATGCTGCTCACCGGCGCCCGCGCCATCCAGGACGTCATCGCCTTCCCCCTCCTGCGCCCCCGCGCCCCCGGCGCGCCCGACGCCTCCGAAGAAGATGCCGCAGGTGCCGCGGCCGCCGGATCACGCCCCGACACCGCCGCCGTTGCCGTTTCTGGCACCGTCCCTGGCTCTGCACCGAGCACGACCCCTGGCTCTGCCCCCGGCACGGCCCCCGGCACGGCCCCGTCCGGCGCCCTGCCACCCGACGCCCTCGCCGCCCTGCGCAAAATCATCGACCGCGTTCTGCTCAAGCAAAACAAAAAGCCCGACGCCATCGACGACTCGCAGCGCGCCGAACTCGCCCAGATCGTCTGCAACGTGGCCAAGAAAAAAGGCGGTCTACCCGCCCCCCTCGACACGATGCTCGCCGACGAATCCAAACCCCTGCTCCCGCTGGTCATCACCCTCCTGAAAAAGTGATTTGAATTGCCCGCCTTTCCGCCGGGCCCGCGGGCGGGCACGCCCGCTTTTCGTCCAAACTACACGTTCGGCTCCGCGCCCCCGCGCCCTCGCGCATCCCCTCCCGAGTCCCGCGTCCGCGGGACGCCAGAAGCATAGCCCAGCACTTCAGTGCTGGGAAAACCGGAACGTCACGACCCCGCCCCGAGTCCCGACGGGACGGCAGAAAACCTGACCGTCACCCCCAAACATGCTTCGGATCGAACGCAATCTGATGTTTCCATGAGATTGCCAAAAACTCTCCCTGAAATGTCATTCCCGATTTCACCTCGCTCACAGCATCGGCTGTTGCGGTTCGCTCCCAGCTTTGAGCGCCGCCTGCGTTTGATCCCACCCGGTGGCGGCTTTAATGACCTCGCCTTCCGGAGTCTTCTGGCGCTCCCCCGGCCGCTGCGGCAGCTTGAGTTGCGCCACCTGCCATTCGCATTTCATAAATCGGTACAGGTGAAACAGGCCCGCCGTGAGCATCCCCGCGCCGGCGATCAGCAACCAGCCAACGGCGTACAACTGCTCGCTCCACACCAGCGCCCGTCCCTCCGTAAAAAATAACAACGCCGTGTAAAACAGCGTGGCGAACGCCAGTAGCGCCGCCGTCAGACGCAACCGACGCCAAGGTACGTACAGCAGCCCGTACAGCGCCAAAAATGCAACGCCAAGGACCGCCAAGTGGATCCAGTCGCGGCGGTGAATCATCCATTTTACCAGTGGGTCGATCCGGTGAACCGCGATCAGAAACCCAACCAGCAGCGGCGCGCTCAACAGATTCAGCCGATGCCGCAGGCCGGCCGCATACAGGGTTTGACCTCGCTGGTAGGCCGGCGCCAGCGTCTGCCATTGCACGCTGTTCCAGATCGCCTCCGGCACGGCGTCGGCCCCGCCGGCCAGCAGCTGTTTCGTGCGTCGGCGGTTGATCCACCCCAGGACCAGCAGCACCGCCGCCAGGCCCAACACCAGTCCCAGCCACAGGCACACATTGGTCGGCCCCTGCGTCGGACCGTATAGCACGGCCATCGTGTAAGAGGTGTTGTGATGGCCGGGATGCAGCCAGGAGCCGAACCAAAATCCCGGACCACCGTATCGGTAATAACAAGAAGTCGCAACTTCCAACGCGGTGTCGCCAGCAGAATTGCGAATTCTGGGGTTGGCCCCGTATTTAAGCAGCAGGCTCATCCGGCTATCCGCCGTGCGATCGTTTAATGCCTCAAGAACGTCTCGCGCGCACCAATGTAACAACGTGTCGCCCTCTGCATTCCGAATGTTCGGGTCGAGACCGTATTGCAGCAGAAGTTTGAATACCTCCAATCGCGGTTCGCCTCCAAATACTTGTTCCTTTCCCTCATCGCCTTGCAATACCGCCAGATTGGGATCCCAATGGTGGGACAACAACAGGTACAGGCTCGTTTTCTTCAGGTCAACCGGAGGTAATGTTGGGTTTCCGCCATTTTGATCAAGGGAATTGTCTATGGCGCGGTCAGTGTCTTCCCGTGCACAGTCGATAAGCGACCTCGCGGTCCCGCCCAGATCCAGATCCCCGCTGCTGGTGGCGCCATGATTCAGTAAATAGTCGGCGATCGGATAGTCAAAGTACCAGAGAATTTCCTCATCCAGCGCCGTGACCGGATACCGAGTTCGCTCCCCCGGCCGGAACGCGCGCTTCGGCCACAAAAATATATCCTCCTGCCGAGTAGCGTTGACCATCACCCCGGCCTCGACCGCGCGCTGAACCATGTCCAAGTTATACGTCTCCACCGCATAATCCAGCAGGCTGCGGCCGTCCGCCAGGACACGGTGCACGTCGGCGCCGTGGTCGAGCAGAAACTCCGCCGCAGCGCGCTTCTTCTCCCATTCCTGCACAAATTGATCCTGGCTGGGATTCTTCTGGCTTCGCATCCGCCAGTCCTTCATCAGCCAGAACAGCGGCGTTTCACCGTCGCGACTGGACGCGTCGAGAGCCTGCGGGTGCAGGCGCGCCACCTCCTTCAGCGCCGCGAGCGCATCATGCGCGTCGGCGGCGTAGTGGCCAATCCCGCTGCCCAGCGCATCCACCGCCGCCAGGTCGGCGCCGTGTTGCACCAGCAGCGGGATGATGAAGGTATTCTCGTCCCAAATGAAGGCCGCCAGGATCGGCAAAGGCACTTCGCGGCCGGGCGGCTGCAGACTGATGTCGGCGCCGTGATCGAGCAGCAGGCGGACGCTCGCCGCGTCGCGACACAACATGGCCTCCAGCAGCGGCGTCATGTCTTGGGAGGTCACTCCGTTGACGTCGGCGCCGTGATCGAGCAGCCACGGGATAATCTCGTCGCGGTGGCTGTAGATCATCCCGTTGGACCTGTAGGGGCTTGAATCCAGCACGTACACCAGCACCGTGTCGCCATGGGTTTCGGCCTTGAGCACCGCCGGCCAGGCGGTCGCCACCGCCTGCGCGCGGACAAAATCGGTGTTGGCCAGCGCATCCAGCAGCGCCACCAGATGCGGATCCTCGGCCTGCGCTGTGGGAGTCGAGGCGGAAGGCACAGGCGCTTGCGCCGCGGCGAGCGCACCGAGCCGCCCGCCCCAAAGCCCAGTCATCCAGCCCGCGACCAACAAAATTCCCAACCGCCCCCGGCCTCGCACGCGGCGAGCAACGTTCGCAAAAAACCTGCTTGGCAGAAAACAGTGCATCGAGATCGGTGGCCCTCCACGGGCCCGGCGCAGCGCAGCCGCCGCCGCGTGGGTCTTGAGGGCGCTCCACCCAGCCGTTGGTTCCACCCCCTCCCGATAGTATACAACTTTCACATGTGGCTTTCGGGCTCCCTTCAGGCGTCGGCGGGAAATTGAGGAGAGCCACGTCAAAAGCGGCCCGCGCGCAATCGATTCCCAAGCCCCTTACGAGTCTCAGTCTTTCCTGCATCCTTCAATCGGCTCTGTAGAAACAATGCATGGATCGCAGGGCGGGGACGATTCCTCGCGATGGAAATGGCGGTGGCGCGATGATCGTTTCGGGTCGCGCGAAAGAAGGCTTTGGGTGAGTTGTGGCGCGGAGGCCGCGCCACAAC
>JBOHNC010000280.1:0-10108 GCA_050730415.1 Planctomycetota bacterium
GGGCCAGGCCATGGTACGGTGGCCCTGGTTCAGACGGGCGAGCAGTATCTTCAGCATGGAAGGCTCCTTCGGCCGGTGCGCCGGGCGGGCGCGCGCAAATGGCTCACAGGTCGTGCCCGCAGTAGGACAGGTTGAAACTTTTATTGCAAAGCGGGAAATCGGAAATCTCCTGGCCGCGCAACACGTAAGCCAAACCGCTCCAATTGCGGAACGACGGATCAACCACCTTGTAGCGCACGAACCGCCCGTCGGCACCGGTGATCGCGACGTGGCAGAGTTCGCCGCGCCAGCCTTCAATCAGCGAAACCGCCAAGCGGTTGGGCGCCGGCGGGCCGATCGCCACGCGGACCTCGCCCTGCGGTGGCGACTGCAGTTGGTTCCGAACAAACGCGACCGACTGCTGGATCTCCATCCAGCGTACAAAGGCGCGGGCGAAGACATCCCCCGAATTCCAAGTCGAGACAGGAATCTGGGCGAAGCGGAACAGACCGGATGGTTGGTCGCGGCGGGCGTCGCGCGCCAGGCCGCTCGCACGCGACGCCGGGCCAACCAGTCCCAGTTCCCGGGCAATCGCCTGCGGCAGAATGCCCGTGCCTTCGAACCGTGCCATCACCGATGAGGTGTCCCAGAGCAAATTGACGGCCTGCTGCGTGTCGCGGGCGGCGACATCCAGTTTCGCGAGCAGATCGGTGATGACGGCCGATTCGAGATCGAAACCGACTCCGCCAGGCCGGATCAGACCCCGTCCAAAGCGGCTGCCGCACAGGACCGCCGTCAGGTTCAGGAACTCGCCACGGATCCGTCCGCAGAACGATGCGGTGGGCAGAAAGCCGACATCGCCGGCCAATGCCCCCAAGTCGCCCACGTGGTTGGCCAGGCGTTCCAACTCAAGCCCGACCGCACGGAGCATCTGCGCCCGCGCCGGCTTCTGACAGCCAGCCAGGGCTTCAAGCACCTGGCAGAAGGCGGTCGCGTGTGCCACACTGGTGTCGCCCGCGAGCGTTTCTGCGAAATGAATCGACCGCGGAGTCGGCCCGCCCACCAGTGCCTCCTCGACGCCGCGGTGCTGGTAGCCCAGCGCAATTTCGAGGTGCAGCACCTCTTCGCCATAGCATTGGAATCGGAAATGACCGGGCTCGATCACCCCTGCATGTACCGGACCGACAGCGACTTCGTGCACCGCCGGTCCTGCCACTCGATAGAAATCGCCGCCGCCCGGCAGGATCGGCGCGCCGGGGACGCGACCGAACCCGTCCCGGCCGTTCACCCAAGCGTGGCGGTAGCGCACCGGCTTCAACCAGGGGTGACCCTCCGGCCGCAGCCCGAATTGCTCCGCGATTTCCCGCTCGAAAAGGTGGACCTGAGGGCAGCGCGGCGTGAGCGCCGGGAATGTGGCACCGGTTACGCGGGTGCGCGCCACATGCAGCCGCGCGGCCGCATCGTCGGCGAGGACGACATAGAGTTCGATCGCCACGCCACCTGCAGGGGCAGAGGTCTCCGAAGTCACGGTCGTGGACGGGGCCGCGCCAGGTAGATGACCGAAGTACGCCGCCACCCGACAGCCGGCTTCGACGGCTTGGAGCAACCCGGACTGAAAATCGGCCAGGTCCAGCTGGGGCACTTCCGCCAAGTCGATCGCGCGGCCGTTGCCAAGCGTCGCGAAGACAGGCAGAACAGGAACTGGTGAGCTCGCTGCCCCGCCCGGCGACGTCGGATCGGTTGCGTTGCCGTTCACCGCGGTACCTCCAGAAAATGGACTGCGTCCTGAATCATTCCGACCAGTTGCGAGGGTAGCGCCACACCGAGCACGAGCACCACGGCCAGAAACAGCAGCGGCGGCAATCCCGTAAGCCAGCCGTCGCGATAGTCGGTGGCCTCGGCCTCCGGCCCCGGTTCCCCCTGAACGACAGCCAACACGGTGGCGCCCATGCCGATGAAGACGATCAACAGAAAAGCCAGAAAAAGCGCACCCGACAGGTACCGGCCGGAAGTGAAGGCAGCGTTCAAAATTCCGAATTCGCTGATGAACGGCCCAAAAGGCGGCGAGGCGGTGACGGCCAGAAAGCCGGCGAAAAAGAGCGCTCCCGACAGCGGTAGGCGGCGCAGCGCGCCCCGCACCGTATCGATGTTTTTGCCGCCGAAGCTGCGATGGATATTGCCTGCCGATAGAAACAGGAGGCCCTTGGCGGCCGCGTTGTTCACCAGATGCAGGAGGGTGGCGAATAGCGCCACGGGGCCCAAGCCCAGGCCCAGCGCCAGGATACCCATGTGTTCGACGCTGGAGTAGGCAAGGGTCCGTTTGAAGTCGCGCTGCCCGACCATGAATCCGCCGGCCACGGCCATCGACAGCAGACCGATGAAGACCAGCAGGCGTTCGAAATATGCGCCTTCACCGGCCGCGCGCGCGATGTGGTCAACGCGCAGCAGGGCCAGAAAAGCGCAACTGGTGATGCCGCCCGCGAAGATCGCTCCTGCCACGCCCGGGGCTTCACCATAAGCGTCGGGCTTCCACGTGTGCATCGGCGCCAGACCCATTTTGGTGCCGTAGCCGACCAGCAGCAGCACGCAGGCCACCCGCAGCCAAGGCTTGGAAAAGTCGCCGGCGTAGTGGACCAGCGCGGGGAAGGTCAGGACCGAGGCCTGGTGAACGGATAGCGATGCGTAGGCCAGAAAGAACGATCCCAAGAGCGCCAGTGCAATGCCGATCGAGCCGATCAGCAGATACTTCCAGGTCGCCTCCAAGGAACGCGGGGTGCGATTGAAGTAAATCAGGGGGGCAACCGACAGCGACGTTGCTTCCATCGCCACCCAGAACAGCCCCAGGTGCTGCGAGAATGTCACCAGGGTCATCGTGCCCAGAAATGCCAACAGGCAGGCGCAGAACACCCGGTTGGAGCGTTCCTGCCGGTACAGCAGATACCCCACTGTGTAAAAAGCGCAAAGCAGGAACAGCCCGCTGACGGAAATAAGCACCAGCCGGCCAACGGGATCGAGCGTCAGCCACGGCGATGTCACTCCCAGTTCGGGCCGTGCGACGACCACCGCGACGCCAGCCGTGTGAAGCACCGCCGCCGTCGGTAAAAGCCACGGCCGCACCCGATTAGAGGGCACCGCGAGTGCTAGGCCGGCAAAGGCCAACGGCAGGAGGACCAGAACCCAGACCATCGCCTATTCCTTCAATTCTGTCAACCGCCGCGTATCCTGCGATTCGAAGGCGCGGTTAATGTGATTCACGATGATGCAGATCACGAACACGGCAACAAATAGGTCCAGCAGCACGCCCACCTCGACCACCAGCGGCATGGCTTCGATGAGCAACAGGCCGAAGATGAAAATCCCGTTCTCCAACACCAGGTAGCCGATCACCTGCGTGATCGCCTTGTAGCGGGTGGTCAGGAGGAGGAAGCCGACGAGCACGGTCGCTAGCGAGGCGGGAATCAGCAACGAGGCATGGCTTTCATGGGCTAGGGGCAGGAAATCCGCGAAGACCAGCGCCCCACCGGTGGCCAGCGCGCCCAGAAGCATCGACGGCAAGAAGCCGATCAGCGGTTCAACTTCACGCTTGATCTGGGCCTCGCGCAACGCCCGCATCAGCATGCCAGGGATGACGAGACCCTTGAGCGTCACAGCCACGGCGGACACCGCGACCACCTCCCATGTGATTTCGCCTTGGACCAGCAAAGGCATCAGGCCCAGCAACGCTCCTTGCACCGCAACGATCCGGATGATCGCGCGCAGCCGGCCATTGCCCAGAGCGAACAGGTTCAGCCCCAACACCATCACCAACAGCGCGTTCAAGGTTGAGTGCATGCGCGATCACCTCACCAACAGCACGAAGCCGAACCCGCAGAACAGGATCGCCGCCACAAGTAGATAAGGCACGTGCCGCATCCGTAGCCGCGCCATCACCGACTCCACCACCGCGATCGCCGCCGCGAGCGCGATCATTTCGGCGACAAACAGTAGCCAGTCGAGCGCCGGCTGGCCACTCTGAAATGGCACGACCACGTGCAGAAACAGGGCGCTCAGCACGAACAGCTTCATTGCCGCACCGTACTCGATCAGGCCCAGCAGTGGCCCGCCGTGGTCGAGCACCATGACTTCGTGGATCATGGTCAGTTCCAGGTGAGTGTTCGGATCGTCCACTGGCATGCGGCTGTTTTCCGCCAGGAGCACGATGAACATGCCGATCGCCACCAGGACCAGCGGCGCGACGCTCTGCGTGAAGGCTGCATGGAGCGGGCTGTGGAGTAGAACGGTCAGGCTGAAATTCGGCGTGGCAGCCAGCCGCGCCAGGACCAGCAACGCACAGAACACAGCCGCCTCTGATAGGCAGGCAAAGGTGACCTCGCGCGCCGCACCCATGCCTTCGAAGGGCGAGCCTGTGTCGAGCGCCGCGGCGGTGGTGAAAAATCGCCCCAGCGCGAACAGATACACGAACAGGATCAAATCGCCGCTGAACGCAATCGGCGCGTCAAAAGAACCCAACGGCACCAAGAGCCCCGCCAGCAGAGCGGTGGCAAGACTTACCACCGGCGCGGCTACGAATACCCAACTCGTGGTGGTGCTCAGAACCAGCCCCTTCTGCATCAGTTTCACGATATCAAAATAGGGTTGGAGCAGCGGCGGGCCCTGGCGTCCGGCGAAACGCGCCTTGACGCGGTTGATGACGCCGGGCAACAACGGCGGCAAGAGCGCCAGAAGCAGGAGGTTGACGACGAGATCGCGCATGTTCAAGTTCCGAACCGGCCCCACATCAAGAGCAGAATCACCACGACCACGAAATACAGCAGGTAGACCTGTACCCGGCCCTGTTGCGTCAGACGCAGCCAGGGCAGAAAGCGGGCGGTCTGCCGGAAAAACGGTTCCAGCACCCGGTCCAGAACGGTATCGGGCAGGCTGGATTCCAGTTCGCCGACGGAGGGGAACGGACCTTCGATCCGCGGCCGGCGCTCCCTAGGCCAGAGCACTCCGCGGAAAAGCGTCAGCAATGTCCGGCCGAAGGAGGCTGCGGTGTACTGCATTCGCGCGGTCGGGGCGGAATAGCCGCAGCCCCAGGTCGGCGCCGCGCGCTTCGGACGATGGTGCAGAGCCAGCCACAGCCCGCCGGCGAAGAGCAAGGTGAGCGCCAGCAGGCCGCCGTTCAGCAGCGTGATCCAGACCGGTGGCGAGACTGCCGTAAGGGACGGAAAGGGAATATCCCCTCCACCCGCCCACGACCGGGCAGCGCGTTCCAGCCAGTCGAAGATCAGGCCCGGTGCCAAGCCCAGCGTCAGGCAGCCTGCGGCCAAGAGCACCATCGGCGCAAGCATCAGTTGGCCGGGTTCGTGTGCATGCACGGATGCCTCGGTGCGGGGCGAACCGAGGAAAACCGCGCCAAAAACCTGCACGAAGCACGCGCCCGCCAGCGCACCTATCGTCGCCAGCGCCACCGCGCCTACGCCCGCCACCGCGACCGCATCGCCGGTTCCATGCCCAGGGAGAATCGTATGGAACAGGCCCACGTAGATCAGCCATTCGCTGGCGAATCCGTTCAACGGTGGCAGCGCGCAAATCGCGACCGCTCCCAGCGCGAACAGCACCGCTGTGATCGGCATGCCGCGCCGGAGGCCGCCCAACCGGTCGATTTCCTGAGTGTGCGCCTCGTGGATCACCGCGCCCGCATTCAGAAACAGCAGCGATTTGAACAGGCCATGGTTCCACAAATGCAGGAGTGCTCCTCCCAAGCCCAGCAGCACCCAGTCTTCGCGTCGAAAAGTCCTGCCCAAGAGTGCCAGCCCTACCCCGATCGCCGCCACGCCCAGATTTTCGACGCTGCTGTAGGCCAGCATCCGCTTCAGATCGCGCTGACCGATCGCGAACGCGATGCCACAGACACCCGTCGCCGCGCCCAACAAAAGCACCAACGCGCCCCACCACACCGGTGGCGCACTGAACAGCGACGCCACGCGTAGCAGGCCGTACATGCCCATATTCAACATGACCCCCGACATTAGCGCCGACACGTGGCTCGGCGCATTGGCATGCGCGCCCGGTAGCCAGAAATGCAGCGGTACCAACCCCGCCTTGCAGCCAAACCCAAGCAGCGCCAGGACAAAAATGACGCCCGCCGCGCCGCTCGACGCCGCCGCTAAGACCGTCGGGGCCGAAAAAGGATCCAATCCAAACGACCCGTTAACGCCGCACAGTAGAAGGAACATCGCGATCAGGCACAACGTTCCAGCATGTGTGGCTACCAGGTAGATCCAGCCGGCGCGCCGAACCTCTGCCTTTTCGTCTTCCGCCGTGGCCGCAAAATAGGCTGCCAGCGCCATAATTTCCCAGGCGATCAAAAATAGCACGCCGTCGCGCGCGATCGCGACTAGCGCCATCGAGCCGGCCAGTACCCCGAACGAGGCACCAACCTTGCGCCCATTGGCAGGGCGCTCCGCCTGCTTCCAATAGCCCAGCGCGTAGACCGACCCCAGCGCCGGCAGGACAAATATCGGTACCAGGAAAAATGCGCTCAGTGGGTCCACGGTCAACGCCAGTCGCCCAACCGGCAATAGCCAAGCGCCCTCGAGATGCGGCGGCGCTGACGCAACCATCGCCCGCGCGACCCCGACCAGGCCGACCACGCCTGAGCCGACCAACATGCTGGCCGCCAGCCACTGGCCGCGGCCGGACCGCGGCGAACCGAACAGCGCGGGCACGCCACTCAAGGCTTGCCCCGCCAGCGCGATCACGATCATCGCCAGCGCGCTCATCGCGAGAACACCTCCACAAACAGCCGCTCGAACGGCAGGGAACAAATCAGCAACCCTACCACCGCGACCAGAATGTACAGCAGATAAAGCTGGGTCAGGCCCTGCTGCAAGCGATGCAGCCGCGCCAGCCAGCGGCGAATACGGTCGGCCGCGGGCAGAATCGATCGATCGAGCACGGCGTCGGCTACGTGAACTTCAAACTTCGCCGGTGGTGGAAACAGTTCGTTGAGCTGCGGCCGTTGCTCGATTGGACGCAACCACCAGCGGAACAGGTCCACCAGCATCTGCGCGAAGGATGTTGCGGTGTACTGCATTCGACGTGTCGGTTCAGCATATCCGCACGCCCATGTACTCGCCCGTGCGACACCGCCCGCGCGCAACCGCCATACCAAACCCAGCGCAAGGCCGCAGACGAGCAACGTGCCGGCCGCGCCCAAAAGGCTGATCCAGGCCAGCGGTGCCAACGCATCCAGCGACGCGGTGGCCGTCATGCCGCCAGTCCAAGCTTCAACCGCGCGAGCCAGGGGCCGCTCCACCCATTGCGGTGCCAAGCCAATTGCCGCACAGGCGAGAGCCAGCAGCGCCATCGGTACTAGCATCCGTATCCCGGCTTCATGCGCGTCGACGGCCACCTCGGTGCGCGGTGCGCCCAGAAATATCACTCCGTAGACCTTCACGAAACAGGCCAGCGCCAACGCGCCGATCAACCCCAACACCGGAAGGCCCAACGCCGCGGGCAGCCAGGCCGCCTCGCCGCCGCCCATCGTCCGCAGCAGCCCAAGGTAAATCAACAGTTCGCTCACAAATCCATTCAGCGGCGGCAACCCGCAAATAGCCACGGCGCCGACTAGAAACAGACCGGCTGTCCACGGCATCCTCCGCGCCAGCCCGCCAAGGCGATCGATCTCCCGCGTGCGCGTCGCGTGCTGCACCGATCCTGCGCCCAAGAAAAGCAGCGCCTTGAACAGGCCGTGGTTCCAAACATGTAGCAGGCAGCCCGACAATCCCAGCACCACCCAAATCGGCCGGTGCAGCGTCCGCCCGACCAGCGCCAGTCCCAGGCCCAACAGAATGATGCCGATATTCTCGATGCTGTGGTAGGCCAAGAGCCGTTTCAGATCGTGCTGCGCCAGCGCGTACAGGACGCCGGCCACTCCGCTCACCGCGCCCAACGCCAAAACCACAGCGCCCCAAGCCAGCGGCGGCTGCGGCAACAAGCTGGTGATCCGCAGCAGGCCATAGATGCCCATCTTGATCACCACCCCCGACATCAGCGCCGACACGTGGCTCGGTGCATTGGCATGCGCGCCCGGTAGCCAGAAATGCAGCGGCATGATCCCGGCTTTCAGGCCGAATCCCGTCAGCGCCAGAAAAAATATCGCGTATAGGATGCCCAGCCCCGTCTGATCCACGCGCAGCTGCACAAACTGGTAGCCGCCCGACGCTCCCCGCAGCAGCGCAAATGCCGCGAAAAGGCAGAGCGTCCCCAGGTGCGTGGCAATCAAATACAACCACGCCGACCGCCGAACCGCCGGATCCTGATCCTCCGTGGAAAGCAGCATGAAGGCCGCCACTGCCATGATTTCCCAACCCGCGAGAAATGCAAAAGACTGCCGCGCCACGGTGACCACTGCCATCGCCGATACAGCGATGCCCCAAAACAATCGCAGCTTGCGTCCGTTCCGCACATGTCTCGTCTGCGACCAATAATCGAGACCATAGACAGCACCCAATGCTCCGAGGCCAAAGATCGGCACCAGAAAAACGGCACTGAGTCCATCCACACCAAAACTCAACCCGCCAGTCATCAGCACCGACGGGATTTTCACCAAACGCTCCGCGGCAGGGGCGCTCCAGAGTAACATCCCTGCACCTGTCCATCCGAAAGCTGCCGCCAGGACCATGCCGAGCGCCGCCAGACGTTGACCGCCGCGGCCCTCTGGTGCGCACAGCAGTCCCGGCACTCCGCTTAGAGCTGCCAGCGCCGTCGCGATCAGGATCAGGTTCAGCGCCATGGGTTGTTCCAGCCAAGCCTTCGGTGGGGCGACCGGGGCCGGTTCACTTGCTGGCGGCCGGCGGATTTGCGGGGGCGGTAGGGAGCGTCGCTTCGGCGCGTTCCAAGCTGGCCATGAGTTCCTCTCGGGATGCCTCACGCTTCAACGCAGCCTTAAATTCCGGCACACGCAGCACGAAACCAAGCCGCGAAAGAATGTGCAGGTGTGCTTTCACCGTCGGGCTGATCAGCGCGAACAGAATCCGCACCGGCTGGCCGTCCAGTGCCCCGAAGGAAATCGGGTTGTCCAGGAATCCCAAGGTGATCATCGGGCGCGTCACATGCAGGACCACCGGATTGCGAACGTGCGGAATCGCAATGCCCTCTCCGATCGCCGTTGAGCCCAGCGTTTCGCGCGCCATCAAAACTTGGAACAAAAATTCCTGGTCGACCTCCGCGGGCAACTTCATCACATCTACCATGGCTCGCAATACCGAGGGCTTGTCGGTCCCTCCCAAGCGGTAGGCAACTCCACCCGTGCGAAGCGCGTCAGCCAAAGTGGGTAGGGGTGTCTTACTATCCTCAGTCTCGATGAAAATGTCTGGTGAAACCGGTATTCGGCGCGAGGTTGCCCATTCCAGCAACTCGGTTCGGTTGAACCGGAATTGCTCATTAATGCGATAAAAGGGGATTACCTGCTGCTTGATCCATCGGTAAACCGTTTTTTCCGAGACATTTAGAATGCGAGAGACATCTTTTACCATAAGTTGCACTGGAGTCATCCTTATGCCTTCCTAGGACATGATAGGAAATCAATACGCATTCTCTGTCTCCTGAAGACAATGTCAAGCAATAGGGTTAACCAGACCTTCGCAGATTGCTGGGTATGATCTTGTAAATCGTTCATTTTGTTGGGTCGATCATTAAAATTGTTCACTGAAACTTGTGGAATTCGGCGTCTCCTCGCTGCCTTTTTTCGTTTCACATTTGCCCAGGAGCTTGCCGATTCTCGGCCGCGATGGCTGGCATGGGTGACCTGCTCCCCGAAAACTGAACCAGGTATTATGAGAGTCCTGAACAGGCCCTTGCGGGCCGGGAAGGACGACCATGAAAAAGAAGCGACACCGTCCGGACCAGATCATCGCGAAGCTGCGTGAGGCGGAAGCGGGTCAGGGTTCCGGCGAAGATCTGGGCACGGTCTGCAATCGGCTGGAGGTCAGCGAGCAGACCTACTACCGCTGGCGCAACCAGTACGGCGGGATGAAAGGCCCGGAGATGAAGCGACTTAAGGAGCTGGAAAAGGAGAACAGCCGGCTGAAAAAGGCGGTTGCCGATCTGGCGTTGGACAACCAGATTCTGAAGGAGGTGG
>JBOHNC010000281.1:0-49236 GCA_050730415.1 Planctomycetota bacterium
ATTCAATTCCCGCCCGGCCGAGCGGTTTCCTTGCGCACCAGCACCACCGCGGCCACCACCACCGCGAGCAGCAGTACCGACACCGCTTCGAAGGCCAGCAGATACTTCCCCACGATCATCACCCCGATCGAAGTGGTCGCCGGTGCATATTCATCCACCGGATTGGCAGTGGGGCCGGTAGGGCCTTTTTCCTGCTCGCCGGCGGTCTGGCCGGCTGGCGCTGGCAGCACCCCCGTGACTTTGTGGCGCTCCACCAACGTGCTGTTCCGGAATCCTTCCTCGGGCAGCGGTGTGAGGTTTTGACCCGGTTCTCCGCCCGAGGCCGGAACCGCCGCCGGGTACCGCGCGGCCTCCAACGTCGGCTGCAGATGGCGGGCGCTCAGCATCAGACACAGAATCACGAACAGACCGATTAGACCGGCGCCGGCGTAAAACAGCGGTCGCGAACCCAGTTCGCCGGTGTCGTCCTGGATGTGCGCCGAAAACATCACGGCGAAGATGATCAGCACGATAATGCCGCCCACGTACACGATCAGTTGCGTGGCGGCGACAAAATCGGCGTGCAGGAAGACATACAGCGCGGCAACCCCCATGAAGGCCACCGCCAGCGAAACCGCGGCGTGCAGGATGTTGCGGGCCACGACGGTCATGACCGCGGCGCCGACCACCATCAATGCAAAAGCCCAAAAGATCACCACGGCCATGGGGGAAAAACACTCAGGCACCGCGCGAAATGTGGCGGCTGCTGCCGGTTGCGGTCAGAATAGCAGGCCGCCGCGACCGGCGCCCACGCGGGAGATTTTGTCCGCCTGCTGAAGCGACCCATGCTAAACCGCCGCACCCATCTGCCAACCCCTCTTCGCGGAGTTTTCCACCGCCACCGCTCCCGCACAGGCGCCGCGCGCAATCGTTTCACCCCACGGCTGAAAATGGCGGCGCGCATCGATTTGCACACGCCCATGACTGCGCTGCCGCTGGCGCGCCCACGCGCATATTTTCCGCACCCCACTCCACCCGGCGGCTGTTTACATCTGAGCCCAGCGGCGCGCCGCCTGCGAGTCCAGCTCGCCCCTCTCGTCCCGTCGCGCGCGTGAAAAAGTCCCCGCCGCCGCCGCCGCGCGCTGAATCGTCGGTCAATCTGCCGCTTCCAGCCGCTGCCGCGCCCGCAGCCATGGGTCCGCCCGTGCGCCGAAACTGGACTTGAGCCCCGCCTCCCAGCGCTGCCCTGCCGCGCCGCTCGTGCTGGGCATGTGCCCCAACAGCGACTGCATCGGTTGGTCGATCCGGTCGGTCAGCCAGGCCGCCAGCCGCGGCGAGGGCGCGTGAACCGCTCGCGTCAACAGTTGCTCCGCCAGATACCGCGCCCCGACCGGGTCGCCCTCGAGAACCCCCAAGCTTGCCGGGTCCGGCGTCAGATCGATCGCCAGCACCGCCTCCAGCGGCGCCGGCCACAGGGCCAACTGCTCGCGGATGATCCGCTCCACCTCCTGCATTGCCGGTGTTGCGCCGCTGGCCACCGTCAAGCGCTGCCGCACATGGTCGTAGGCCATCGGCAGGTAACTCCAACTGGCAAAAGCCGACAGCAGCGTCGCGAACCGAGCCGGGCGGAAGTCGGCCGGGAAACTGCGTCGCAATTCATCCTTGTCCTGCTGCGGCGCGGCCAGCACCTGACAGACCTGATACAGGCGCCGCGCCGCCTCGACCGCCGCGGCCGCCTCGAACGCCGGCGCCGCCGTCTCCACGCCGCCTGCAGCGCGGGGAATCAACGGTAGCTCCAATACCAACCGACGGTGCGCCTGCTCCAGCATTTGCACCAGGCTGGGCCGAGTTGCCCGCGGCGCGGCTTCAGCACCGGTCGCACCGGTCACGCCGGTCGTCGTCGTCGGCGTTCCGGCCGGAATGATGGCAGGTCGCGCCGCCCGATCCGGCGTCCCGCTCGCCCCACTCGGAGCGGGAGTTCGGCTTGCACCCCCGCCAGGAGCCGAGGCGGGGGCAACGCCGGGAGCCACCGACCGTTGCAGCGCCGCTTCGGCCCACGCCTGCCAACTTTGGTCCGGTCCCAGCGGCAAGGGGTCGACCACCGAGGCCACGCCCGCATCGAACAGGTCGTACAGGAATTCGGCCAGCACTTCGGCCGACGCCCGCGCACTCCGCGGTTCGGGTGGGCTGGGAAAATCGGGAAGATGGCTCAGCGGCCCGCTCATGGAATGAAACGGAAGCAAGGAATCCGCCGCGCGTTGATGTCGATCTTGCGCAAGATGACCAACGCGTCCTGCAAGCTGCGGTCGGTATCGATCACCCAGTTGATGATGCTCAGGTTTTCCTGCCCGTCTTTAATGCGCAGCACGATTTCCTGCAACAGAACTTCATTGCGATGAAAATTGTTCTGCAGCAGTCCGAAGTCGTCGCAGTCGACTTCTTCCCAGAAAAAATCGCCGTTCAAATGTTCCATTACACGCGCGCGCAGCCACTTCGCCCAGTACTTCTTGCGCCATTCGACAAACGCCGAATCGCCCAGGTCGCAACACGCCTTTTCCGACTCGATCCAACGGTGGCGCTTGAGTTCTTCCAGCGCCAGGGACTCGAGCGGACTACACAACATCGCAGCTTGGGTCGACATTTCCAATTCCTGGGACCACCGCCCCCCCCCTCTGCCAGCTTGGCACGATTTTGAACGATCTCCCACCAAAAAGCAAGTCCCAAATCGCCATCATCCGCCATCGCTTCACACTTGCAATAATCCCGATTGCCCATCGCTTCGCCGCGTTTCCGCCGCACCGCCGCTGTATTTGCGCGACACGCCCGCCCGCCCGCCCGCGGCCTTGCGTCGCCAGTCCTTCTCAGCGCCGCGGCCGCGCTTTGTTGTACTCCCGTTTCAGCGCCGCCGCGTCCAAATGCGTATAGACCTGCGTCGTTGACAGGTTTTGGTGCCCCAATAGTTCCTGTAAGCTTCGCAGGTCAATCCCCGCCTCCAACAGATGCGTCGCAAAGGAGTGCCGCAGTGCGTGCGGCGATCCATCTGGCAGCGCCGCGCGTCGCAAGTATTTCTTGAGCAGGCGCCGGACGCTGCGATCGGTCAACGGTCGTCCATCGGGTCGCACAAATACCACCGGCGCGCAGCCGACCGGCCGCAGGGGCAGATAGGCATGGAGGCGTGCCAGCGCCGCCGGTCCGATCGGCACCCGGCGCTCCCGGTCGCCTTTGCCCGTGACCGTCACCACCCCCGCCGCGTCGCAATCCTGCGGCCTGAGCGCCAGCGCCTCCGCGCAGCGCAGACCGGCTCCGTACAGCAGTTCCAGCAGGGCCGCATCCCGTGCCGCCAGAAAATCCGCGGCCGACCCGTCCGGCGCAGAGCTTGGCGCTTCGACCAGCCGGGCCGCCTGTTCGACATTCAGCACCGTCGGCAAGTGTCGCGGCGTTTTCGGATTGCGTACGTCGGCCGCCGGATTGTCCCGTACCAACCCCTGTCGTTCCAGCCACGCGAATAAACTGCGCACCGCCGACATCTTCCGCGCCTGGGTCGTCGGTTGCCGCGCCTGATGCCCCAGATGGGCCAGAAACCCGCGAATCTCCCGCCGCGTCAGCCCGTGCGGAAACCGCGCCGCCCAACCCTGCTCCTGCAAGTAATCCCAGAACTGCGCCAAGTCCCCGTGGTAGGCCTTCAGCGTGTGTGCGGCGCCATTGCGAGCGTGCTCCAGTTGCCGCAGAAAATCCAGAATGAACGGGTGCAGATGCTGCGTCGTCGTCCGCGCGCTGCGGCGTGGCACCGAATTGCTCGCCTGACCGGTTTTGTCGGCCGCACCGTTCGTGTCGTGGCAGGCGGGAAGAGCGGCCGGATTCGCGGCAGGCATACGCAGCGAGTTCATGCGGAAAAGCTCCGGCGGCGACCGCGGGCCGCGCGCAACATGCGCCGAAAGCAGGGACGCTATGGATATATCGGCCCTGGCAGCCCTTCGCCCGGCGAAATTTCCAAAAAAAATTGAACCCGCCTGTGAATGTCCACCCCGTGAACACTTAATGCCATTAATCTACTGAGGTGGGACCCTGTCTAGCCCGCTCATACCCCTGAATGCGGAAAAACGCCGCCATTCAGGGGTGAAAACTTCAGAAATCGTTCAGGAATGCCGTTTTTAGGTCGATTTCTTCCCGCCCAATACCCGTGGAAGACCACTTGCGGACCTGACAATCGCGTGGGAAATAGGACCAAGCCCGCACTTGTGCAGCGTTTGCCCGCCTTTTCAACGCATATTCAACCGTTACGCAAGGGGGGAGATGCGGGTATAGTGTAGGCAGCTGTTTGTGTTGTTTCGTGGTTTTTGAAAGGAGGAGAGTATGGGTAACAGGCTTTTGTCGGCCCGTAAAGCGGTACGTCAAGGCTTCACGCTCATTGAACTGTTGGTCGTTATCGCCATCATTGCAATTCTTGCTGCAATCATCATCCCGGCGGTAATGTCCGTGCAGAAACAGGCCAATGACGCGAAAGACCTTGAGCAGGTCCGCGGTTTGGGCAACGCGTTCACGCTGTACTACAAAAAGTACAGCTTTTTCCCGACGCTGACCAACATGGCTGCGACCGGCGCAACCATTACGACGGCGCGCGGTGCAGCGCTGGAAAAAGCGACGCCGACGCTTTCGTGCAAATTGCTCATGACTGAGCAGTTCGTCACGGACGCGAAGGTGTTCTTCAGTCCTCGCGAACCATCGCCCGATGCGTTGACGATCCAAGGAATGCAGAAGGACTTGGATCCGATTAAAGATCAGACGTGGTGGTGCACCTACGCCTACGATCCGGGCCACAACCCGGATAACGGCGTGACGCCGTTTTTTGGCAACCGCCAGTCCCTGGTGGTGACCCAATTGGCCGGCGCGGAGCCCGACCACGTGCTGACCTGTGAGTTGACCGCCAAGGAAATCAACTACGACAAAACGGTGGGTGCCACCTCCGGCTACGGCTTCTCGAACGTCGTGGCAGGTACGACCGCTACCAAGGCTGACGATATCTATGTGGACGATAGCGCTACCTTCGGGTCCCGCGACTCGTTCCTCACCGATTGCAATACGGGCAGCATGCCCTGAGTCGGTGGATTCTGGTTACGAACAACACAGCTGCAATGGAAGGCCCGGGTGTTCCGGGCCTTCTTTTTTGGTTCCAATCTGGCTTCACAAGGTGTTTGATTTGCATACCGAGCCGGAGTAAAATTACCTCGCAAGGGCGCTACCCCACCAAGGAGGACCGTATGGCCGAAACCTGGCCGGTTCGAGTTGCGATCCGTCAGGCTTTCACGTTGATCGAGTTGCTGGTTGTTATCGCCATCATCGCTATTCTTGCTGCAATCATTGTTCCGGCGGTAGTATCGGTCCAGCGCACGGCCAACGTAGCGAAAGATCTTGAACAGGTTCGCGGACTTGGCAACGGCTTTACGCTGTACTACAAAAAATACAGCTTCTTCCCGGCGCTGACTGACATGTCGGCGACGGGCGTGACGATCGGGACCGCCCGCACGGCCGATGCCGCTGGTTCGCCTGGGGAACCGACGACATCGCTGAAGCTGCTGATGACCGAGCAGTACATTACCGACGCGAAGATCTTTTTCAGCCCGCGAGAACCCGCGCCGGATGACAAAACGCTCGCGGCCATGCAGAAAGACCTGAATCCCAAGGTCGATCCGACCTGGGCTTCCACCTACGCTTACGACGCTGGGCACAACCCCGGCAACGGAATCACTCCGTTCTTTGGCAATCGGCGTTCCCTGATTGTCACGCAATTGCTGAACGCCGAGCCGTGCCACGTCCTGACCTGCGATCTGACCGCGAAGGAGATCGCCTATGACACAACCGGTATCTACGGCACCTCCGGCTACGGCCTCCCCAACATCGTGGTGGGCTCCACTGCCACCAAGCCGGACGATATTTACGCCGACGACAGCACCACCTTGGGCTTCCGCGATTCCTTCCTGGCCGACAGCACGGTTGTAAGCCTTGGCGGACCCTAAAGCCCGACGGCACTCTCCGTTCTAACCTGACCTCCTAGGGCGGCCCCACCGGCCACCCTTTTTTCATGTCACTGTCTGGTCTCTCCGTGACCCAAACGAATGTCCCCTTCGCGACAATCACCGACGCCCATCACTCCCTCTCCATGCGCCGCTTGGCGCGCAGCGCGGGACACTCGTCAATTCGCCGTTGCACCCGTGAAGTAAATTACAGTCAGTTTCCGTCCTACCCGTTGAGGTGGCGGTGTGCCCTTGCAACTGCGGCCTTTTTCAGCAGCCTGCGAGCGCCTTGTGTGGCCGGGGTGCGCGATGCGCAGGGTGCGCGACGATTCCCGGGTTGGCGGTATAATCCCTGCCAATCCGCCAAATCCCCTGCCGCACCGCCACCTTCCCGTGGCTTGATGAGCGGGGTCAGAGCGCAACCAAGCGGCGGGCCAAGGCCGGGGCCAGGAGAGCTTCAGACGTGCCGAAACTACAGGTTTTGCTGCCCGACGGCGTGGCCACCAGCTACGACCTCACCGATGAACAGTTGACG
This sequence comes from Planctomycetota bacterium, assembly GCA_050730415.1. Taxonomy (GTDB): domain Bacteria; phylum Planctomycetota; class SZUA-567; order H5-PLA8; family JBOHNC01; genus JBOHNC01. The sequence continues at coordinate 6,526 of JBOHNC010000281.1, forward strand.
ATCGGGCGGGGCAGCAATAACACCATTAAAATCGATGACGTGAAAGCCTCCCGCAATCACTGTACGATCTCCAAGGAATCCGACGGCGGCTTCACGGTCAAGGACCTCGACAGCCGCAACGGCACCAAGCTCAACGGCGTCAAAATTGCCGCCAAGACCAAACTCAAAGTCGGTGACGTGATCCGCATCGGCCAGACCAAATTTGCCTTTGAAAAATTCCCCGACGGCTACAACGACGACGACGACGACGAAAAAACCGTCGCCACCAGCGGCGACACCATCGTCGAAGGTCCGAAATATGTCCTCGAGGTGGTCGAAGGCAAATCCACCGGCGGGATCATTGAACTCAAGGATGGTGTCACCACCTTCGGCCGGAAATCCAGCAACGATGTGACCATTGACGACGACAAGGCCTCCGGCAACCATTGCGAAGTCCGCAAGGAGGCGATGGGCTATATCCTGGTCGACCTCGAGTCCACCAACGGCACCCGCTTTCGTGCCGCCGGCCGGACGGAATACGAAAAGGTCACAAAAGTGCCCCTGTCGGTCGGCAGCGAAATCCGCATCGGCGCCACGGTGTATCGCTACAAAAATGTCGGCGCGCCCAATCCCGACGACGAAGTCCTGGCGGAAATCGCCGGCGGCAAAGGCGCAGAAGGCGCCAAGCCTGCCGCAGCGACCGCCGCGGCTGCGGGTGGCGGCGGCAGCGCCGATTCGACCGCCCAGCCGCACACCGGCAAGACCGTGCACGCCGCCCGTCCGGTGGCCTCGCCCATGGCCATGGCCGGTCTAGGCGTCGTCGTGGCGGTGGCCCTTTTGGCGGTCGTTGCCTATTTCATCATGCATCGCGGCAGTGGCGGCGGCGGTGGTGGCGGCGGGGCCGTGATCCAACCGCCTGGTCAGTTACCACCCAAAGTCGTGGACATCAAGGACGGCGATTTTCAACTTCCGGTGAATGCCGACGGCACCCCGGTCGACTGGGCGGTGCTCAAAAGCGACAAGCAGAAAGTCAGCGCCGTCAGCGATCCGAAGGGCGGCGCGGATTCCAAAAACATGGTGGCCGCCGTCGACAAGACCGGCTCCTCGGATCCCTCCGCGCTGTTCGAATTGGCCTCCGATCACTTCGAAGTCTCGCCCGGCAGCGCCTACGTGGTCTCGGCGCGCCTGCGTAACAGCCTCGACAGCGACGGTCTGTTCGGGGTGAAGCTGCAGTTCTACTCGGTCAAACACGAACTGGTGGCGGAGTACCCCTTCCTCTTGACCGGCCAACACGACGCTTGGTTTGTCCTGGGCGGCAAGGATTTTCTTGCGCGCTCGCCCGAACGCCCCACCTACGGCCAGTTGGTGCTCGTCAGCGTCGGCAACAAGGGCACCGTGTACTTTGACGATGTGAAGGTCACCGAAATGCCCTCGGCCGATCCGGCCCGGGTGCCGAAATCGGTAAGCGCCGCCGGCGTGCGCTTTCAGCCCCGCGATTTCACCGGCGCCTTCGACGTCGATGTCGCCAACCATCCCGCCCTGACCGGCGCGCACCTGGCCATCATCACCAAAAAGGGCGAGGTCGCCGCCGGCCCCGATTGCATCTCTCTGCAGGATATGACCTCCAAGCAGCCGCAGTCCAGCATTTTCAATCCCAAGCTCAACGAGTCCATCGCCTACACCGTCAGTGCCGAAACCGCCGGCAACGGTATCGCCGTGACGGTGAATCCCAAGACCGCGCCCTCCGACCCGGGCTACCATTTGGCCCTGATTTTGGATCTCGGACCGGGCTACGAATCCAGCCGCGTCGATGCCATCGGCGCCAATGGGTCCATCCGCCCGCTGGCGGGCGCCGACGAAGGCTGCGGTCCGGGCATCGATCCGGCCCCGCAGGAGGTGCTCTTCACCAAGGATTCCCTGACCCTGTCAATTTCGACCGAACGCAGCGGTAATTTCAACATGGCTGTCAGCCACCTTGCCAATGGCCGGCGTCAGGTGACTTTCGTCTGCGACCAGGGTATTCAGCTATTCATCTCTCCCGAAAGTCAGACCCTGCAGCGCGCCAGCAGCGACCTTCTGACCAAAATCGACCAGGCCATCGCCGCCAAACACTGGGGCGAGGCGCTCAAAGCCATCGATGATTTCAAAAGCCATTTTGCCGACCACTTCCCCGGGATGGTCCAGAAGGTCACCGCCGACGATGCCCAGATCGATCAGGCCTTCAACAGCGACCTCGACACGGCCACCCGCGCCATTCCACCCGGCGACGGCCCCATTCCACAGGATGTGGCCAACGCCGTGCTGCCGGTGCTCGAGCGCCTCCGCGACGCCTGGCAGGGCACCAGCCACGAAACCGCCTTCGCGGCCCTGATTGCTCAGGTGAACAAGCGGATTGAAAGCGCCACCACCGTGGCCACCAACCAGGCCGACAAGGCGCTCGACGCGCAGGACAAAAAAATCCAGGCGACCCTCGCCAAATCCAAGACCGACGACGTCCGCAACGAACTCACCGGCGAACTGGTTGACTACACCGCGATGATTCAGAAAGCCGGCAAGGACACCCCCGCCGGCAAAGCCGCGCTGCAGAAACTGACCGACTACACCAACAAGGATCTCCAGCGCCTGACCGATGAAGCCGATCTGCTCGATTCGGTCTCCCAATACGTGACCGCGGGGAACTACTCCCAGGCCCGCGATTTCATCCTCAACCACCCGACCTACCAGAAATACACCCACCCCGGTTCCATGCCCCGCCTCGAAGCCGCGCTTGATCGCTGGGCCAAAGGACAGAAGTAACCGCTCCCGCGCTCGCGCGGACGCTGCGGCAGGGTGCGCTACAATACCCTGTGTGAGTGTTTCATTTCGGTCCCGCCGACGCCGTATTCCCATCTGCCGGCCACGCTCCGGCCTCAGAGATTCCGCATGACCCTGCTCGGTGTAAACATCGACCATATCGCCACCGTGCGCCAAGCGCGCCGAATTGACGAACCCGATCCGGTGCTCGCCGCGGGCCTCGCCGAATTGGGCGGCGCCGACAACATCACCGTTCATCTGCGCAAGGACCGGCGCCACATCCAGGACCGCGACGTTGCTCTGTTGCGCCAAAGCGTTCATGTCCGTCTGAACCTCGAAATGTCTCTCGACCCCGAGATTGTCGCGCTGGCCCTGAAAACCCGCCCACCCAACGTTTGCATCGTCCCCGAGAACCGCCAGGAAGTCACCACTGAGGGCGGCCTCGACGTGGCTGGCCAATTGAAGCGCGTCGCGGCCGCGGTGAAAAAACTCCAGCGCGCCGGTTCCGTGGTCTCGCTGTTCGTCGATCCCGAGCCTCGCCAAATCGACGCGGCTGCTGCCGTTGGCGCGACCCACGTGGAGCTCCATACCGGCGACTACGCCTCCGCCTTCGACCGCCAGCGCACCGCCGCCGTGCCCGGTCGCGCCGCGCTCGAAAAATTAACCGCCGCCGCCGTGCGCGCGGGCGAGCACGGCCTGCGCGTCAATGCCGGCCACGGCTTAAACTACCGCAATGTCCTCCCGGTGGCCGCCATCCCCGGCATGGAAGAACTCAACATCGGCCATTCCATCGTCGGGCGCGCGCTGTTCGTCGGTCTGCGCGAGGCGGTGCGGGAAATGAAGCAGTTAATCCAGGTGCGCCCCTGAGCCAAACTTGAACGGGAGAACTCGCTGGTGGATGCAAGCGCATTCAGGAATGGCGGCAGGCGGCGGAGCTTCCACGCCCCCGTCGCACGGCCCGCGGCCATCGCTCTCGCCACCGCCCTCCTGGCCGCCTTCCTCGGCCTCGGCCTGGCCGGCTGCCAAGAGCCGCTATCCGGCCCGATCGAAAATGCCCCCAACCGCGAAGTGACTCTGGCGCCGATTCCGGAAGGTCGCGACACGCCCACCTACACCGTCGATGCCGACCATGGCTGGACTCTGGACAGCCCCACCTTCGGCAATGATCCGCAGGAACCGCACGAAGGTAGCGCCCTGGTCCGGTTTCCCAACCTGACCGTGGAGCTCACCATGCAGGGCGGTCGCTTGCGGTTGCGCTGCCGACGTCCCAACGGCGTGACTGCGCCGAGCATGCTCCTTGTCGATACCTTCAGCGCCGAGACGCTCGGCGATCTCGATCTGGATCAGGAGATCACGATCGATGGCTTCCCCGACCACCGCTGTCAGGTCCGATTCGACCTCGGCCCGATCACTTTGCCGCCCACCGAAAAAATCGTTGCCCCCAAACCAAAATCCGCGCCCATCGGCCCGCGGATGCTGCTCGGCCCGGCAACGCGGCTGCAGATTTTGAACCATTCCGAACGTTCGGTTCAATGGGCCGATTCGCGCGGGCGCCCCGTGCTGGTCCCGGCGCAGGATCGCGCCTCCATTGAGCTCGTCGACAGCCTCGAAAAACTGCACCAGACCAGCCTCGGCCCGCGGTTGATGGTGCCCGGACGTTTGTATTGGGCCGGAACCGGCACGCTGCCTGCTTCCGGCGCCGGCCTGTACTTCGCCCACGGCTCGGACGACCAACTGATCATTCTGGCCATCGCCGACGACAAGCCGGTCAGCGTCGAACTGGGCGAGCAAAACCGGCTGGTCTTTGCCCCTCCGGGCGGGCGCTGTCGGATCTCCGGCCGCTGGACGCTCCGCCTGACTTCCCATGGCCACTGGCGCGTGGAACCGGCCCTGACCGCCCAAGGCGCACTGCCGGTGCTCAAAAATACCGGCGACACCCTCGTGCACTGGACCGACATGGTTTCGCTCAGCGACCGAGCGATTCCGCCTCACACCTGGCGGCGGCTGGACCCGCTGCCCTGAGCGTGCATCCTCCGCACGTGGTGACTGCGCGAATTCTTCAGCGGTTAGAAATTCAAGTACAATGTCCGCTTCGCGCCATTCCGGAGCCCGCCTGGCTGCGATCGCTTGTTTCATTGGAGAGTCACCGCCTTGAAGCCGTCCACGCCGCCCGCCGCCCGTTCTGCCCGGTCGGTTTCTCTCGCGCTCCTTGGCCTGCTTTGGTGCGCCGTCGCACTCACGACCAGCCGCTCGCTCCGCGCCGACCAGTTTCTGGACGAAGATTTGCCGCCGCCCATGTTCGGTCTCGACCAGCAGGGTCCGGACGCCTGGCCCTTCTTCGCGTTCAACGGCAAAGACCGCATGGACGCAGACGGACTGCCGGCCTATACGATGCGCTTCGAATTTGGCCCGTGGCTCGGCTGGCAGGGCGGTGAATTCCACCGCGATCCGGTTTACATTCCCGACCCGCTCGGCGGCGCCACTCCGCTGGTGAATTTCGACGGCAACGAACACCTCCCGCCCGAAACCAATCTTCTACCCTATGTCCTTCTGTCGGTGCGACCCTTCGCCAACTATCCCATCAACGAATTCAATATTGAATATACCGAAGCCGCCTTCAAACCGCGGCCCAGCGTCGCCCGCGGCCGCATGGAAGGCCAGCACATCATGGCCTGGTATCGCCTGCGCCTGATCCGGACTTCGTGGCTCGAAGCCGGCCTCGACCTCGGCTGGTCGTTTTTCTACGCCCGCGCCAAACTCCTCACCGACGTCGATGCCTTTGGCAATCCGGTAATCGAGAACCTGATCAAGCGCATCAACAACCCGGTCATCGGCATTTCCGGCCGAATTCCGTTCTCCGACACCTTCCAGTTTGTCTACGAAGCCCGCGGCAATCCCGTCGACATCCGCACCCGCATCCTGCGCGCCAACGGCGGCTTCGACTGGCAGGTCACCCGCGACGTCGGCATCAAATTTACCTACGAATATCTTTGGATCGAATTCTACGAAGACTACCTGTACTTCAAGGCCACCGTGCAGGGCCCCATGGTGTCGCTGACTTTCAGCTACTGACCTGGGCCAATCTTGCGCCTGGCGGCAGATTTTCGTCGCGGTTTCGTCGCCGCGGCCTTGCCTTTCGAATTGCTCTGGACCTTGCCACTGGCCTTCTTCGCGCCAAGGCCAGCGTCCGCAACTTTGCGGTCGAGCCCGGGTCGCCCACCCCCGGAAGTCAGCCGTTCGATTTTGCGCAGGTCCGTGCGATCGTCGTCCTCCTCGTCCTGCGGCGTCTCGAGAATCCCGCCCCGATCGTCGAAGGGAAAGGTTCTGAAAAACGTGCGGAATCCGGCTTCGCCGATGTGCCCCAGCCCGATGTGTTCGTGGCGGTCTTTGTTTTCTCCGCACGCGAACTTCGAATCGTTGATGTGCAGCATCCGAATCGGCGCCAGCCCGCCCAGCGCGCGCTCCATTTCCTCCCGCATCGCCGCACATCCGGTCGGGGTGGTGATGTCGTAGCCCGCCGCATAGGCGTGGCAGGTGTCGAGGCACACCCCGGTGCGCGTGGGCGCCGCCACGATCCGCAGCAAATCGCCCAGTTCGGTGAAGGAACGTCCCACCGTAGCGCCGGCCCCGGCGGTGTTTTCGAACAGCACCGGCGGTGCGTCCGGCGTTACCTTCCAGGCCGCTTCCAAGCACCGAGCAATCCGGCTGTAAGCCGCCGGCAGGCCCTCCCCGCGGTGTGACCCCGGATGAATCACGTAGAAATCCGCCTGCATGTCCCGCGCCCGCGCCAGTTCCACCGCCAGCGCTTCGGCCGTGTGCTGCCAGATCGCCTCGTCGGGCGCCGCCGGATTCAGCAAATAGGTGGCGTGGATTGCCAGCGGATGAAGATCGGCCGCGCGCCGTTCCCGCACGAAGCCTTCCAGCACCGCCGGATCGAACGGCGTCTTGGACCAGCTGCGCGGCGATCCGCAGAATAGCTGCAACGCCTGTGCGCCGATTTCCACCGCCCGCCGTACGCCGCCCACCATGTTCGGCCCCAGACTCAAGTGCAGTCCCAATCGCATCGACGGTGATCCTCTGCAGCGCGGTCCATGCCTCGCCATCTGGTGGTAGAATTCGGTCCGGTTCCGCGCGGCGCGACGCGGTCCGATTTGTCCCACTCGTCGCTCCCCGCGCACCCGTTGCGCCGGTTGCGCTCGTCGCGTCCATCTCGAAAGGAACTGTACCCGTGGCGGGGAAACCGTCTACCCGTGAATCCGCGGCCTGTCCGCGTCCGCAGCCCTGCCCCGCCTGCCGTCGCACTGCGCCTGCCCTGTCGCTTGCGCTGGTCATCGCCATTGCCACCGCCCTGGCCGGCTGCGATCTGTCCCAGCCCGAAGCTGTCGACAACGCCTACCTGGCCGCCCTCGACGGCCTCAACATTGACAACCTCGTCCAGCGTCAGATGGGCTTCGACGACGGCCATCCGACCCTGACCGTCAGTCCGCCGGTCGCCGCCGCGCTCCAGCGCTACCACCAGTTCAAGAACCGCCCCGCCGCGCGCTCCGAATTCCAGGACCTCGCCGCCGAATACCCCCAGGACCCGTCGGTGCACTACTACTTCGCGAAAGTTCTGCAGGACGGCCAGGAATATTCCCTCGCGCGCGACGAATATCGCAAAGCCATCGCGCTGCGTAGCAACCTGCCGGAACTCTGGCTCGACTACGGCGACGCCTGCCTGCAGTGCGACCAGCCGCTTGAAGCCGCCAACGCCGCGCAATCGGCCGCCGCCGCCGATCCAGACTCGCCCGACACGCTTCAGCGGGCCGCCGCGATTTTCTATCGCGCGCATCAGTACGATTTCGCCGAGGCCGCTCTCGCCACCGTCACCAACCTCCGGCCCAGCGACCCTGAAGCCTGGCACGACCGCGGCCGCAATTTCGTTGCGCTCAACCGCGCCGACCTCGCCATGGCCAGCTTCGATCACGCCGTCAATCTGTACGCGGCCATCACCGCGCCCACCGCCGCGCAGATGCGCGCCTATTCGGTGGTGCTCACCGACTACGGACTCGTGGCTGCCTGGGATAGCTACGACGAAAAATCCAAGGTGATGCTTTTGAAGGCGGTCGGCGAAGACCCGACCAACGCGCGCGCTTGGTATCGGCTGTCGCTGGAGCAGTCCAAGCCGGAGCTCAAGCCCCTGTACGATCCCGACGGCGCCATCCGCAGCGCCAACAATGCCGTCAGCCTGACCAGCGGAAAAAACGCCGCCTACCTCCATCAGTTGGCCAAAGTTTACGCGATCGTCGGCGACATGGACCTCGCGGTGCGAGCCGAAGAAGAAGCTTGTGCGCTGGTGAAGGGCAAATACGACGAGAAGTTGGCGCTCCTCAAGCGCCTCCAAGAGGACCGATCCAAAGCCTTCAATCCCGATCAGTTCTGACCCTGCGATATCTCGTTTCGGTGCGGGCCTTTACCACGCACCTTGGGAGAGCCGCCACCGTGCCGTACCGGCTCTTGTTCCTCGCGAGCCTGGCGCGGTTGGCTCCAGAGGGGGAACCGGGCGGGAACTCGAACCCCCAGGGGATGATCGCGCGGCAGGCAAGATAAATCCGCATGGCAGCGATGAGCAGCTCAACGAATTGGCTGGGAGTTCAGCACCGGCCGGACCGCAAATCACGCTGGGCTGGAAAAAATCCGAAGCACTATTTCCCGTCGCCACCCGCGGTGACGGTGCCGATGTGGGACTTTTGAATCTTGATGGTGACCTTGTTGTTCTGGTCGATGGTGAGCAGCACCGTATCGCCCTGAACATCCTGGACCACGCCGTGAACGCCGTGGCTGGTGATGACATGCGAGCCTTTTTTGATGGTGGACAGCAGCGCCTCATGTTCCTTGCGCCGTTTGGATTCGGGGCGGATAAGCATGAAGTAGAAAATGAAAATCATGACCGCGAAAATCGGCAGCATGCTGGTCAGACCGCTCATCGTCGACGGTTCCGCCTGGCCGTTGGCCGGTACGGTGGATGCGGTGGTTCCTGGAGTGGCGGGTGTCCCGGAAGTTCCGGGCGTACCGGCGGTGCTCGAAGAACCGGTGGCTTTGCCCGCGGAGGTGGCGGTCGCAGCGGCAGGCGTGGCGCTGGAGGCAGAGGGTGCGGGCGCGGCAGCGGCCGGCGGCGTGGCGGGAGCGGCCGCATCGGCGGCGAAGGCTGCCGGAATAAGTCCGAAAAGAAGCGAAAGCAGAACACTCTGAATCATGAGCCGATCCTTTTGAGCCGTGGCCGAGCGTCACGCGCCACTGCGCGCGAGTGAAAGGGCTCCATTGTCGCGTTTTTTGCGGTTTGTAAATGCGCAGCCGCGGCGGTCGGAAGGCGGCGCTGGGGAAATTATTGGTGGATGCCGTGGGCTTCGAGGGTCTGAAGGGCCAGGGGCCGGTCGAAGGTTTTGGCCAGCGTGTAGGAGGTGTCGCCATCCTGATTTTTGACGGTTGGGTCGGCGTGCATTTTGAGCAGGAACTCGATCAACGGTTGGAAGTTTGGAGTGTCGGCGTTTTTGCAGGCGTACTGCAAAGGTGTCCAGCCGCGGTCGTCCCGGCGCTCAATGTCGGCCCCATGGGCCAGCAGCACCTGCGCCGCCTCCAAGTTGCCGAATTCGCAGGCACGGTGCAACGCCGTCCGCTTGTTGGCGATTTCCGGTCGGTCGGGCGGGACGCCGAGGTCGATGAGTTCCTCGATGACCTGCCCGTGGCAGCGGTGGACGGCCATATAAAGTGCGTCGTAGTGGGAATTGTCGCGCGCGAGGACGAGATTGACGTTGGTCTTAATCAGGCTTTGGACCTGGGCATCGTCGCCGTTGAAACAGGCCTCCAAGAAGGTTTTGGCCTGGGCCGGATCGAGCGTAGCATTGGGATCGGGCGCGGTCAGGCCGTAGTCGGCCGGCGTCTGGACCTGCACGCCGGCCGGCAGCAGCGTGGTATCGACCTTGGCGGCGGCGGTGGTGGTCAAGGATGACACCGGGCCGGAGGGCGGCGGCGCGTCGGTGAGCGAATGACCGCCGGCGATGGGCGCGGCAGCGGTGCCGCCGTATTTCTTGAGCAGTGCGGCGACGTCGGCGTGGCCGGCGGCCAATGCGAAATCAAGGGCGGTGTGGCCTGTGGCGTCCTTTGCGTTCACATCGGCTTTGGCGACGATCAGCAGAGAAACGATATCGGTGTAGCCGTTTTTGGCGGCGCACTGGAGGGGGGTTTCGCCGGTCTGGGTGGCCACGTTGGGATCGGCACGCCCGGCGAGCAGGTATTTGGCCACATCGGTGAAGCCGTAGACGGCCGCGATGTACAAGGGGGTCTGCGCGTCCGGCGCGGCGGCGGGGTTGGGATCGGCGTGGTTTTCAAGCAACAGTTTGACCACGTCGGCACGGCCGGCTTCGGCGGCGATGTGGATCGGCCGCCAGTTCTGGGCGTCGGCCTTGTTGGGATCGACCTTGTTGGCCAGCAGGAAAGAAACGATATCGGCGTCGCCAACGGCGGCGGCCAGGTCCAGCACGCTGCGCCCCGCCGCGTCAGTCTGGGTGGCCAGGGTCGGCATCGCGGCGAGCGCCGCCTGGACGGCCGGCAGATCGTGGTGGGCGATGCCGGCGATCAGGCGGTCGAGATCGGACGGCGCGTGCCAGAGTGCTTGAAGCGGGATGGGCTGTTCGTCAAAGCCGTTCTGGAGCGACCACAACAGGCGGCAGGAGGCGTCGCCGGTGTCCTGGAAGTAGTCCAACTGGAGGGTATGGTCGCCGGCCGTCAGATCGATGTCCCCAGCCACGCGAGTTGCGGCCTGGGACTGCCACTGGTCGACGACGACTTTGCCGTCGATGATCAGGCGGGAGCCATCATCGCTGCGGGTTGCCAGGGTGTAATGGCCGGCCTTCGCGACCCGCAGGAGGCCGATCCAGCGGATGCAGAATTGTTCAGTGGGGACGCCCGTGGGAAGGGGCACCGCATCCCAGTCGAAGTTGACGGGTCCATCGACACGTTCGAGCAGGAAATCGCCGGGGAGAAAGTTGCGTCCCGTGTAGAACCGGGCCAGCAGGCCCGGCAGCGCCTGGCCGGAGGCACCGCCGCCAGGTTCGGGCCCGCCGCCAGCGCCGCCGCCGCCGCCGTTTTGCGCCGCCTGCTTTAAGCGATCGGCGCAATCGGCGTGGTTGTTCGCGCGGGCCAGGTCTTCGGCGGTCTGGCGGTTGTTGTCGACCAGCCCGATGTTGGGGTTGTGTGCGAGCATGGCGTTGATCGTGGCGAGGAGGCCATTTTTGGCGGCGTGATGCAGGGCTGACATGCCGTCGCCATCCTGCGCGTCGATATCGGCGCCGGCGCTGATGATCGGGTCGATCAGGTCGGTTTGGCCGCAGGAGGCGGCGAGGATCAAAGGGGTGAACCGTTTGTCATCCCGCGCATTGGCCTGCTCGGGGTGGGCCGCCAGAATGGATTGAACATTGGCCGGTTTGTCGTTGGTGATGGCAGCTCGCAGATCGGCTTGGAGGGCCACGGTGGCAGGTACGACAGCCTCGGCTTCCTTGAGGTAGTCCGCCATCGGCTGGCGGGCCAGGGAGATTGCCTCTTCCTCGGGTGTCTGGCCAGCTTTGTCGCGGGTGCGCGGATCGGCGCCGGCGGCAACGACGGCTTTCAGAATGTCCAAGTTGTTGCCCTCGACGGCATAATGGACCACGGTTTTGCCGTCGGGATCGGTCAGGTGCAGGTCCGGATGCTGGGCGAGAATGGCCGTGACGAGCGGGGGTAAGGCGAGTTTGGCGGCGATCATCAGGCCGGTCTGTCCCTGAGTGTTCACGGCATTGACCAGCGCCGGCTCGCGGGCGAGCAATCCGAGGGCGATGCTGGTGTGGTAGTTGGCGACTGCGGTGAGGAAATCCTCGCCGCTGCCCGGGTCGGTGATGGTTTCCGGGTGGCGCCGGACTTCCTCGTCGTGCAGATACTGCGCGATGTCCAGATTGTTCCGGTCGCGCGCCATGGCTTCGGCGGTGAGCCCATTTTGATCCTTGAGATCGATATTGGCGCCCTTGGCCACGAGCAGTTTGACGATGGGCAGGCTGCCATTTTTGCTGGCCCGGATGAGCGCCGTTTGAGCCTCGAAATCCTGAAGGTCAAGTTTGGGGTTGAGCGTCAGTATGGCGGCCACCAGGTTGGGATTGCACTCCTGGGAAGCGAGAATCAGTGGCGTCTGGCTGTGAACGCCGGGTTGATTGAGCAGTTCCGGATGGGCCTTGAGCATCGCCAGGGCTTCGGCGTTTTTCCAGTGCGAAATGAGGTCGTCGAGCGCGGCGCTGTCGGCACCGGGCAAGGCGGCTGGAACGGCCGTCCAGAGAACGGCGGACAGCACGGCCAACGCCAGACGGTGCAGTCCGCGGGGGGCGAGTGTGGCCCGGGTGCCCCGGAGGGACTGGGCAGATAAACCCTCTTGAACCTTCATCCGCCAGATCTCTCCAATCCTATGTGTAATCCGCCCGCGCGATCGGACCGATCCGCCACCGCGACTATTGAGTAATGCCATGCTCCTCGAAGACCTTCACCAGCAGGGTATTTCCTTTTTGTTTGGCGACCCCGTAGGGCGTCAGGCCGTCCTTGCTTTTCAGGGTCGGGTCGGCTTTGTGGTCGAGCAGGTACTGGATCGCTGCGACATGGTCCGCGTCGTTTTCGCTCTGGGCAGCGAAGTACAGCGGGCTCCAGTGGTTGTCATCCAGGGCGTTGATATCGGCGCCCTTTTGGAGGAAAAACTTGATCAGCGCAAGGTTGCCGAACTCGCAGGCGCGATGGAGCGGCGTGCGGCCCCACTTGTGACGGATATCGACCGGGACGCCAAGGTCGAGCAGTTTCTCGGCCATTTCTGGCGAGGCACGAGAAGCGCAGGCCAAGGCATGCAGGCCGGTGTAGTCGCTCGGGTCGCGGGAGAAAGCCAGGTTGGGATTGAGTTTGAGCAGGGCATCCATTTTGGCAGTGTCGCAGGCGTAGCAGGCGTCGAGGAAGGCCTTTTCCTGGACGGGATCGAGGCTGGCTTTCGGGTCGGCATGGATGCCGGCGTCAGGAGGCACGGCCAGAGTGCCGGCCGCGCCGTACTTTTTGAGCAGCGAGGCGACGCCGGTGTGGCCGGCGGCCACGGCATCGTCGAGGGCGGTGTGTCCGGCCGCGTCCTTGGCGTTGAGATCGGCCTTGGCCAGGATCAGCAGGGAGACGATGTCGGTGTAGCCGTTTTTGGCGGCGCACTGGAGCGGCGTTTCGCCGTCCTGAGCGGCGATATTGGGATCGGCGTGGCCGGCAAGGAGATATTTGGCGACATCGGTGAAGCCGTAGATTGCGGCGATGTAGAGGGGCGTCTGGGAACCGGGCGCCGCGGCGGGATTGGGATCGGCGCGGTTTTCAAGCAGCAGTTTGACGATGTCGGCGCGGCCGGCTTCCGCGGCGATGTGGATCGGCCGCCAATTCTGAGCGTCGGCTTTGTTGGGGTCGACCTTGTCGGCCAGCAGGAGGGAGACGATGTCAGGGTCGCTGGCGGCGGCGGCGTGCAGGGCTGTGCGACCGCTGGCGTCGGCCTGCGTGGCGAGGGCGGGAAGAGAGGCGAGCGCGGCTTTGACGGTGGGTAGGTCGTCGCGGTCGATCGCCCTGAACAGGTTGGACAGGTTGGAAGGGCCGTGCCACAGGGCTTGCGCGGGAATGACCTGCTCGCCAAAGCCGTCCTGCAGCGACCACAGTAGTTTGCAGGCGGATTCGGCACTGCCTTGGAAATAGTCCAATTGCAGTTCATGGTCGCCAGCGGTCAGATCAACTAATCCGGCTACGCGTTTAGCCGGCTGGTCCAGCCACTGGGATACGATCACATTTCCATCGAGGGTCAACCGCGACCCGTCGTCGCTGACCGTTGCGAGGGTGTAATGGCCGGCGGTCGTGACGCGCAGGATGCCGGTCCAGCGAATGCAGAAGTAGGTCGAGGGAACGCCGGCTGTTGGCGCCGCTCCATTCCAATCAAAGTCCACTGTGGAATCGATGCGTTCAACCAGGAAATCATCAGGACTGAAATCTTTGCCCTTGAAAAACCGGGCGATGAGGCCCGGTTGTATCGGGGAGGGCGCGCCCCGGTCCGTGTTGCTCGCGCCGACACCGGTTTTGACCAGCCGGATGTAATCGAGGTAGGCGGTCTGGGGCGGCGTGGTCGCATCGAAGCTGATGTCGACCCGGGTGATCTTGGCCGGGTCAATGTTGGTCAGCAGTTTGGAGCTATGGTGGTCCGCTTCGCCGCGGTACATGCCGTGCACGGGAATAGTGATGGTGTTTGCGCCCGGGTGCAGGGTGAAGTTCGCGTTGTACCGTTCGTAGTAGCCGTTGCCGCTGTCGACCCATGGTTGGTCACAGACCGTGACCGAGGATTTGCCCGGCGCGGTGCCATCGAGATACACATCGAACTGGAAGGAATCGTAGGTTGACCAGTCCTTGACCGGGAGGTTCCAGGCGGAGATCAGGGAGCCGGAAGCCATCTTGATCGCCATTTGGCCGTGGGAGGCATGGTCGGCGACAACGCTGGCCTGCCCGCCTTTCACCTCCCAGATCGCGGTCGGCGCGGCATCTTCGAAGTCGCCCATCACGGTCGGCGGGACGGGCGGCGCGGGAGGCGCGGCGACGCCCCCCGGCGCCAGCGGTTGGGCCAGCAGGATCGTGTGGAGGTAATCGGCCACGACGGTATGCCCGCGTTCGCGGGCGTAAGCTTCCGCGGTTTCACCCGTCGGGGATTTCAAGTAAGGATCAGCCCCCTGATACATCAACAGTTTGACCGAATCCTCCGCGCCGTTCTTTGCGGCGCGCATGAGGGCGGTGAGGCCTTCGAAGTCCGGCGCGTTGAGATTCGCGTGGGCGGCGATCAGAACCTGTTCCATCTGCACCTCGTCGCTGCTGGCAGCCAGAATCAAAAGCGGAAATTGACCTTTCGCGTCGGTGGCATTGGCCCGTTCGGGGTGCCTGGCCAAATAGCCTCTCACCGCCCCGGGGCGATTGGCGGAGAAGTCGGTCAGCAGCGCCGCGTCGGCAATCGGGTGCGGCTGGGAGGCGGTTTTCATGGCGGCCTCGAGGAGCGCAGCGGCATTGGCGCGATTGTTCGCTCGCGCGAGGGCGAGGGCATTCTGACCGTCTTTGTCGGTGAGCAGAGGGTCGGCGCCGGCGGGCAGTAAGAGGTTGATGACATCCGGCGCGCCGATGATGGCAGCGTGCATCAGCGCGGTGCGGCCATCGGCGTCCACGGCGTCGACGAACGATTTGTTCTGGAGCAACTCCCCGGTGGCTTCGGAATTGCGCTGGTCGGCCATGAGCATCAGCGCGGTGCGGTGTTGGGTGTCGCGGGCGTAAACATACAGCGGGTCGGCTTTCAGCAAGCCGGCAAAGTCGGCGGCCTTGCCGGAGGCCAGCGCCGCCGCACCGGCGGGATTGCTGTCCATGGCTGGGGCCGAGCCGGGCGGGATGTCAACGGCTTCCACCTGGCGGATATAGTCGATGATACTTCCCCACGGATGGCTGCTGGCGTAAATAAGGACCCCATGGTGATTGTTATCGAGCAGGTTTAGGTTGGCGCCGTGATTGACCAGCGCCTGCACGCAGCCGAGTCGGCCTCCTTCGGCGCACAGCATGACCGGCGTCCTACCGTTGGGGTCGGGCCGATTGGGATCTGCGCCCTGCGCAATCAGAAATTCGATCAGCGTCTGGTTGCTGCGCCGGCTCGCGCACAGAATCAGCGATTCCTGCTTGTCATTGGTGGCATTGATCAGATTCGGGTTGGCCTTGAGCAGCGCCTCGACCTCTTTCGTCTTGTCGGCCCCGATTAGCGCAAAAACATCGTCGGCGGCGCCGAGCCGCCGATTCGGACCGGCCAGCAAAGAGACCGCCATGCCCAGCAGGACGGCTTGAAGCAGGGCGGTGCAGCGCCCGTGGTGGCGGGGGGCAAACCCCATCGTCCAAATCCTCCTGGGCGCTGAGCGCATTCCACCCTCCGGCGGAGGCCGCGCCGGGGGGCTGGTGCGGACGGTGGGAGTTGAACCCACACCCCTTGCGAGACAAGATCCTAAGTCTTGCGCGTCTGCCAGTTCCGCCACGTCCGCACGGAAGCCATTTCCGAACTTCGGATCGGCTCGTATAATGAGGCTCCCCGCCGTGACACGTGCCGGGGAACTTTTCTATTGTAGCGACCGGGGAGGCGGCTGTATAGGCCGTTCGGCGAGCCGGTTCGCGGATGCCGGAATCGCCCATGGACCTGCTACCTACGATTCAGACGCCGGCCGACCTGCGCAAACTGCCGCTAAGCAGCCTGCGCCAGGTCTGTCAGGAAATTCGGCAACTGATCATCGATGTGATTTCCAAGAAGAACGGCCACTTCGCCTCCAACCTGGGCGTGGTGGAACTGACGGTCGCCCTGCACTTCGTGTACGACTTCCTGCATGACCGGCTGGTGCTGGATGTCGGCCACCAGGTCTACCCCCACAAGATTCTGACCGGCCGCCGGGAGCGCTTCGCATCGATCCGCGATGCAGGGGGGCTGGCCGGCTACCCCGATCCAAAGGAATCGCCCTACGATCCCTTCCACACCGCCCATGCATCCTGCGCGATCTCTTCGGCCTTGGGGTTGATCGAAGGCGCCCGCCTGCAAGGGCGCGATCTGCGCGCGGTGGCCCTCGTTGGAGACGGCTCTCTGACCGGTGGGGTGGCCTACGAGGGGCTGAACAACGCCGGGATGCTGCGGCGGAACCTGCTGGTCGTGCTGAACGACAACAGTTGCTCCATTTCGATGACCACCGGCGCGCTGTCGGAGATGCTGACCCGCGTACGCGAAAGCAGTGAGTATTCGGTGGTGCGCAAGGGTCTGCGGGAAACCCTGATGCACATTCCGATTCTGCGCCGGGCGGCCAGCCAAGCGGTGGAAGCCGTGCGCGGCGCTTTCACGCCGAGCGAAATATTTTCTTCCCTGGGTTTCCGCTATTTCGGCCCGGTGGACGGCCACGATGTGGTCGGCTTGGTGGAGCACCTGCGCAAGTTGAAATCCATGGGCGGCCCGGTGCTTTTGCACGCGCTCACGAACAAGGGGCATGGGTTCGAACCGGCCCAGACCGACCCGGTGACCTACCACGCGCCCAAGCCTTTTTCCTACGAAGTGTCCCAGGACCAGACCAAGGTGCTGCCGATGCCGCGCAAGGCGGCCCCGCCCAGCTATTCAGAGACGGTGGCCGGCGCGATCGGCGATTTGGCGCGACAGGACAAACGAGTGGTGGCGATCACCGCGGCCATGCCCGACGGCACCGGACTCGGCGCGTTTGCCGCGGAGTTCCCGGACCGGTTCTACGATGTGGGCATCTGCGAGCAGCACGCGGTGGCGTTTGCCGGCGCGCTGGCGAAGGAAGGCATGCGCCCCTTCGTGTGCATCTATTCGACCTTCCTGCAACGCGCGGTGGACCAGATTTTCCACGAGGTTGTCCTGCAGGAAAGCCTGCCCGTGTTCTTCGGTCTGGACCGCGGCGGTCTGGTCGGCAACGATGGCGCCACCCACAACGGCGTTTTCGATCTGGCCTATCTGAGCGCGTTTCCGAATCTCACCGTGATGGCGCCCAAAGACGGTCCGGAAGCGCGGATGATGGTGGAGTACGGGCTGGCGCAGGAGCACGCCTGCGCGATGCGCTACCCGCGCGGCAATGTGCCGGCGCCGGCGCTGTCCGATCCGACCCCGCCGATCGAAACCGGCGTGGCGGAATTTCTGCGCGAGGGGCCTGACGGCGCGCTGGTGGGCTACGGCGCCACCGTCGACGAATGCCTGAAAGCAGCGGATCTCCTGAAAGAATCCGGCCTGGAAGTCACGGTGGTGAACGCGCGGTTTGCCCGCCCCATCGACCAGGCGATGGTGGACCAGGTGATGCGCGGCGGCCCGCTGGTGATGACGGTGGAAGACCACCAGGCGGCGAGCGGTTTCGGGTCCTTGTTTGCGAAGGCCGCGACCGATTCCGGCTCGGCTCGCGACGGCGCGCGCCTGATCGTGCGCGGCATTCCCGACCGGCTGATCGCCCATGGGACACCCGTCGAGCAGTGGCGCGAGTGCGGGTTGTGCGCCGACCAGATTGCCGAGGCCTTCCGTGTCGCGCTCGACGTCGAAAAACGATCCGGGAAACGTGTGTCGGCCTAGCAGCTTGCTGAAATAGAATCTGCAGGGGATTTGCGGGCGCTGACCCCTCGCGTCGTTCCATCGTCCAGGGTTCCGCACCATGTCCACGGTCGCATCGCCCACCCAAAAATCGCGCGTTAACCGCGGACCGCAAAAGATTCGACGCAGAATCCGCAGGGCCGGTCGAAGTGTCTTTTACATGTTGCTGGTGTCGGCGCCGCTGCTGGCCGGCTGTCGTCCTCCCTGGGCCCTGGGCCTCTATTCGATTTTGTTCCTCGCGTGGTTCACGCTGTTCCTGGTGCCGCAGTATGTGCGCGGCGGAATCGGCGGACGACCTTTTCCCGCGGTCGGACTGATCCTCGTCGGAGCCTGGGCCCTGGTGCAGGGGTTTGCGGCGCATCCGGCCTTCAGCGGTTCGATCGATTGGCCCTCGCAGAACATCCTGTCGGCGAATCCATGGAAAAGTCTGCAGCAAGGCGAAACGTTTCTGGTCGCGGCGGTAATTTTTGCCGGTGCGGCGTGGCTGGTGAAATCGAGCGACCGCATCCGGGCGATGCTGTTGGCGCTCGCCATTTCGGGGACCCTGCAGAGCGTGGTTGCGATTTCCCTCGCCTCCGGCGACAACGACGCGATGAGCCGCATTGCGGCCTGGCTGCCCCTGTACCACACCGCCGCCACCGCGGTGCGAGGGACCTACTCCAACCAGGACCGGTTCGCGGCCCTGTTGCTTTTGTATCTGCCGTGCCTGGTGGGGCTGTGGGTGAGCACCCATTTCACCTCGTGGCGGCGCGACGGACCGCCGTCCTTCCGCATGATCACCCGCAACTTTTCCCTGACGGCCAGCTACTCGCTGTACTGGTTGGGAATCACGGTCACCGCCGCGGCGCTGTTTTTGACCGGCTGCCGGACCGCGGCGGTGATTTTGGGGTTGAGCGCGCTGGTGCTGATGGCGATCTACGGCCGCAAGGTCCTGATGCGTCGGCGCGGCTTCGTGATGATGCTCGTGGTGGCGCTGCTGTTGATCGTACAGCAGGTGATTTTCGGCTTTCAAAAAGTGACGGACCGGCTGGCCTCGCTGCCCCTGTCGTGGAACATGCGCGTGACCGGCTGGGGCTACGCCACCGAATTAATCGGTCTCAAACCGATCACCGGCTGGGGCGCCGGGGCATTCGGCGACGCCGCGCCGCACCTGCCGGACTACCAGTCGCCGCTGGTTTGGAACCACGCGCACAACCAATATCTCCAATATGCCACCGGCTTGGGAATTCCGGCCGCCCTGGTGCTTTTGGCCTGCCTCGTTTGGTGGAGCCACGAGGTCGTCACCGCGATGCATCACCTGCGTTCGCGACGCCGCGTGTACATGATTTGCGTGCTGTGGGCGGTGGTCTCGATCCTGGCGGTCGGGTTGGTCGATGTACCGTTCTACGAGCCGGCCACGCTGTGGATTCTAACCGCGCTAATGGGCGTGGCCTGGGGCGTGGCCGCGCGACCCAACGAGCCCCTGTCGCCCGATGAGACGCCGCCGAGCCTGCTTTCCTGGCAGCAGGCGCACGCGGCCGGTTCGGCGCCGACCGAGCGCTCTGTATCACCCGCGCCGCGTTGGCTGTTGGGGGTGCTGCCGCTGTTGGGCTTGGCCGCCAGTGTGCCTGCCGCATTGATTTTGTATGGCGGCATGCAGGAAACGCAGATCCGCTCCCTCCGCGACAACGACATGGCCGTGACAGACGACCATTGGGACACGCTGCTGGCGCCGAATTTCATCGATTCCTTGAGCGCCTATCCGGACACGATTGCCGCGCAGGTTGGGCTGGAACGCCACCTGCACCGCCCGATTTCACCCATCGACCAGTTGTTTATGCCTGAGCCGTTTTCACCGGGGCTGCCACCCGACGCGTTGGAGTCCTCCTATCGCATCCGCAGTTCTGTGTACAAGGCGATCCAGGTGACACCCTTCAACGGGGAGCTCTACTTCTACCTGGCCTATCTTGACGTGCTCCAGCGCATGCCTCCCGCGTCCAAGGCGCAGGAGGTGCTTCCGACGTTGAATGCGCCGCTGTTGCGAACGCTGTTGCACCGCCTGGAACCCAAGGCCGACAGCGCCACCCGGGCCCAGTGGGATGCCCTGGACTCGAATGGCTTGCTGAAGTTGGCGCAGGCGGAGCCCCCACCGGCGCTCGAACAGGCCATGATTGACGAAAATATCGTGTTGCCCCGGCAAATGGACGACTGGCGCGTGCAGGCGCTGGGGCATTTGAAAATTGCCTCCAGCTACTCTCGGGGCTTCGCCCGGATGCAATTGTTTTGTGGGTTGACCCGGCTGCACCTGTGGAGCAGTCAGGGGACCGGTGAGGCGGAACTGGAACGCGGCATGCAGGAACTCCGCATCGCCTTCGAGCAGGATTCAGGACTGCTGCGGAGTACCATGCCGGAGCTGTCCTTCATCGGCCTGAGCACCGCGCAAATCGACCAGACCATCCCGGATGTCTCCGCCGATCATCGCATTGCTTCGGATGTATACCGCGCCTGGGGTGAGTACGACGATGCGTTGCGGCACCTGGAGCAGGTCGACGACGACCCCATGAAGGCCCTTCTGGAGGGCGACCTTGAGATGCAACTCGGCAATACCGCCAAGGCCATCGGATGCTTCCAGCAGTACATCGACCAGGATCCGCCTTCGGATATCACGTTGCGGGCGAACCATGTTTTTGAGCATTGGGGCACGGTTGTGCCGGACCAGGCGCTGGCCTTCTGGAAGCAACAGGCATTGAAATACCCCAACCTGACAATCTGGAACAAATGCCTTGGCATCACCTACAACCGGCTGGGCGACACGGTACAGGCCTTCAGCTACCTGCTCAAGGCGTCCGACTCCGATGACTCCGCGGAGGTCGAACTGCAACTGGCGGAGCTGTCGGGGAACTTAACGGTGGCTATCAGCCATTTGCGACGGGCGACCGAACTGGCGCCGGATAGTATTTGGCTGCGTGCCTATTTGGTGCTCAATCTGAAGGCCGCAAACGACCCATCCTATATGACGGAGAAAGCCATTTTGCGCGACCAGGCGCAGGACTTCCAGACGAACGATGGAGGGGCGCTACCCCCGGAGGTCCAGCTTGCTCTTCAAGGAAACTGACCGCCTGGCCCCTGCCTCCACCGCAGCCGAACCGGCCCGCCATTCGACCGACCGTTTGCCATCGTCGGAAACCGGGCCCTCGGCGGCGGGGTTTGTGGCCGCCTATTGCTATCGCTGCGAGTGGCTGCGGGCGGCGGTCTGCGAGGGGCTCGATCGCCGGGCGGCGCCACCTCCGGCGGGCGGCGTCCTTGCTTCCGCTCTCGGAGCTCCCACTGTTCCTGGCGTTTTCCCCGCACCCGGCGGTTCCTCCGCGCTGGACGCTTCCTCCGCGGCGAGTGGTCCCCTCCTGGAGGGCGCGCGCTGCCTCGATTGCGGTACGTCGCTGGCGGGCATCGTGGCCGCCACCTGTCGCCCCGTCCCGACCGGGCAGTTGCGCGGACTGACGCTGACCGAACTCTACGTCCGCAGCCGGACTTCGGCCGGCGACGCCGGCCTGATTGCCCGGTTGCGTCAAGCCAGCCCGCTGCGCTTTGCGCCGGTGACCACACCGGGACTCCGGCGCCAATTGACCGACTGGTCGGTCGTCTGGCGCCGTTTGCGTGGGTGGAGCTGGCTGCAGGTATGGTGGGGTGGCGTGCTGCCGTTGCTGGTGTTCGCCGTGGCGGCCAGCCACCTGTACCAGATTGGCCATCCGTTCGATGACCTTCTTCCCTGGCCCGTGTTTGCCGCGGCCTACCCGATGCTCATGCTGTTGCTGTGGCGGGTCTGGAAGACCGCCCGCGCCGACCACTGGGCGCGCGAAGCCTTCGACGCCTGGCGGCGCGACCTCGGCCGGCCGCTGACGCTGCCGGAGTGCATGGCCGCCTACGAAGCCGCCGGCGCGCATCCGCATTTGGCGGCGCGGCTGTTCACGGCAAAGTCGGTCAGTGACTTCGACGTGGCGCCGGTGGCGCCCGATCGTATCGCGCGCGCCAATGCACTGGCGGCGGCCATCGCCGAATCCCGTCGGGTGGTCGAACGCAACGCATCGGCCTTGCCCGCCGCGCCCGCAGTGCCCCCCGGACCAGCGCCGAATCCTTCCGCCCCCGCCGCGGAAGCCATGGACGCTCCGGTCGCCGGGATTGCACCGGTCGCACCAGCGAACGAACCGTACGGCGGCGAAGCTGGGATGGCCGTGGTGCGCCACGCCGTGACGAACAGTTCCGTCAAGCCTCCGCCCTTGGCAGAATCCCCTGTGTTCCTGACCGAGTCCACCCTCCCACCGTCGCCCGTGCCCATGGCCGCATCTGCTCCGGCTGCGCCAGCCCCCGTGACCGAACGGCCCGTGTCCGCAGAGGACCAAACGCGTGCCTGTGCGTCCGAGGT
This sequence comes from Planctomycetota bacterium, assembly GCA_050730415.1. GTDB lineage: Bacteria > Planctomycetota > SZUA-567 > H5-PLA8 > JBOHNC01 > JBOHNC01. The sequence goes on from JBOHNC010000281.1 coordinate 28,890, forward strand.
GGCGCCGCGATTGCCAACGGTCGATCTGCCCGCGAGCGGACCAAGTGACCCGCCGGAACCGCTTGCGCCCGTACCGACGCCTGTACCGACGGTCGCTTCCGCCGTCGACGGCGATCATCCACCGCCCGAGGGCGCCCTGCCTCCGGCTGAATCGATCGCGACCGCGCCAACAGTGGCGGCGTCGGTGACGGACGTGCCGTCGGTTGCGTCCGCTGCGCCAATTCCCGCGTCGGAGATTGCGTCCGCATCGGATGCGCCGTCGGTCCGGCCCGCCGCCTCGATGGAATTGTCCGCTCCGCCGGCGGTCATTCCACCGGAGGAGTGCTCCGTCCATGCGCCATCGGCGTCGGTGCCGGTGACCGTGCTGCGCGTGGCGCCCGGATGGCGATCGAGCGTGGAACTACAGTTCGCGGCGGCTCAATTGAAGCGGCCGCCAGCCAAGGTCCCCCAGGCGCTCAAGCCGCCGAGGGCCACGACGCGGCGGCTGGCAGGACTGGCCTCGGTAACGGTTTCGGTCGTGTTGGCGGCGATGGTCCTGCGGAATTTTCGGCGCGCGGTGGAAATCTACATCGTCAACACCGCGGACACCTCGGCCACGCTGTACGTCGACAGCGAGCGGGTGGGGGATTTGCAGCCGCACTGGATCGACCATTTTTACATGGCCACCCCCGGCCGGCACGAAATCGAACTCCGCAGCGATTCCAGCCATTGGGTCTGGCGGCGGTCGGCGGAATTTCAAGCCGGCAGCTACGCGCTGAATCCCGATGTGCCCGAGTGGCAGTTCGTTTGGCACGTGTTTCGCGCGCCGGACCATCGTGAAATGCGGTCGTTCTACACCGAACCATCCCAGGGCATCATCCGCCTGCCCCGCAGTCCCGACAGCGGGCCCAGCCAGCAGCCTGGCAGTTGGATTCCCGAGCATCCCAAGCCGGGCGTGACGTACACGTGGCTCGAGCTGCGTGAGAACGACAAATTCCTGCCCCAACCCGACACCGGCCAGCCGGCGGTTCATCCCAAAGCGCCTGTGTTTGAAACCGATCCCAAAACCGGCGATCGGATTTTCTAAGCCCGCTGCTCAAATTAACGTAAATCCTCCGTGCAATGATTCACGGCAAAAAGGTCGCCCACCCAGGTGGCACGGGCCTATGGCCCGTGGCCAAAATTGCCAGCGAAGCCGGCGCCTTTTACCGCTTGCCCGCACACGCTATTTTTTGAAAAAACCAATGCCCCGTCGTTGGGCCGAATCGCCGCGTCGCGGAGGCCTGCGCCGGCCCCGCAGCCGGCTCAGAACGCTGCCAGCCCCTGCAGGATTTCGGTGTAGGAATCGGGCCGGTCATTCGGCGATTTCTCGATCATGCGGCTGATGATTGCCCACAGGCCGCCGGGCAGGTTGGCGACGTATTGGCTGAGCGGCGGGGGCGGCTGATTGCGGTGCGCGAAAATGATTTCCGCCGGGTCGCGGCCGGGAAACGGCGGCACGCCCGCGATCAGATGGTACAGCGTGATGCCCAGCGCGTAGATATCGGCGCGGTAGTCCACCACCGATCCCGGAATGGATTGCTCCGGCGCCATATAGGTTGGGGTGCCCATGATATTTTTCCCGCCCAGCACTCCACTGGTCTGCGGGACGTAGGTGTAAGCCAGCCCGAAGTCGGAAATCTTGACCTGCCCGGAACGGTCGAGCAGAAAATTGCCGGGCTTCACATCGCGATGCACGATGCCGTTGGCCAGGGCGTGGTCAAGCCCCTCGCAGACGGCCATCACGATCTTGATGGCGCGGGAAGGGGTGACGCGGCCGGCGTAGCGCAGCAACTCGGCGGCGGACAGGCCGTCGATGTACTCCAGTTCCATGAACGGAAAGTTGTATTCTTCGCCGAAGTTCAGCACGCAGACAATGTTGGGGTGGCTCAGCCGAGCCGTGATTTCCGCTTCGCGGCGGAAGGCGGTCATGTTCATCTCTTCCTTGGCTTCGTTCTCCAGATTGCGCAGCAGGAGCTTGACTGCACAGGGCATTTCCTTGACGAGGTTCCAGCCGTGGTAGACGATGCCCGCCCCGCCCTGGCCGAGGATACGCGTGAGCAGGATCGCGCCGAACTGAGTGCCGACTTTCGGTGCGCGTACGCCGCCGGCCATCGGGACCAGGACCGGATGGCTGTCGCTGGCCGCGCGTGGTAGGTTCGCGCCGGTTTTGGGTCGTTCGCTGGGGTCCAGCACCGTGTCAGCGGTGGTGCTCGATGGCAGCACGGCAGCCAAGCTGCCGGCTGGTGTGCCGCCGGCGGGCGTCTTCGCGCGCGGGACGACGCCGGCCGCATTGGCTTGCGAAACGCCGGCCGCGGCCGTGTCGGGCAGGTCGTTCACCGCCGCCGGGGCCGACGCCCCTGGCGGCGCGCTGGCATCGGCCACACCGGTCTGGAAACTGGGGCGCGGCACGGCGGCATTCCGATCGGCCTCGGCTTCCCGATTCTGCACCATGGTCTTGGAAAACCGTGGGGAAGGAAGCGGGACCATCGGAGTTCCCTGCCCGCGCGCGCTGGCGGGCAATGAGCGCCGCCCGCTGATTTCGTTGGGCCGGGGAATATGGGTGCTGGTGAGGGATGCGGCGGTGGTGTCGGTCTCGGCCGGTCCGGCGTCGGGATCGTCAACGCCCGGTTGCACGCCCGATTCCCGCATCTTCTGTTCCATGACGTTGCGCGATTCGGCGCGCGCACGCAGCCGTGCTTCCGTCTCGCGACGCTTGATGCCGCTGCGCGTGACCTGCGTTTCACCGCTCGGCCCGCCCGCGGCGTTGGCCCCGCGCTGGTGACGCTGCGTACTTTCCTGGCGTTCGGCAAAGAGGTTCTCCAGCATGATCTGGACCATGCTGGCGGCGACCACCCGTTTGCGCAACGCGAACCAACCTAGAAATCCGTCGGGGTACCCTTCCTGACGCCATTGTTCTATCAGGGAATCGACTTTGGCCGGCGGCAACTGGCCGTGGTGAATCAGAGCCGTGCGCCAGAAAACCAATCCGCCCATGGGATTTTCTGCGGCAACCGCTTTGGCTTGTTGAGCGCCTAGGTCCATACAACCGACCCCGTGGGCATGACGGACTCCAGACCGTTTCGGGAAGGACGCGGCGGGAGAAATCCGGACGGCGCTGGTATTGTACTCTCGGCACGATGTGCGCCGCAGCAACTTTCAGTGGATTTTTTGCCCCGACCAGCGGCGTACGCGCGACAATGGCATCACCAGACCCATTTTCTGTCGTTGTGCAGTACCCGATCGGTGCGCGGTGCTGTGCTCCGGCGGGGCGGGCCGCTGATAGGCACGCCACTGGCGCGCCGATTGCTCTCCTCCCCTCTGACGAGACCAACGAACGTGGAAAAGCAGCGTGGTTTGAGGCGTCAGACGACAGCGAGTGGCGGATCCTCCGACGATTCCGCTCGCCGCTCGCCGCGCCGCCCGCGCCAGCGAATGGGGAGGAGCCGAGCGATGAAATCTGAAAAACTGGGCGTTTGGATCTTCGGTGCACGTGGTGCAGTCAGCACCTGTGCCATCACCGGCGCCCTGGCCATCGCCAAGGACGCCGCAACCTACACAGGCATGGTCACGGCCCTGGAAGATTTCGAAGGCTGCCACCTGACTCCGGTGGAGAACTTCGTGTTCGGCGGCCACGACATCCGGCAGGATTCGCTGGTGGCCTCGGCCGAGCACCTCCGCGACCATGATGTCATCAGCCATCCCGTTTTCGCGTTGGTCAAGGAGGACCTCGCACGCGTCGATCAGAACATCCGTCCGGGCACCGTGTTCAATTGCGGTTCGACGATCAGCCGTCAGGCCAACCTGGCCACCCTCGACAGCTACCTTTCGCCGCTCGATTCGATCCGCCGCATTCAGGCGGATATCCGCAGCTTCATGACCCGGCACGGCCTGAAAAAATGCGTGGCGATCTACCTGGCCTCGACCGAACCCTACCCGGAGAATCCGCCGGCCGCCTACCAGGACCTGGAACGCTTCGAAGCGGCCATGAAAGCCGGCGCCGAGGGTTTTACCGCCGGTGTCCTGTACGCCTACGCCGCGCTGGACCTCGGCTTGCCGTTCGTCAATTTTACGCCTTCGCCGGGGAACAACATTCCGGCGCTCTGCGAGCTGGCCCGGCGGCGCAAGGTACCGCACGGCGGTCAGGACGCCAAAACTGGCGAGACCCTGATGAAGACCGTGATCGCGCCGCTGTTCGTTGCCCGCAATTTTCGCGTGATGAGTTGGGAAGGCTACAACATGCTCGGCAACCGCGACGGCCAGGTGCTCGACGACCCGCGCAACAACGAGTCCAAGCTGCGCAATAAGGACGCCCAGGTGCGCAACCTCCTGGTCAACAGCCCCGAGGTCCACACCCGGGTGCGGATCGACTACGTGCCCAGCCTGGACGACTGGAAAACGGCGTGGGACTTCATTCATTTCCGCGGCTTTCTGGACACGAAAATGATGTTCCAGTTCATCTGGCAGGGCTGCGACTCAATGCTCGCCGCGCCGCTGATCCTGGACCTGGTGCGGCTGCTGGAACTGGCCCATCGGCGCAAGGAAGTCGGTGTGATGAAACACCTGGCGTGTTTCTTCAAGACGCCGCTGGAAGTGACCGACCACAATTTCTACACGCAGATGATTTCGCTGCAGGAGTACGCTCGTGCGGCGCAAACCCGCGGCAAACACAAGCCCGCCGCAGTCTGATACGAATCCCAATTAATCACTGCCGCCCGGCCATCAAACGGATTCGGTCTTGGTTCCCTGCCACCCTTTAATCGCACCTGACCCACAACTTCTCCATCGTCTAATTCTTGCGCCCGGACGGCGCAGACAATTAATAGCCGGTGGTGCAAACCCCCCGGAATGGAGGGTCGTGGCGAGGCTCCGCATCGCCATGACCCTCCCAAATGGTTCTTCCGCATGATCCGAGGCGATCACAGCATCGCTGTCGCATCATCGCGCGGAAACGCACCCGACCTCAACCGAACGCATCGTTTTTGATAAAGCTCCGCGAGCCGATTTGGGAAACGGCATTTATTTTCCGAAATTCTTTTGAGACACACCAAAATTTCGGGCTCGATCAGCCACCGGCGACCGGCGGCAGCACTGCGACCTCGTCGCCCTTCCGCAGCGAGAATTTTGCCGGCGCAAATTCGCCGTTCACCGCCACGCGGCAACTGGGCAGCAGGTCGGCGGCGGCCGGAAACCGTTCGGCCACCGCCGCAAAAATGAGCGCAGCCGTGGCTGCCGCGGGCAGCGGCTGCGTCACTTGCGCCTGCCCGATCCGCTCACGCAGCGAAGCGAAAAACAGCAATCGCACACGCACGGTTCGAGCAATCCGCGCCTTGCGGCGGGGGGCCTGAGACTGCCGTTCGGTGCTTTGCGCCTGCGCCGTTTCCGCCTGTCGGCGGCGGGCCGTGCGGGGGCGTGGCCGAGCAACTCCGCGCGCGCGCCGTCGGCGCGTCACGGCGCGATCGCCGGGAATGCCATGTTTTGAACCGAAGCTGCGCCGACGCCGGTTCTCGCCGGCGGCAGATCCTGCCAGGGCGAGAGCGCCAGGGTGGATGCCGCCTCGCTGGTGCGCGGCGCATCGTTGCGCAGATATTCCTTCATGCGGTCGGCCGCTGCCGGGAAGCCGTTGTTTTCATAGAACGAAGCCATCCGCAGGTAGCGCACCGCCAGCCGCTGATCAAGCTGCCGCTGCAGCGCGTCCACCACCGGCTCCAATTGCAGCAACGCCGAGGAGTGCAGAATGTCGTCGGCGCTGGCGAGCACGTTGCGGGCCTTTTCGTCGCCGGCCAGATCTTTGTAGGGCTCGGGCGTCAACAGCAGCATCGCCCAGGCTCGGTACATGTCGGAGAAGGCGGCAATTTCAACCGTGTCCGGCGGGTAGTTCCGGTTGGCCCGCACCTGCGCCGGATCGATTTCAATGTGCCGAAATTCCGCGATCGCATCGCTGTAGTAGTCGCGCGAAAGCTGCAGCCGGCCGAGGTGAAAGTAGCCGCTGAAGGCGTGGTAGGACAGTGGATCGTAGGCCACCATTTCGCGCAGATGCGCCGAAGCGTAGAAGTCGGCGTCGAAGGCATAGGTGATGTAGGGGCGCAGGCTGGATTCGCCGGGAATCCACTGCGTGTTCTGAAACTGCCGGCTCAGGTCCAGATGAAAATAGCGGTCGAACATCCGCGGCGCACCGTTGTAGAACGGGTTGCGGTCCTCGGGCGAATGAAACAGCGAGAACGGCCAGAAATTGTACAGGTGGCTGGTGTGGTCCTTGTAGCCCAGCCTGTCGGCTTCGATCAAGGTCAGGCCGATCGAGGCTTCCAAAGAGGAAATCGCCTGCGCCAGGTCGCGTGGCGGTGCGCTGGCGCCGTCGGCCGATTCTTCCAGATCGACGCCGTAGCTCGCAAGCGATCCCGAGGGACGTCGCCGCAGCACCTGGTTCATGCAGAAGGCGGCCTTCGAGGGAAAACCCAAGTCCAGCAGCAGGTCGGAGGACTCCAGCAGCCCGGCCACCGCCTGCGGGGAGTCGGGGTAGGCGCGCGTCAGCCGGAAATATTGCTCCACGGCCACGTAATCGTGCCCGCGCTTGCGCGAACGTCGTGCCGCTTCCAGTTGCAGTTGCGGAGCTGTGGCCACCTGGTCGGTGCTCACCCCGTTCGACCACGGTCCGCAGCCTTCGAATTGCAGTTCGAGCGCCGGATTCCCGTCGATCTCGCGAGCAGTCGGTGCGGCGGCTCCGCTGGGCCCGCCCGGTCCATTCACGCCGGGCTTGCCTGCCATGCCGTCGCCATCGACCATGGCCGGGACCGGGGACTCGGCCGCCCGGATTTCGCCTTGTACCGCCGCCGTCAGAAGGATCCCCGCCGCGATCGTCAGCGCCGCCCGCGCCGTCTGCAGGGCAACCCCTGCCCGCACGGCCCGCACGGCTCGTGCGACGCGCGCCAAGGGCGCGATTCGGCCCGAACAGGTGGGTGGGTCGGCGGCGGCGGAAACCTGGTTCGAAGTGGAGCGCTCAGCCATTCATCAGTCTTTCGATCAGTTGGTCCGGCCGGATGCCTTCGCTTTCGGCATGGAAGTTCGCCAGCACGCGGTGGCGCAGCACGCTTTTGGCGACCGCGCGGACATCGTCGAGCGACACCGAAAACTTCCCGCGCACCGCCGCGCGCGCCTTGGCTGCCAGGATCAGATTCTGGCTGGCGCGCGGACCGGCGCCCCAGCGCACGAATTTCTTCACGAAGTCCGGCGCCCCCGGCTGTTGCGGCCGCGTCCGCCCGACCAGGTCGACGGCAAACGAAATGACCTCTTCCGCCACCGGGACCTTGCGTACCACCTGCTGCACCTGGATGACCTGCTCGGCCGACATCACGCGCTGCAAATCGATCTTCCGCAACGATGTCGTGCGGCGCACGATCTGCCGCTCCTCGTCGGGCGAAGGATACCCCACCTCGATCATCAACATGAAGCGGTCCAACTGGGCCTCGGGCAGCGGATAGGTCCCTTCCTGCTCAATCGGATTCTGCGTGGCCAGTACGAAAAACGGCGCGGCCAGCGGAAAGGAATTTCCGCCGACGGTGACGTTCTGCTCTTCCATCGCTTCCAGCAGCGCCGCCTGCGTCTTGGGCGGCGTGCGGTTGATTTCGTCGGCCAGCAGCATATTGGTGAAGACCGGGCCCTTGATGAAGCGGAAATTGCGCGTTCGCGTGGCCTGATCTTCCTCCAGCACATCCGAACCGATGATGTCGCTGGGCATCAGGTCCGGCGTGAATTGGATGCGGCGGAATTCGAGGCTCAGAATCGAGGCGATCGTGCGCACCAACAGCGTTTTCGCCAGCCCCGGCACCCCGACCATGATCGCATGCCCGCGGCAGAACAGCGCGGTGAGCACCTGGTCGATCACGTCGGTCTGACCGACGATTACTTCCTTGATCTGCCCGATCAGCGCCTCGCGGCTGGCTTTCAACTGGTCGAGCAATTCCACGTCGTTGGCGGTGGGCTGGGTGCCGGCGCCTGCGCTGCTCGCAGAACCGGCTGAACCTTCCGCGCCGGTGGGCGCGTTTGCATCGGGAGGTTGTTTTGGCGCCACCTGCAATGCCTCCCGCGAAGGTTGTTGGTTCCGTGTGCGGTCAGGCGTCGTCGCCCGCCGGTTAGGCCTGCGCGGCCACGCCGGCCGCGCTCGCCGGCTGCAGCGCCGCCGGAATTTCCACGGCGAAGGGTTGCGCGGGAGCCGAAGACAGCAGTTCCGCCTTGTCGCGACTGAGCACGCCATCCACCGTCACGGCCACCTGACCGCTGCCGCGCGAACCGTAGCCGCCCAGGTAGTCGTCGGCCAGCAGCACCAGCCCGTTGAAAAGCGTCGTCAGCAGTTCCGCCGCGTCGTCGCCTTCGTAGACCGAAATCACCATTTCGTAGGTAAATTTCGCGCCGGCCGGCACGCGTTCAATCTGCCGCGGCGCGGAGCCCGCACTGATGCGGTCGATCGACAGTTCGGTCTTCACTTCCGTGTAGGGCAGGTCGAGGTCCGGGCTGCGGCGCAGCGCTTCGCCGTTGGCCAGCGCCGCGTCGCGAACGATCAGCCGAGTGACCGTGGCGCCGCCGCCGCCGGCCTTGGTCCCGAACAGACGCGCGATCGGGCCGGTGTCCGGCACGTCGTTGCGCCCGCGGTGACGGCGGTCAGGCAGTTGCAATCCCTCCGAACGTTCCAGCAGAAACCGGACCTTGCCTTTCAAGCTCGAACCGGGAATATACGGCTCACGGGTCAGGCGGTTGCGTTGCACCGGGTGGTCGGCGCCGCCGATGTCCAGCGACCCGCCGCTGCCGCCGATGTGCAGGCCCGACAGGCAGGAAATGGTGCCCTTCAGGTAGATCTTGCGACTCAGCCGGGGCACCGCCACCGGCCCGCGGTGGTCGCCGCGCTCCTCGCCGGATTCCTCGCCGGAGTCTTCACCGCCGCCGGATTCTTCCTCGGCCGGGGCCGATTCATTTTCGTCGGTGGCCGGGGTTTCGATCGGCGTGTCCAGCGGCGCGGCGGCTGCCACGCCTTCCTGTTCGCCGGCTGCTTCGTCCTTCTTGGATTGCTCAGGCGCCGGAGCGCCTTCTTCGGGTTGCGTCATCGTTGAGTTCCACCTTTGTCTTTCGTTTCAGCCGCACGCGCGGCATCCAGCATTCATCCTGCGCCACCGGCCAAGGAGGCCGGACCGGCCGATTTAACCGCCATGGAAACGCTGGAACGCCAGCATCGCCTCGAAAAATTGAATCAGGTTCCGGACCGACTTCAAATCCTCGGCCGCCGCCGCCGTCAGGTCGCCGAAGACCCCCATCAGGTCGCGCATTTTCCGGTCGGCAAAGCCCACCGAACGGCCGGCTTCAAAGGCCAGCCGCACGCGGGCGCGGTCAAGCTCCTGCGCGGCCTGCGCCGGCGTCACCGTGCCGGCGTCGAGGTCTTTCTCGAGGTTTTTCAGCACCGTGAAACACGGCCGCAACTGCGCCACGCGCACCCGCCCGTCGCGCGAGCCCTTGCACAGGTAGTGCGCCAAATCCGCCGCCAGCCGGGTGGCGTTCGGGTTGTCGCCCCGCACGACCGCGGCGAAATCCTCCCGCCGCGGACGGTTGTACTCAGATTCCCCACGTCGATCCCGTGCCATGCCTGCACCCTTTCGCTGCGTCACGCCGATTCCTCGGCGCCCTGCGCCGCCGACCGGACCCCATTATTCTCCAGACTGCGCTCACGTAAATACCGTCCCGCGCGCTTCAGTCCGCACTGCAACCGCACCAGCCGCACCGCCAGTGCGATCAATTCTTCGACCCGCGTCAGACCGGCACGGGTCGGACCCGGCCGGTGGCGCAGAAACTTCTCGTTGCGTCCCAGGGCCAACGCCAGGCGCCGCGCGGTGTCCGGCGGGAAATGCCGGTTGCGCCCGTGGCGATCGAAATATTCCGTCAGGATCCGCACCACCATCACCGTGCCGGCCGCGCCGCGGTCGGACCACTGCGCTGCCGCGCCCAGCGTGCGCAGCAGATTTTCGTGCAGCACCCGCCGCCGGTGCAGCGTGACCAGAAAATCCACCAGTTCACGCAGGAATCCAATCTGCTCCCAGCCCAGCGTGAGGCGGTCGCCCCAATTCAGGGAGCCGCTCCAGACGAATACGTCTTCCGCCGCGCCTGGCGCCGGTGGCGGGTCGCCGACCAGGCCCATCTCGCCGCGCAGACCGACGCCCGGTCCGAGGGTGTCGGCCAGCCGGCGCAGTTCCATCGCCGCTTGGATCAAGCGGTCCCGGCCGCCGCCCAATTCAATCCAGGCCGCAAACCGCGGCGTCACCGTGATGGCCTCACCCGCTCCCGCCTGGGGCATGTGGGTCGAACCCGAACCCAGGCATTCCAATTTGCCGGCGTACGCGCCCCGTTCGGCGATGTTCAGGAAGCTGCCGGTCACGTACCATTGCAACTGCGCGGCCTGCGCAAGCGCCTCGGCAAACGAGCCGCCGCGCGCCTGCACCCAGCCGGCATGCGGATTGGCGACGGTGAAATCCAGACGCAGGCGGTAGCGCCGCCGCCCGGCGGGGTCGCCCGCAGGTCCCGCTCCCGGCGGCTGCCCCAGCGCCGGCTGCGGCGCCCAGAAACTCGGTTGCCCGCGCAGGCTGGGCGAAGGCGGCACCGTGCGCGCCACCTGCGCCGCGATCCAGCTTTCAAGCTGCTTCACGCCCGCGCGCCCATCGGCGGTGCCATCGGCGGCCAGCAGGAGCTCCGGGGTGAATTGCACCGCGCCGGGTTCCGGCGTCGTGGAGCCCTGCAGGCTCAGCGCCGTGCCGCCGATCACCAGGCGCACGCGGCCGTCGCCGGCCGGTTCGCAAGCAATGGCCCCGGGCGCACCTGCGGAGAGCGTCGCGGCGGCAGCCAGCCAGGCCGGCTGCTGCGGCGGAAGAGCCTTCACCAGCGCGTCGGTCCACGCTCGCGAACGGTGCCATTGTCTGGGATCGGAAATCGGTGCGCTGGTCATGGGTCTTTCGTGCGATCGGTCTGCAAGTCGGCGCGACTGCGCCGGGAGGTAGCAGTCTATCCGAGTTTACTTGGCGGCCAAGCCTTCAAGTGTCTTCTTGGCTGCGCGCGCGCCCAGCTTGCTCTGGCGGATTTCAATCAGCTTCGCGAAGGCTGCGGACCGCTTGCGGGGTAGGGATTTGCCCAACTCCCAATTGGAGACCGTCAGCACCGACACGTCGACCAGCTTCGCGAACTGCGCTTGGCTCAGGCGGGTTTTGGTGCGCAGCGATTTGATGCCGCGCGCGGTCAGGCGCAGCCGGGTCGTCGCGCCGGCACCGCCGGCCGCCGCCGGCACCGTGTGCCCGGTTTTGGCAATGCTGCGCAGCACCTGTTTCATCGTCACTTCCAAGGATCGCAAACGCGCCCGCAACGACTGGTTTTCCTTGCGCAACCCGCGGCCGCGCTGGAGCGCCAGCTTCACTTCCTTCTTCGACAGCCGCGAAATTAACCGCTTGAGTTCACCCACGAATGCGCTCATCCCCACCACTCCTTCTCAAGTTGATTGCCCACCGAACCGTCAACAGCCCGCACTGGGCGATTCACTCTACATTCGCCGGAGCACCGCTCCCGCGAGGTCAGCGTGCTACTATACGTCTAAATCGGAATGTAGAAAGGCGCGCGGCGCGCATTTAATTGTGTGGCCCATTTGGTGCGCTGGAGTTATATGTTCGGCTCCCTGGCTTCGGCCGCAGATTCTTGAAGCCGCGCCGCACGGCAAACCTAAAGGTTTCGATCGAGTCCCCACATTTTTGCTTCAGCCGGCTTGCGGTGAATGCCGATATAAGGTGGGATATTCTTCCCTCCGCCGGAGCCCGCTCATCCTATGATCCTGCCGGCTCGCGCCGAGCCCTGCCACGATCGCGACGCGGTACCGTCGCCTCCGCCCGCGGCAGGGTTCGTACAGCAGATCGACGCCTTTCTGACCTATTTGCAGGTTGAACGAGGCAGTGCAGCCAACACCCGCGAAGCTTATAGCCGCGACATGCTGAAGTTCGCACATTATTTGCAGTCGGTGGGGCTGGCAGATTTTTCGCCGGTCACACCGGCTCATATCGAAGCGTTTCTCACCCTGCTGCGGGGGGGCGTGCTTCCGGTCGGCGCCAGCACCACGCCCGCGGTGGAAATGCCGCGGCCGGCGCCGGTCGGCGCTTCCAGCGCCGCTCGAAACCTCGCCACGCTCAAAAGTTTTTTCCGGTTTCTCGCCGTTGAAGAGAACCTCAAAAACAATCCCGCGCGCGTGGTGCCGATGCCCCGCCGGCGCAAAGCGCTGCCCAAGGCTCTGGCCAAAAGCGAGGTGCTGACGTTGCTCCACACCGCCGCCGAACCAACTCTGGCCCCGCCCGCTTCCGGCTTGCCCCGCTCGGCCGCCCCTTCCGTCACTTCCCTTGGAGACGATGTCGCCGGCTCCGGGCCACGCGGCGCCGCCGACCCCGCCGCGCCCTGGCGTGCATCGCTATTTCTGCGCGATCTTGCCGTCCTGGAATGTCTATATGCCACCGGCATGCGGGTGTCGGAGCTTTGCGGGTTGCGCCTGAGCGACGTGGATTTCGCCGCCGGCGCGGCGCGTGTCACCGGCAAGGGCGGCCGCCAGCGCCTGTGCGCGCTGAACGAAACCGCCGGACAGGTGCTGCAGCTGTACATTGAAAAAGGCCGGCCGCTGGTCCATCCAGACCCACGCGAGCAGGCGGTATTTCTTTCGCGGCGCGGCCGACCGGTCGAGCGCACCGCGGTGTTCCGCCTGGTCAAGCAGGTTGCACGTACCGCCGACCTGCAAACCGGCCGCCCCTCGGCGGCTGGATTCGAAGTACGCGTCAGCCCGCACGTGTTCCGGCATTCCTTTGGCACCCACCTGGTCGAAGGCGGCGCCAACCTGCGCGTCGTCCAGGAACTGCTGGGTCACGCCAACATTGCCACCACCGAAATCTACACCCGCGTCGATCCCACTCGATTGATCGAACTGCATGCACGCTTTCACCCGCGAGCGCGCAGCGACCCCCGGCCCAGCACGGCGCCATAGTTTCGCCCAGCCGCCTGCTGGAACCCGCCCTGCGTTTCAGCCCGCTGTTTTCCGGCCTGCCGCTGCGAGTTCCCGGCGCCACCGCAAAATGACGTCCCGCTGCTTCGACGAACAGACCCCGGGTGTCGGTTCGTTCAGGCGGTCGGTGGCCGGAAGCAGCCGCTCGGCAATCGTCGTGCACAGCAATTCCAAGCCGGCGCCGGAGGCCGCACTGATGGCCAGTTCGCCGCCCAGCCCCGCGGCCGCCAAGTCGGATTTGCTCGTCACCGCCAGCACGCCGCGCCAATCCGCCGGCGGCGGTGCCGGCTGGTCGGCGGGCGACAGCCAGACGGTCAGGTCGGCGCCCCGTTGAATCGCGCGGGTTCGTTCCATGCCGCGCCGTTCGATCTCCTGCACCGGCGCGCCGTCCACCGAAAAATTCCCCCCGCGCAGACCCGCCGAGTCCACCAATTCGACCGCCAGCCCGGCGATCTCGACGCTGCCCCGCACCGCGTCGCGCGTGGTTCCAGGCCGGTCGCTGGTGAGCGCCCGCGGGTCGGCCAGGAGCGCGTTCAGAAGGGTCGATTTTCCGGCGTTAACCGGCCCGGACAGTAGCACCTCCCAGGTTTGCAGGCGCAGCCGGCGACGATCGACCCCATGCACCAATTCGTCAAGCCAGGCCGCCGGCCAGCGGCGTCGATCCGGTTCGGTTCTCCAATAGCGGGCAACCGCGGCGGACCCGGCGCCAAGGATGCGGGCCTGCGCTTCGGTTCGCACGCCGGGCCAGAGATCGGCAAAGGATGCCTCCCAGCCGGCCGCACTCTCCCAGCGATCCGTTCCCGCCGGCTCTGCATCGCCATGCCCATGCCGCGCCGGTGGTGTACCCTCCTCGATCCAGGTACCGCCGGCACCCGTCACCGCGCTGCGCCAGAGCACCAGCCCGGCCGTTCCCCCGTGGCCGTGAACCTCAAAGCCGCCGCCGAGCTCCGTCGGCAACTGCAGCACGAGGGTGTCATCGGCGGCGCCGCCCGCATCGATCCAGGTCAATCGTCTGAACCGCCCGGGCGTCGGCAGGCAACTTGCGGCAGCGTTGGCGACCGCCTCCGCCGCGCCGCCCGCCTTCTCCGCGCCGCCGCGCCGGCACGCCGCTTCATCGTCTGAGGCGGCGCCGGGCCGACGGAAACGCCCCTGCAGAAATGCTTCCGCTTGCGGCCCTGTCAAGCGCAGCACCGCGATGGCCGCGACGCCGGGAGCAGTCAGTACCTGCGCGCAAAATTCGCCGGCGGTCATTTGCGCGGCTCCGTAGTTTTCAGGTGAATCTTGAGCGCCATGTCGCCGCTGAATTCCGGCAGTGCCACCGTCAGTGCAGTTTGACCCGGCTTGACGTCGCAGGTCAGGGTCGCAAATTTCAACGTCGCGCCGACCGGTTCGGGTGCGACTTTCGACGGCGTTGGCGCCAGGGTGTGCCAGTACTCCACGGTGTACTCGCCCGGACGCTGCACCGGCAGGGTCAGGTGCACGCCGGTCTGGTGCGTGGCCGAATCGAGGTCCTGCTGGATGCCGCGCTCGAACACCCACGCGTAGCCGCGTCCGGCGGTCGGATCGAAGCAACTCATGCAGCCCAAGCCATCGCGGTCCACCTGCGCGTCGGCGGCCTGCGCTTTCAGGCCGCGGCGATCTTCGCCGGCGCTGAACTGCGTGAAAGCGGCGTAGTGGTCCAGCCAGCCCTTTTCGAAGTACAGCGGCAGCCACCACCAGAAACCGGTGTCCCCGGCGTAAGGTCGCATGTACTGAGCCCACAGCATGCAATGCATGTCGGCCAGCAGATTGACCGGCGTGTTCGGCGTGCCGATGTTGTAGCGCATGTCCACGCCCATCCAGTGCCGGCCATGTTCCCCCACCAGCACCGGCTTGCCATATTGCTTGAATCCGGCGAAGATCCCGTGCGAATGTGGATCGCGGAACCCGTTCCAATAGGCGTCGGCCGCCACCGCGGCCTGGCAGTCGTTTTTGGGATCCTTCGCGCCGGGATACAGTTCCGGGTAGGCGGAATATGCGTTGGCCATCGGAACTTCAATGCATTTCAGCGCCAGTGTCGACTGTCCCTGGTAGGGATGCGAAAAATGCGTCGTCACGATGTGCCGGCCCTCGACATCCCAGCGCTTCAGCCATGCCGCCGTTGCCTGGACCCAGCCGTCGAGCACCACCGCTTTGCGGCCGGACAGCCCGCGCTCATAGTCCACGTAGTGCGGTCCATATTCGCCGACGAATTCCATTTCGCTGCAAAGCTCCCAGGCGTGGATGGCCGGCGAGGCGCCGTAGCGCGCGACGATGTAGCGCAGGCGCATGAGGTGCCATTCCTGCGCCTGCGCCTGGCTGAAAAAGTCGAGCATGCTTTTGCACGGCCCTCCCAGCTTCGCGTTGTAGGGGTTGTCGGCCCACTGCGTGTCGATCTCGGGGGAGTACATGCCATGGTTGTCCAGCGTGATCTGCAAATACATGCCGTCTTTTTCGGCCTGGTCCAACAGGTGATCCAGCCGCGCGGCGTGCGCCTGGTTGTAGTCCCCCACGCCGCCGTACCCGGGGTAGTCGCGGCGCCATTCCAGCGCCAGCCACCAGCTCGACATCCAGACCCGCGCCCAGTTGATGCCGTGCTTCGAGAACGCGGAAATGTAATCGTCCATCTGGTAGGTCGCCCGCGCATCGAGCGTCTGAAACAGGGCGTCGTCGTACACATGCGAAGTGGGCGAGGATTTGAACGGCACGCGCGCATCGGACGGACTGCGCAGGTTGATGCCGACCGGGTAGAAATCGCTGCCGTCGTCGAATTCAAACTGGGACGGATCGGTCTTGGAAACTCGGATGTAGCGCAGCGGCGGCCGGCCGGGCGGATCGGCCGCGATTTCGACCGTGCCCTGGTCGGCCGTCGCCGTCAGCGGACCGGCGTCGTAGGTCACCCGCGCGACCTTGCGGTTGGCGTCGACGCTTCCATACAGCGGTCGGCCTTCCTGCTCGGCGCGTTCGTCGGCGTGCCACCAGTGCACCATGTAGTCGTGCCCCGGGATGGGCAGGGCGTCGCCTTGCTGGTCGTAGCGGAAATCGCTGAGCTTGGTCGAGGTGGTCGTGAAGTGGCCGTGGCTGTACAGCCGCCATTCAAGCTTGTAGGCGCCCGGCTGCCGCAGCCGCAGCCGTGCGCGGAAGCGCGCCACGCCGACGGGCACCATCGCTTCCGCATCCACCGCCTTTCCTTCGATGACCACCGGCCAGGGCCGACGCTGTTCGGGTTCGAACCAGAATGCGGGCACCTCGACGGTCTGCCCGTCCGGGCCGGTGGCGCATAGCCGCAGGTCGACCTCGGTCAGATCGTAGGGATTGCGCGGCATGGGTCGGACGTCGGCGTCGAATTCAAGCAGCGAGCCCGCCGGCGCGGGCGGTGCCTGGCCGGCATCCGGCGCCCAGGGATGCACCGCCGGAGCCACCGTGTCGCCGGGCCGGGTCGGGCGGATTTGCATGCGGTAGATGCGCGCCTGAATTGGGCCGTCGGTGCGGAAAAAGGAAACCACGATTTCGCGGATTCGGCGCATCCGGTAGCCGCGCCAGGCCGGCGTGTGCGCCGGCGGCAGATCGGCGATGACGTCGGGGTAGAGATCGGATTGGACCGGCCTGAGCAGGCTGTCATCCCCCAGGCTGAACCGCACCCGCGTGCGCGCTTCGCTTTGCAGCAAGACCGGGCTCAGCGCGTGGTAGCGCAGCCAGTCGCCGGTCACGATGTCGATGGCCACCCGGCCGGCGGCCCCGCGGCCGACGGCCTGCAAGTCGATATCGAGGTAGGCCCCGTCGGCCAGATCGTCGGCCCAGCGTCCGGGTTCGATGTGCTGGTCGGGGTCGGCGCGGAGCACCAGTCGCGCCGCCGCCGCTGCCGGCAGGCTGGGAACATCCCGTTCGTTGGCCGCACTCGCGGCTTCGACCAGCAGAAAGCCGTTGGTTTTCACCGGCGCGGCCATGTGGTATTTCGGCTCGTCGACGCTCGCCCAGCCGGTCGGGAAATCCCAGTCCGGCTGACCGGACTGCCAGCTCCAGAGGGGCGGTGCTTCGCCCAGGCAGGCTGGGTGGCTACAAAGCACCTGCGTGCCGGGCGGCAGGTCGGCGGCCGGCAGACCGTAGCAGGTGCTCAGCGTCATCTCGCCTTCCAGCGGAGCGGTCAGTGCGATGCGCCATTCGCGCACGCCACCGGGATGGTCGAAGCGCCGCACCAGCCGCGCGAATACCTCGCGTTCGCGAGCCTGCGCGCGCGCGTCGGCGAAAATCAATCCCGGCGCTTCCACCGACCGATGCCACGGATTGAGCCCCCAGCGATAGGCGGTGCTCTCGTTCAGATCGCGATCCGACCAGACGACGGCGGGGAGTTCCGCGCCCAACTGGTGGGCGGCACTGAGCGCCTCTTCCCAAGCCCAGGCGATTTTCGGATTGAGTAGCGCGGGCGAATCGGTCGGCGATTCGGTCGCACCCGAGCCGCCGCCTGTCGTCTCGCCGGATGGGGTCGGAGGGGCCGGCTGCACCGGCACCTCGGCCGCCGGACCCGCCAAGGAGGGCTGCGCAGGCGCGAAGGCATCTGGATCCAAAATGAAATTGGGCGTCTTCCATGCCCAGGCGCGGCCGGGAGGCGGTGCGGCCTCGGAACCATTTTCGGCGCCTTGCGTGGCGGCGGCCGGCGACCTCTCCGCATCGCACGGTTGCCAGCGCCCGTCCACCCAGCGGCTCCAATGCGCCGGCTGGCCGGTGAGGGCCGGCGCCGGCCCGGTTTCCGCCAGCAGCAACCGGCCGTTCACCTGCATGCGGGTGAAGTCGGCGCGCAGCCGTCCGAGGGCAAAATCGAGGCTGCCGCCGGCAGGCTCGGCTTCGGACGGAGCGTCGCCGGCGGTCGCCGTGGTGGGGCCGGAGGCCAATTCGGGCTGCTCGGCGCGCTGCAATTCCGGGCTGGTCGAAGGAGTCGAAGGAGTCGAAGAGGCCGAAGGAGCTGAAGGGGTCGGGCTGGTCGGCCGGGAGGGCGGGGTCAGCATGCGCGGGAGCGCGGTCTGTGCTGGCGGCAGCGGCTGGAGCGCCTCGGCTGGCGGTGCGGTGTCGGTCGGGATGAATGGGCCGCTGGCGACGAAGCCGCCGGCGCGGTCCCGCCCCTGGAAGGCGAGCTTGGCGACGCCAGGCAACGGCCGGGAACCGCTTGCCGGCCGCCAGCACCAGAGCGCCGGGCCCACCGGATGCCATTCGCCGGCGATCGCACCGGAGGCGTAGGCCTGCACCGGCCAGGCGGCGGAGAATTGGCGCATGGCGGTTTCGTCGGTTTCCCGCGCGTCCGCGGCCACCGCCAGTGCAGCCAGCCCGTCGCTCAGTTCGCAGCGGAAGCAGTCGCGGGTCGCATCGAAGCCGCACAGCGTCACCGCGGCCGGTTGGAACTGCACGGCGTCGCCGCCATGCCAGACCGGCGGTGAAAGGTGAACCGTCAGCTTCACCGTTTCCGAACTCGACACGCGGTAGGTCAGCGCCCGCACCCCCGCCAGCGCGCCGGCCGACCACGGCTTGAAATGTCCGGCGGGAATCCAGTCGGCCGAGTCGGCGCTCATATCCACCGCGATCTCACGCGGCTGGTTGAACCCGATCGCCAGATTGCGCGCAGTCTGATACCATTCGCCCCGCCCGTTGATCAGCTCCAGCGTGATGAGGATCGGTTTCTGCGTGGCGGTTTCGGTCCACGCCGTGAATTCCAGGAACAAGCTGCGGCCCGGGATGGGAGCGAGGGCCTCCGGATGCGCCGGGTCGGTGGGCACCGAGACCGGCCAACGCAAGCGATATTCGCCGTTGGGCAGGTCGACCGCAAAATCGTACGCGGCCAAACTCCGCAGACCCAGGCCCAAGCCCAGGCAACACAGGGCCGCCAGCGCCACACGCGCCGCCGCATCGCTCGTCCTGTTCTTCAGACGCACCGCCACAGCCGACTCCACTCGCTTGCGCAGCCTGGTTCCAATTCTAGCAGGTGCGCCCGCCAGCGTTCGGCATCGGTGGGGTAGCCGGCGGTCGGCGTCAGCGACGGATGCCGCGTGCGCCACCAGGCGTTGAAGCGCTCCATCGCGGCTTCCCGCAGCGCCTTGGCCAGCATCGAAGCCAATGCCGTGGCCACCGACCAGGACTCGCCGCCGACTTTCACGGCCACCCACGCGTTGACCGCCGCGTCGTCCGCGCCGCCGGTCACCCGGTACACGCATAGATCGGAGCGCTCCGTCACCACCCGGACCTGCGCCGGCGCAAACAGCGCAGCGAGGTGACCGGCGTAGCGCTTGCGGCCGCCCTGGCGGTCGAGCGTCCAGACGGTGGGCGCGGCCGACCGCGCGGTGGACCGTGATTCGCGCATCGCTTGCACCAGGCGGCAGGTGAGTGCCCAATTGATTTCAGCTTTGTTTTGCCCCGCGCTCCATGCGTTGAATTGGGCCGGATACAAGCAGACCGCGCGCGCATCGAGCTCCCCCGACCACGCCACCGATGCGGTTGAACTCGCAGCAAGCATGGGCTCCCAGGCCGCGCTGGCGGCACTGGCGGTGCTGGCGGCGCCGGCGGCGGCAGCGGGAATGGCGCCGCTTCGAGTTGCGCTGGCAGTCCGGACGGGCAAACCAGCCGAAGGATGTTCTTCCTCGGGGTGATGTTCATGCCGGACCCGCAGCCAGGGCCGGTCGTTCGGCGCCAGCGCCGCCGCCGCGCGCGCCAGCGCCGCCCCGGCGCCGAACCTCCCGTCGAAGGGATCCTCCGCGACCGCTGCCAAAGTCGCAGGTGCCGGCGAAACCGCGGCGCCTGCGCCGTTCTCGCACCCATCCCGGGGTTGGTCGCCTTGGCGAGCTTGGCGTCTGCGCCGTGCTGCGGCAGCGTTGTACAGCGCCTTGCTGTCCCCCAGCCGGATGCCCTTCGTCTGCGCGGCGGCAATCAGGCCGCGGCTGGCGGCGGCGACCTGTTCGGCCACGGCCTCCCAGTCGTCAAAGTCGCACTTCGGCGCCACTGAGAATTGCAGTCCGGCGCAGGCCTGCACCAGGGGCCCCAAGCGCGGGCCGTAGCCGGCTTCATCGATGCCGTTCAGGCGCCAGCCTGGCATGTTCACGGGGCTACTCGGCCGCGGGCTTGCGGCGCGCGCGCGATTTCTTGCGGCGACGTCGCCCCGGCTTGCCGCTCGGCGACTGCCCCTGCGCGGCGGCGCCCCCGGGCAGTTGGGCGGCCGGCGCGCTGGGAAGATCGGTGGCGTCGAGTTCGCTCGGCGCCGCCGCCGACGTGCTGCCT
>JBOHNC010000282.1:0-5897 GCA_050730415.1 Planctomycetota bacterium
GGCCGCGGCGGCCGGCGTGGCGGGCGCAGCGGGCGCCCGGTGCGCGCGGGCTCCATCTGCGTGATCGGCTTCGGCAAGCTCGGTGGCCGTGAACTGAACTACGCCTCCGACATCGACCTGATGTTTCTGTTCAGCGCCGCGCCGCAGCCCGCCGCGGGGCGTCGAGCCGGCCGCCGCGCCGGGCCGGCCGTCGAATACGATGCGGTGAGCGCCGCCGCGCAGCGCGCCTGCCAGGAGGTCACGCGGATCCTGTCGGACACCTCCGGCGACGGCCCGCTCTACCGCGTCGACCTGCGGCTGCGGCCGCATGGCTCGACCGGCCTGATCGCGCAGGACGCCGAATACGTGAAGCGCTACTACTATTCGGTCGGCCGCGTCTGGGAACGGCAGGCGCTGCTGAAGGCCCGCGCGATTGCCGGCGACGCGGCGCTGGCCACGCGGCTGTGGCAGGAACTGTACGCCTTCCTGTATCCGCCCTTCACCGGGCAGGACCTGCTGGCGCAGATCGCGGCGCTCAAGGCCAACATCGAAGCGCGCGCCGAGGCGGAACTGGTCGAGCACGGCGCGCCTTCAGAAGGGGCCGATCTCGCCGTGAACGTGAAAACCGGCCCGGGCGGCATCCGCGACATCGAATTCACCGTGCAACTTTTGCAGTTGCTGCACGCCGGCGACATGCCCGATCTGCGCGTGCCCGGCACTCTGCCGGCGCTCGACGCGCTGGAGCGTCGGCGGCTCATCACCCCGGCCGAAGCCGCCGACCTGCGCAACGCCTACGTGTTTTTGCGGCACGTCGAACACCGCCTCCAGGCGCCGCACAACCGCCAGACGCACAAGCTGGAAATGACCGAGGACCGGCTGCGCGAAGTCGCCTTCCTGATGGGCTACGGCGACGATCCGCGCGCGCCTCGCGGGCGGCTGGATCGTTTCCAGGCCGAGCTGTCCGCGCATCGCCGAGCGGTGCGGCGGATCTTCGAATCGATTTTTCAGACCATCGCCGCCGCCGCGCCCGACGCCATGACGGCCTTGCTGGAAAGCGGCGTGGCCGCGTCGAAAATCGCGGCCGAACTGGAACGCCGCGCCCCGGCCGACGGCGCCGCGGAACTGCTGGAACAGGCCCGCATTCTGCGCCGCCTGACGCAGGACGCCTCCAGCCTGATCGCCAGCCGGCGCTCGCGCGACCTGTTCTGCCGCGCCGCGCCGCCGATCGTCCACCAGTTCCATCGCTACCCCGATCCGGCCGGCAGCCTGCGCCGCTTCGAACGCATCGTCGCCAGCCTGGGGGCCGGGCGTGAGCTGTACCATCTGCTGCTCGACCAGCCACGCGCGATGGAGCTCTTCTGCCGGCTGACGGCGCTGGCGCCGCCGATCGCCGAAATCCTGGTCGCCAATCCCGGCGCGATCGACGAAGTTTTCGACGCGCTCCAGACCGGCGCCACGCAGGAGATCACCGCCCAGACCGCGCAGATGATCGAATCGGTGTCCGGCCCGCGCATCGCCGCCACGCTGGCCGGTTTTCAGGACATCCAATATCTGCGCGTCGGCGCGGGGCTGGTGATGGAAAAACCGGACATCGTCCGCAGCGCCCGCACCCTCACGGACCTCGCCGAAGCGATCCTGCACGCGCAGTTCCGCCATGCGATCGACGCCGCGGCCGTCCGACTGCTGCGCACCGGCGCGGCGCCGCCGCCGGGCGAATCGCCGGTGGCGCTGGTGGCACTGGGAAAATTCGGCGGCCGCGGGCTGTCCTTCGGCAGCGATCTGGACCTGCTGATTTTTCACGACCCCGCCGATCCGGTCTGGTCGCGCGCGCTGAACGTCAAAGACCTCTCCACCGGCGCGGCGCAGGCGATCCTGCGCGGCCTGGAAACCCCGGTGCGCGGGCGAAATATCTACGAACTCGACCTGAAGCTGCGCCCCGACGGCCGCCAGGGCGAACTGGTCAGCTCGCTGGAGAATCTGCAAACCTACCTCGCGCGCCACGCCGCGATCTGGGAAAAACTTTCGCTGACCCAGGCCCGCGTGCTGTGCGGCAGCGAACAGCTCGGCGCCGCGGTGATCGACGCGATCGATCGCGCGATCTACCGCCCGCGGCCGGATGCGGCGGCGATCTTCGCCGAGGCGCGCGCGATGCGCGAACGGCAGGCCGAACAGGCCCGGCGCGCCCGCAGCCTGAACATCAAGCGCCTGCGCGGCGGCATTTGCGACGTCGATTTTCTGCTGTCGGCGCTGCAGCTCATCCACGGCCGCCGCTTGAAATCGCTCTGCCACGCCGCCACCGACGACGCCCTGCGCCTCTGCGTCGAACACCGGCTGATCGCGCCGGCCGACGGCGCCTGGGTGCGCACGGCCTACTGGAACCTGCGCGCGCTGGAGTTCCTGATCCGCCTCACCTGCGGCTGGCACGCCTCGGCCCTGCCGGAAGGCGGCCTCGAACGCGCCCGGCTGGAATCGGCCTGGACGCTGCACTGGGAACTGGCGGGCGTCGCGGCGCCGGCCGCCACGCCGCACGAATTCTGGGCCGCCACCGCGCCAAAGCTGGCCGCATTTTTCGACCGCATGTGCGGCGCCTGATTCCCACCCCAGACACCGCCCCGTCCCCTGTCCACCTGCTGCGTTCAGTTTGGCCGGAACCGTCGCCTCTCACCTTTCAACTCTCCTCTTCCGCTCGAATTCGCAGTGCGCACGAACGCCGAAAACGAGAGTCGAAAGGGGAAAGGCGACCGCGGCCGACACGCCGATCGAGAATCGACCCCATCCGCCGACTCCACCGCACGCACCGCGCCATGGTTCCTGTTCCCTATATCTTCGGCCTCGATTTTCCCCGTCCCCGCTTGCCGTCCGATCAGGCTCCTCCAAAATATTCAGCGACCCGCTTCCTGTACACCCCCGCGTCGCCCGGCTCCGGCCGCGGCTTCCCGTTCGCCGGATCGAATCAAGGAGAGTTCCCGTGACCAAGAAACAACTGCGCGTCGGAATGGTCGGCTACAACTTCATGGGCAAGGCGCATTCGAACGCCTGGCTGAAGGCAGCCAAATTTTTCGCGCTGCCCTGTGATGTCGTGATGCAGGCGGTCTGCGGCCGGACGGAGGAAAAAGTCCGCGCCATGGCCGAAAATTGGGGCTGGCGCAGCTACGAGACCGACTGGAAACGGCTCATCGAGCGCGACGACATCGACCTCATCGACATCTGCACGCCGAACAATTCGCACGCCGAAATCGCCATCGCCGCCGCCAAGGCCGGCAAGGCGATCACCTGCGAAAAACCGCTGGCAATGAACACCAAGCAGGCCAAGACCATGGTCGCCGCCGTGCAAAAGGCCGGCGTGCTCAATTCGGTCTGGTTCAATTATCGCCGCGTGCCGGCGGTGGCCTTCGCGCAGAAGCTGGTGGCCCAGGGCAAAATTGGCCGCCTGTTCCACGTCCGCGCGCAGTACCTGCAGGACTGGATCATCGACCCCGAATTCCCGCTGGTCTGGCGGCTCGACGCCAAGGTCGCCGGGTCCGGCCCGCACGGCGATCTGAACGCCCACATCATCGACATGGCGCGTTTCATCACCGGCGACACGATCACCGAAACCATCGCGCACACGCACAATTTCATCACCGAACGCCCCGTCGGACAGACCGGCGAAGGGCTGTCGGCCAAGGCCGGCGCCAAGACCATGAAGGTGACCGTCGAAGACGCCGTGATCGCGATGGCCAAGTTCAAATCCGGCGCGATCGGAACCTTCGAAGCGACCCGCTTCGCCCAGGGCCGCAAAAACGGCAACCGCATCGAATTGAACGGCGAGAAAGGCTCGCTGTACTTCGAATTCGAGGACATGAACCACCTGTATTTCTACGACGCCACCGCGCCGGCCGGCTTGCAGGGCTTCACCAAGCTAATGTGCACCGACGCGAAGGCCCATCCCTACGCCGCGGCGTGGTGGCCGGCCGGGCACATCATCGGCTACGAACACAGCTTCATCAACCAGGTCAGCGACGTGGCCAAGGCGTGGGCCACCGGCAACAAGGCGATCGCGCTGCCCGATTTCGCCGACGCCACCGTCACCCAACGCGTGCTCGACGCGATGCTGGACTCGGCCAAGCAGCGCAAGTGGGTGAAAGTCTAGCAGGCGGCGAGGCTTGCTCGCGGATTGATTCGGCCGGAACGGGTTCCGCGAAGTTACTTTTTCTGCTGGTGGTACAGGTCCAGCGTGGCGTCGTGGCGAATCCCTTCCTCGTGCGCGCGCGCCATTTGCGCCTTGTCCGAGTCCCCCTGCGCGTCGTACAGATCGGCGGCCTTGGCCAGATCGTCGGCGGCTTCCATCCGGTCGCCGCCGTCTTTCACGATTTCTTCGGCCTTGCTTTCCCAGTACGCCGCCGACTGCGTGTCGTCGCCAGCGTTCTGATTTTTGGCCTTGCCGTGGTTGGCGTCGCCGCCGCCCAAACCGCCGAAAACGGCGAAGACGATCACGCCCAGGATCAGCACGCCGACGCCGATTCCGCCGAACAGCAGCGCCTTGTTTCCGCCTTCCTCGCTGCGCGCCGCCCGGCTGCGCCGGCTGGCGCGGGTGGAAGCGCTCGAACCACCGCCGCCGCCACCGCTGCGCGCCGATTCCTTCTCCACGCGGCGCGAAGCGCCCGCCTGGCTGCGACCCGATGCCTTCCCGCGGCCGGAAGGCTGCTCACGGGACGAGGTCCGCTTGGATCGCGTTGATGCTTTGCTCATGGTGCTTGCTTCCTGGTTTCGCGCCGACCCCACGCCGCTCGACGAATTGACCTTCTTCCGTCCCCGGCGGCTGCGCCGCGAAGACGAGCTCTGCGGCTCACCGCCGCGGCCTTGACGGCGCAGTTCCTCCACCGTCGCCCCGCGCAGTTCGTCGCGATATTCGACGGCGCTGAGCACCGCGCTGGCGTGCAGTTGCGTCCGCATGATGCCGGAATCCTTGGGCGGGGCGCCCACCGGCAGCATTTCCAGCGCTTCGGTCGGCATGCGCGGCGGCACGCGCGCCGCCGGCGCGGCCGCCCGCGGCGCGGGTGGACGGCTCGCACGGGCGGCTCCAGCCGCTCCGCCCGCGCCACGTTGCCCACCTTGGCCACCCTGGCCGCCCTGGCCGACCTGTCCGCCCTGTCCGACAGGCCAGACAGGCCCGACAGGCCCGCCAAGCCCGAGCGCTCCAGTCGCCCTGGGAACACTGGTCGCGCTGGTCGCCCTGGGTGCGCCGGTCGCGCCGGTCGCGCCGGGCGCGCTGGGCGCTCTGGACGTTCCAACGGCACCCGTCGCCCTGGGGATTCTGGGGGCATCGGTGGCTCGGGGAATTCCGGGAGCCCCGGCGGCGCCGGCTGGCGCGGGCGCTCCGGTCAAAAATCCCGCGCCGGCGGTTTTGGCCGGCAGGCTGGGCAGATTCGGCAGGTTCGGCAGATTGGCCGGGCTGAGCGCCCGGGGCGGCGCGCTCGGCCCCGGACGAACCACCGGACGCTCCTGGGTTTCCTCGAGGTCGTAGGCGGGGGTCGGCTGCCGCCGAAGCGCCAGCGCCTCCGACGGCCCCGGCAAGGATGGCAGTTCCGGCAGCCGCGGCAGATCGCGCCCGACGTCGTCGAGTTCCTCCAGCGCGCCGCGCACCCCACCCGGCAGCGCCACATTGCGGATGGTCTTGGGTACCTCCCGCGCGCGGCCGGTGGTCAGCCCCTGCTCGTCGGTCAAATCGTCGGCGCGCAGATTCAACCGGCTCGAAACCGGCCGATTGCGCCCCATTTCATCGATGCCCGCGAAATCCTCCATCAGGTCGCGTTCGTTGACGGGTCCGGACGGCGCCGATTGCGCGCGGGGCGCGGGCGGGCGGGCGGATGGGGCGGGCCGGGCAGGAGCAGCGGAGCGGCCCGGCGCGGCCCGATCTCCGGGCGAGGGGGCGGGCG
>JBOHNC010000283.1:0-37166 GCA_050730415.1 Planctomycetota bacterium
GGTTTGATCGCAAGAGAACTATAGATCGCATTGTGGCATGGGACGCTGTCCCATGCAAGAAAAGGCGCGCGACGCGCGCGCCTTTAAATCTTACGAAAGATGCGAGGATAACGTGAACCCCAGTGCGTACGGGCATGAGCGCGGGAGACAGCTACATCGAATCACGGGACAGCGTCCCGTGCCACAATGCTTTCGCCGTGAAATGCCATCTGCATTGTGGCATGGGACGCTGTCCCATGCATAAAAAGTGCGCGCGAAGCGCGCGCCTTTAACTCTTAAGAAAGATGCGAGGAAGACGTGAACCTGGGCGCGTACGGGAAAGAGCGCGGGAGACATCTACATCGAATCACGGGACAGCGTCCCGTGCCACAATGCATCGGACATTGTTTAGGCGATAGGCCGAGTTTGAAAATGCGATTGAAATGTTCTGTGCGTTGTGGCACTATTCGTTCCATTGTGAGGGTAGGCTATGGATGTAGTTCGGAAAAAACACGGTGCATACCTCCCGCACTGGACCGCAACTGACCATTCGTATGCCGTCACATTCCGCCTGGGTGACAGTGTGCCAAGCAGCCAATTGCGAAAATGGCGGTGGGAATTGGACATTCTTCTCCGCAAAAACAAACGAGCACCCGCCACGTTAAGCACGTTTGAGACGGCTCGCCTGGAACATTTGCTGGCGGAGCGCGTGCAATCCTATCTGGACGGCGGTTCCGGAGCGTGTTGGTTCAACCGCAAGGAAGCTGCCACAATCATGTTCGAGTCGCTCCAGCACTTTCATGAACAACGTTACCGGATCCTGGCATGGTGCATTATGCCCAATCACGTTCACGTGGTTCTGATTCCGCTGCATGGTTTTGAACTTGCCCACATCGTAAGGACTTGGAAATCGTTTTCAGCGCGGAGAATCGGCCAGATCTTGCCTGTCAAAAAGCCCTTTTGGCAGGTCGAGTATTATGACCATCTCATTCGCGATAGCGAGGAATATCTGCACGCCATCCATTACGTATTGAACAACCCCGAAAAGGCCGGGTTAACGGAATGGCCTTGGGTGGGGGAAGGTTTGATCGCAAGAGAACTATAGATCGCATTGTGGCATGGGACGCTGTCCCATGCATAAAAAGTGCGCGCGAAGCGCGCGCCTTATCCTCTTGCGCGCGCTCCTTTTGTCCATTCCGTTTCAGGACGAGCGGCTGTTAAAAAACAAGTCCACCCCGGGGGCCGCCGGTGTCGGACAAATACCTCTTGGCGGCGGGCCACGCGGGCGTGGACAAGCTGATATTCAGTTTTTCGGGCCCGTCGCCTCGCGGCAACGGCTCACTGCTCTTTCGCTGCGATCCGGTCCGGTCCGATGCAGGGGCAGTTTTCCGGGGGCGGGCGGAAGGTGGGGGTCTTCCGCCCGCGTTCCCCCGGAACAAAATCGGCTCGGCACCCGATTCGACCCGCCCCACCGGCGGACCATTCCCGAATCAGGCTTCCTTGCGAATGCCGGTAATCACCTGAAATCCGATCGCGCAGCTCGGGCAAATGTAAAAACGTTCCTGCCCGGCGGCGCTGATCTCCGTCAAATCGCCCGCGCATTTCGCGCAGTGCAGCGCCTTGACGTCGGCTTCCTCGTCTTCACGAGTCAGCTTTTCGAACGGGAACGGCGGTCCCAAACGCGACGGACGGCGCAGTGCGATCAAAAACGGTTCGCTCATGATCGTTCCCTGTTCCTTTCGACTCCCCCCTACGCCTTGGTTAAACCTTCCCCCAACCGTCTGGAAACGCGGCTCACATTCGACCCGGTTCCCGAAAAAAAACGAGTGTCAAATTCGCGTTCGATGCACGTGCGACACGACTTTGCGCCGCCAATGTCTCCTGTCCCTGGGCTGAATCCGACGGGGCGTTCCCATTTCTTCCAACGCCGCCACGGGAACCCTACGCACTCGCACCTGATCACGCCGCATCGTTCGTCTCCTGGAAGCCTATTTAGACGAGAGACCACGGAACCCGTTCCACCCTTTAAGACCCCTTACATGGGTGACGAATTACAGGATTTTCTTGTTCCTCCTTTCCAAAGACAAAAATAGTTAACACCCTACCAAAATTGGCTTCCCTTCGGTCGAATCCCCGGTGCATCCAGCCGGTTTGGTCGGCGACGCCCGTCCTTCGTTCGGCGGCTCCAGGCGGGCTCGTTTCACGCGAGTCGGCCCGGGGCGCTGCCTGTGTATCGAACGATAAGACGAAAATCTTGAGCCTTTCCGGCGCTCCGCGAAAAGTTTTTTTTCGCGCGCCGAAAACGCCGGCAGAACGCCGGACTGTGCTTGCTTCCGAGGATCGATCCGAGTCTCAAAGAACGCCTGTCGCACCGCCCCAGGCACCAACTCCCGCGCGGCGCTTCCTGTCCGCGACTCACTTCGTTGCTGCCCGTTCGGCGCTTCCTATCCTACTCAACCATCAAACTTGGTGCCACATCCAATGAGCAGAAAAATAAAAATTTATCTCCCGTATTCCCAATACATTAACCAAAATGCACCAAAAATATGCACCACGCATACTGAGCTATATCCGATAAGTTATGCTCGACGTGGCTAAATTGCGTCAGTGCATTTCCGCCGCTGCGGCGGTTCTGACACGCGCCCCGCACAAGTGCATTTGCGCGCCAGGCCGTTAATCTGCTAACATTTTTCCGTCGCGCCACCCGCCCCGCCCGCGCCAGCCCATCACCGACTTCCACCGAACAGTGCCGCCAGATCGTCCTGCGGCTCGTATCCCAGTACCTTCCGCGCGCTGTCCAGATTCAACCACTCATGCCGCACCTTCGACGTGCCGCCGGCAATGCAAAAACCAACCCCCTCGGCTTCCACCGAGCGCCGCAGCAACTGAATCATGTCCCGCGGCGTAATGCACAACCTCCAGCCCCAGCCCTCCGGCGGCTGCGGCGTCAGATTCTTCGCCGCGTCCGCGGCGTTCTGAAACCAACCGATCCGCAACGCCACGAACTCCATTCCGTACTTGCGGTGATACCAACTGCCCATCGCTTCGCCCAGCGCCTTGGTCGCGCCGTACAAACTCACCGGCGCCGGCGCCATCTCCCCGGTGATACTCGCCGTGACCGGATGCCCGCAGACCGCCTGGCAACTGCTGGCAAAAATGAACCGTTTGACCTTCGCCGCCAGCGCCGCTTCCAACGCGTTGTACAGCCCCACCACGTTGTTGGGCACCAGCTCTTCCACGAACGGCGCCTCGTCGCTGGTCGCCGCCAAGTGAATCACCGCTTCGCACCCGGCCATGGCCCCTTCGAGCGCCCCGCGGTCCTGCAATGTCCCGATGAACGTTGCCGGATCGCCGAACACCGGCTGCCGGTCGAACAGCCGCAGGTCGAACGCCTGCTTCAGCGGTTCGACAATTGATTTGCCGATCCGCCCGCCGCCGCCGGTGAGCAACACTTTGCGTTTGGAATGTGCCGCCGCAGTTTCTGCACCCATACCAAGGGCATCTCAGGTGAGGCCAATGGCAGAAACCATACTCGAAATGCCCCAAACGAAAAACACCCACTCACCACAATTCCCGGTTCCCTGTTCCCTACAAGTCATACCGCGCCGGCGCAAACTCCGGAATCAAACTCACCGCGTCCCCCAGCATCACACCGGCTAGATACTCCGCCGACATCGGCGTCAGCAATATCCCATTGCGGAAATGCCCGGTCGAGAAATACAAATTGTCGTACCGCCCCGACGCGCCGATCACCGGCATCCGATCTTCCGCCGCCGGCCGGAGCCCCGTCCAGCGCTCCACGATCGGCAGCGTTTTCAGCAGCGGCACCATCGACGCCGCCCGCTCGACGAGGCCCTCAATCACGCTGTTCTCGATCGCCGGTTCGAAGCCGCGGTCCTCCTGCGTCGAACCCACCACCCACCCGCCGTGATCGGGCCACGGCGCGATGTAGCTGAGTTTCCCATGCATGTTGTAGGGCAACACTTCGCCACCCGTCCCACCCGTACCACCCATCCCACCCGCGCCGGCCTCACGCCCGACCGCCGGCGCCTGCACCCGGCACATCTGCCCCTTGATCGGCTTGATCGGCAGGTGCAGCCCGAGCACCTCCGCCAGCGCCTGCGACCACGACCCGGTCGCGAGCACCATCTGCTTCGCGGGCAAGTCGCCGTGATCGGTCGCGGCCGCAGTCAGATGCCGCCCGCTGCGATGGAACCCGCTCACGCACACCCCGGCATGCTGCGTCACCCCGCGCCGGCGGTTGGCTTCCTGCAAAGCATCATGGAGCTGCCGGTTGTTCACCAGCGCCTCGGGCACCCACGCCACGCGCCCGATGTCCGCCGCCAGCACCGGCAGCCGCGCGCGCGCTTCGGACTGACTCCAAAGTTCATACGGCACGCCGGCGTTTTTCAGAAACGTAAGCTGCGGCTCGAACCGCTCCTGCATCTGACATTCGGGCATCAGCGACCCGGCCGCGTTGTAGCCGATGGTGCGCCCGGCGACGCCGCTCAGTTCGCGCAGGAAGTCGGGGTAGCGTTTAAGCGACGCCACCGCGAACCGAAAAAAACGGTCGTCGGTTTCAGATTCGCAATACGGCGCGAGCATCCCCGCCGCCGCGCGCGAAGCCGCCAGCGAATTCATCGGATCGCCGACCACCGCCACGGAAGCGTTCGGCCGCAGCGCCTTCAGCCGAAACGCCAGCGCCTGCCCAATCACGCCCGACCCGACAATCAGCGTGTCAACTGCTTTACTGTCCATGCGAGCATCTCCCCAAAAACCAGGGGCAAAAAATCATCATACCGCGAAATCGGTGCCTGCTGAGAGGCCCCACGATACAGCGCCATCCCGTTAATTTTCCACCCATCCGATTGAACCCGGCGCCGGTTTGATCCGTTAAATCGGCGGGGGAAGGTGTCCGCTCCTTAGTTCAGCCCGCCTTCACATGGAAACCACCATGCAAATCTGCTCCAACCCGCGCACCGCGCCAATCGCACTGGCCCTTGGTGCCATGCTGACCTGCGCCGCATGCCTATCCGCTGCGCCTCTTCGGGCGGCGCAGGACCCACAGCCACCTCCCGATACGCTCTCCATGGCCCTCGAGTGGCTTGCGCAACACCAGGAACCAGATGGCCACTGGGACAGCGTGAAAAACGGCGCTGCCAAAAACGACCGCTGCGACACCGCCGCCACCGGCTTGGCGGTGCTTGCGTTCCTGAGTGCAGGCATTACCGACCGGCGCGGGGAATACAAGGACAACGTCAAGCGCGCGTTGGAGTGGATCATCAAGCAGCAGAACACCGAGGGCGGCATCATGCCCGGCGCGAACGGCAAAGAAGCCGGCATGGACGCTGAAACCACACATGCCATCTGCGGGATGGCCCTGGCCGAATGCTTCGGCATGAGCCACGCACCCACCGTCAAGGAGGCTGCGCAGAAGGCAATCGAGTACTCGGCACACGTCCTCCAGCACGGAAAAGGCGTAGATTTGACCGGCTGGGGTGGGGACAAAAAATCCCCCGGCGAGACGGAAATTACGGTCTGGTTTGTCGCGCACCTCAAATGCGCACGGTTGGCCGGCTTGGCCGTCCCGCAGGAAAGTTTCCAGGGTGCGATCGTGTTCCTCGACCAGATGGAACTCAAGGACAACCCCAAGGATCCAACCGGCGGCCACCATTACAAAAATAGTAACGCCGACACGCAGTCCGCACCATTGCCAACGGTGTCGGGTTGCTGGGCGAGGATGCTCATGGGCTGGCCGACAGACGAACTGCGACCGGCCATCACATGGGCGGTCGACAAGAAGGGTCTGCCGGCGTGGGGCGACAAAGGTGAAAAATTCGATTGGACTTACTTCTACATGGGAATGCGCTTGGCGTCTAATTGCAGCGGCACCCTGTGGGAACGGTGGAACTCCGTGAGAAGCCAACTTCTCGTCAGCCATCAGTGCCAGACCGGGGACGCGAAAGGTTCGTGGGATACATCTGCCGGGGCTGGCGACCGCGGGCAGGTCGTCTCAACGGCCTTCGGCGTCTTGTGCCTAGAGGTCTCCCACTACGTCCCGCTTTACGGCCCGTCGCAGGCCGATTCAACACCGAGTAAGACACCCTAAAAAAAACCGACCGGACGCCTACGCACGGTCGGTCAAGTTCCATAGTTCAACCACATTTAGCCATTGGGAGAATGGAAAGAGGATATAGCGGAATACAGAACCGTGCTCAGATATCCTGAATGCGCACTTCAATCGCGCGGCGGTGGGCTTCCAAGCCTTCGGCTTGCGCCATCACCATCGTGGCGGCGCTGAGCGCCCGCAGCGCGGAGTCGTTGGTTTCCACCACCGACAGCCGCTTCAGGAAGGTCAGGCAGCTCAGCCCCGACGTGAACCGCGCCGTGCCGCCAGTCGGCAGCGTGTGCGACGGACCGCAGATGTAATCGCCCAGCACTTCGGGCGTGGCCTGCCCCAGAAATACCGCGCCGGCGTTGGTGATTTTGAGCAGCGACTTGTGCGGCTCCTTGGTGTGGATTTCGACGTGCTCCGGCGCAATCCGGTTCACCAGCGCCTCGGCTTCTTCGAGGTTCCGCGTGATCAGCGCGCGGCCGTAGGCCACCAGCGCCTGACGCACCACTTCGCGCCGCGGCAACAGTTCGAGCTGCCGCAGAATCACCGCACTGACCGCTTCGGCCAACGGCGCCGAATCGGTCACCAGCAGCGTCGCGCACAGCGGATCGTGTTCGGCCTGCGCCAGCAGATCGGCGGCGATGTACGCGGCGTCGGCGTATTCGTCGGCGAGCACCACCAGTTCGCTCGGACCGGCCACCTGGTCGATCGCGCAGTGGCCGAACACTTTCAGCTTGGCCAACTGGACGAAAATATTCCCCGGCCCGACCACCATATCCACCGGGCGGATGGTCTTGGTGCCGTAGGCCATCGCGGCGATCGCCTGCGCCCCGCCGATGCGGTAGACTTCGCGCACGCCCGCCAGCCGGCAGGCATACAAAACCGCCGGGTTGATCGACCCGCCCGCTTCCGGCGGAGTGCAGATGCAGACTTCGCGCACGCCGGCGACAATCGCCGGAATCGCGTTCATCAGCACGCTCGACGGATACGCGCCGCGTCCGCCCGGCACGTAGATGCCGACGCGGTCGAGCGGAATAAACTTCAGCCCGGTGCGCATGCCGCCGGTGCCGTCGAGCATCAAATCGTTGGGCAGCAGCCGTTCCTGGAAGCCGCGAATATTGCGCGCGGCCGTCTGCAGCGCGATCTTCAGATCGGTCGCCAGGTGGTTGTCGGCGTGTTCGAGGTCCCGTTCGCTGACGCGCATGTTGCGCGCGGTCAGGTTGTAGTTGTCGATCTGGCGGCTCAGTTCGAACAGCGCCTTGTCGCCGCCTTCCTGCACTTGGCGGATGACCTTGGTCACGATCGCGTCCGGCGTCAGCGCTTCGCCGAACATCGCCTTGATCTGATCGCGCAATGGCTTGGAATCCGGCTGGCCGTCGAACCGATTGCGGTCAAACAGGACCTTCAGAAATTCCGTGCACGGCGCGGTGCCGACCTTCAGGATCGGAAACAAGGCCGTATCCGGCCGCCGTTGCAAAGTCTCGACCGCTTCGGTCTTCGTCGACATCGTCTGTTCTCCCCAGGCGTGAAACCGATCGGACGACGCCCACCGGCGTCCTTGCCGCCGGAGTCCCCCGGCCTTCGCCGACGACGCTCCGCGCTCCCGACCGCCTTCCGCGGTTTCTGAATTCCCAAACCTCTCGAAATCTACTCTACTCTCCCGCCACGCCACTCTCGACCCGTTCAACCCGCTTGACCTTCTCGACCGCTTCGATCCGGTGCGGTCGCGCTGCCGGAGCAATCATGCCTTCCAACGGCGACGAGGCCGTGGCGTACAGTTTCTTCGGTATCCGGCCGCTCTGCGCCGCCAGCCGTCCGGCTTCCAGCGCGTGCTTCATGGCCGCCGCCATCTTCACCGGGTCCCGCGCCAGCGCCACGCCGCTGTTGAGCAGCACGCCCTCCGCGCCCAATTCCATCGCCAACGTCACGTCGCTGGCCGTGCCGACGCCCGCATCCACGATCACCGGCGCCTTGACGCGCTCCAAGATGATCCGCATGTTCACCGGGTTCAAAATCCCCTGGCCCGAACCGATCGGGCTGCCCGCTGGCATCACCGCCGTCGCGCCGGCCTGTTCGATTTTCTGCGCCATCACCGGGTCGTCGGACGTATAGCACAACACCTCGAAATCGTCCTTCACCAGCTCGCGGCAGGCTTCCAAGGTCCCCAGCGGATCGGGCAGCAACGTCTCCGGATCGGCCAGGACCTCCAATTTGCACCAGGAAATATCGAGCAGCTCCCGCGCCAGCCGCGCCATCCGCACGGCGTCCTTGGCGGTATAGCATCCGGCGGTGTTCGGCAGCAGCAGATATTTTTTCGCGTCGACAAAATCGAGCAGCCGCGGTTCGCCTTTTTTCTCGCTGGTCACGCGCCGTACCGCCACCGTCACCACATGACAGCCCGAAGCCGCCAGCGCGTCGCGCATCAGTTCCAACGTGGCATATTTGCCGGTGCCCAAAAACAGGCGGTTGCGGACCTTGTAGCGGCCCAGCTTCAGCCCGTCCGTTGGCGCTCGTTCGCCCTGCTTCACAGCACAACTCCCTATCGGGGCACCCGTTCCCAGCCAACCTGCCGAAATTTTCGTCTCGTCGTCACGGCCCGGAACCGGCCGCGCGTCCATCTGTCTCTTCCGCTCGATTCCACTGCCAGCCGAATTTCGCCGTACCGCCCGTTCCACGCTGCACCGCCGGCCAACCTACCCGCCGCCGACCAGCGTCACCACTTCGATCCGATCCCCCGCGTGCAATTCGTGCCGCGCGTGCCGCTCGCGCCGGATCAACTGCTCGTTGACCTCCACCGCGCAGCGCCGATCGCTCAGGTCCATCCCCGCCAGCAGACTCGCAATGGTGCTGCCCGGCGCCAGCGTTTCCGGCTGGCCGTTGACCACGACCTGCACCGATCGCGCCTGCCCGCGCGCCGCCGTCCGGCCCATCCAATTCGACCTCCCTGCGCCGGCGCCCAACTGCCGTTTCGACCTGCTCAGCCGGCGCCCAGCGACGAAAGAAATCATTCTACTGGACACCCCCCAAACAGAAACAAAAATCCGAATCCACCCCCTAATTGGGCATTTTTCATTCGTTTTTCTAGAATTTTGGCCTGTTCAACCCTCATTTGTGCCGTATTTTCCCCCTTTCCCCGGGTCATTGGGCCCTCGCCCGGAAACCCCCAAAAAACCTGCAAATTGGACCAAGCCGCCCCTGTTCCCCGCGGCTACCATGACGGTCGGCTTGACCCGCGCTGCGCCCAGCAGATGGCCGGCGTCGAGCCTCCGTCCAGCCTGTTTCTGAAACTCCGCGAAAGGACACCCGTCCATGACCCTGCAGGTCTATCGCTCCGACGGCGGTTTCGACATGACCCGCCTGCCGCTGTTCCTTCTCGGCTCCTGCCTCGGCGGCGCCGTGCTGGGCACGCTCTACCAGTTGGCCTCCTACTACTCCCCGCTGTTTGGCTACATCACGGTGGTCATTCTAGGCGGCTACGCGCTGCTGCTCGGCAAGCTCACTTCGGTCCTCGGCAAATGGGCCCACAACCGCAACTGGTGGCTGCACCTGGGTGCGACGGTGCTGACCTGCCTCGTTTCCTATTACGTCGCCTGGATCGTCTTCACCGCCTGCATTCTGGAATCGGTGCGCAGCGCCTACCCCAATCTCGCCAGTCTGCCCTTCTGCCTGGTGCTGCCGTGGAAAATCGGCAAGCTCGCCACCGCGCTGGCCGCCTCCGGCTACAAAACCTTCGGCGCAATGGGCAGTTCCAGTTCCGGCCAAACCACCATTTCCGGCGCGTTTGTCTGGCTGATCTGGCTGGTGGAAGCGGGCGTCATCTTCATCGTGCCGCCCTTCCGCAGCCACAATTACACCGCCGACCCCTACTTCACCCGTTCTGGATCGTGGGGCGCCAAACGAACTCTCGGCCGCACCTATTCTTCTCCGACCGCGCCCGCCAGCGCCTCCAAAATGCTGCTCGACGACAGCTTCTCCTGGATGAACGACATGCGCCCGGCCGGCGGCCTCAATTCGCTCGGCTTCGAATTCACCGAACATCCCAACGAGGAAACCGCCTTCCTGACCATCACCAAAACCCAGCTCAAAACCGTCAAAAAGCAAAAAGTCCTCAAGCCCGTGCCCTTTTTAGCCCACATCGAACTCACCGCCGCCGAACGCCGCCGCGTCAACGACCTGCTGGGCGCCGCCCCCACGCAGCGCGTCGCTGCGGCCGCGAAAAAGGACGATGAAATCGAGGTCGCTGGCACGTGGGACCAGGCCAAGCCCGCCGCACCCGCCGCTGCCGCCGCCGCCGCGCCCATCCCTGAAGTCGATCCCGAGGCCGTCGCCGCGAATTGGAAGGCCCAACGCACCGCCGCGCCGGGCGCGCGCGCCACTGCCGGCCTGGCGGCGGCCAACTTGGCATCCGGCGCGGCCGTCGCACCTGCGGCGAGCCCCGCACCCACCGCGCCGGTCGCCCGGGCCGCTCCCGTTTCCCCGTGGGCCGCAAAATCTCCCGGTGCAGCCCAACCGCCCGCCCGCCCCGCGCGCTCGAACACCGCCCGCTGGGACAACGCACCCTCCGGCAAGCCCGCCGCACCTGGCTCCCCCACCCCGAGCGCGCCGCCGCCCCGCCGCCAACCGCCCCCCGCCGCGGGCAATAGCAACGTCGGCGACGAGTGGGACAAATAACCTGCACACCAAAAGCGCCATCCCGCTCTCCCGGCGGATGAAGGCCCATTCAGGAGATCCACCGTGTCCAGCGATCGATCGAGCGCCCTCTTGCAACGGTACCGCCCCGACGGGAAGTACGATCCCAGCCGCGTTTGGATCCTGCCTACAATCGCGGTCATGACGGCACTTGTCGCCAGCCCGCTGTATGTAGTCGCCGAGTGGAATATCCCCGATGAGAACCTGCGTTTCTTTGTCGGCGCGGTGTTTGTCCTTCTCCTCGCCGGATCAGTGGGATACGGTTGCCATCTGAGTCACAACCGAAACATTCTGCTGCATCTGGTCGTTTCTCTCGCCCAGTCGGCGCTGTCGCTCTTCGTCGCCTGGGCGGTGTTCCTCACGCTAATCAGCCACGCCCAGTACGTAAAACTCCCCAATCCCACCCCGCACACCGTCCTGAACCCTGGAGAAATGCCAGGCGACATCGCCGCCGTCGCCGCCCAGGGCTACTACACAAAAATCGACACGCTGGTCAACGGCAATCAAACAAAGGAAAGTGTGAAGGGGGGCGCACTGTGGATGGACTGGGTCATGGAAGCCCTGGCCGCGCTGTTGCTTCCGCCGGTCCTCGGTGCCGTGGTCTTTCGCGAACCGTACTTCCCCACTGCGCAAAGCTGGGGCCGGCGGCGGCTTCGCGACCGATGGTATACGCCTCCGCCAGGCGAAACGATCACCGCCGATTCGGTCAACACCGATCCGGGATTGGAGTGGGTCAGCCGGCTGCGTCCCGGCCGCCTTGCACCCGGTGCGGTGCAATTCGTCTTTTTTGAGGCCCCCAAGGACCCCACCGCCTATTTGCAAATCAACACCCTGCCGCCGCCCAATAAATCTTCGCAGAAACAGGGCAACCCGCGGAGGCTTGTCGGGCCTCTGACCAGCTCCGCCGCCCAAATCGCCATGATCGAACGCAAGCTCGACGCGGTCGACGCCACCACTCGCGCCCCCAGCGTCCCTACCCAACCGACCGCAAAACCGACGGTGACCCCGAAGGCGACCTCCAGCGAGTGGGACCAGTAGCGCACCGCGCCGCCCCCAACCCCAACAAAAAACGCCGGCTGCAACGCCGGCGTTCTCTTTCTTGTCTTCCCCCAAAATCTCTCTGCTTCTTCTCGGTGTCTTGGTGCCTCGGTGGTGAACCGGTCTGCTACGCCTTCACCTTAATATCCACGCCGACCGGAATCTTGATGTCGCGCCAAAGTTCATTGGTCGTGGCGGTCGCTTCGCTCACGTCGATCAGCCGCTTGTGGACGCGGATTTCAAACTGTTCGCGGGATTTCTTGTCGACGTGCGGGCTGCGCAGCACGGTGTAGCGTTCCACCAGCGTCGGCAGCGGGATCGGGCCGTGAACCCGCGCGCCCGAGCGCTTCGCGGTGTCGATGATTTCCCGGCAGCTCTGGTCGAGCAGCTCATGATCGTACGATTCCAACTTGATGCGAATCCGTTCTTTCTTACCCATGATGTGACAGTCCCTTCCAGAGGCGTTGCAGCCCAACCCGACCTTCAAAGACCTCGACGACCGACTGGTCCAATCCCCGCTCTCTCGCCCCGCGACCGCGGAGCGAAGAGGTAATTGGACCGCGTTCAGCCCAGGATGCAAGCCCCCAGTTCCCGGAATTTTTTGCCCGCCCCGGCACCGTCACCCGATCTTGTAATGGCTGTCGGCGGCCACACCGGCAAATATCGACCCCATGGCGACATTCACCGGATCGCCGCTTTCTGTTACGGCCCACCAGCCGCGCCATTCGCGCCATACCCGGCAGCCGAAACGGCCTGCGTCGGAGGTGCTGGCTGCATCGGCGGAATGGTCGTGGAGTAGATCACCGCCTTGCCGTCTTCGATGCGGTAAGACGCCCCCACTTGGCGCAACGTGAATTCCAAAACATCCCGCAGCGGCAGATCGGTGACATCGAGAGGCGCCGTCTGATTTGCCAGCTTCTTTTCCAATTCGGGACTTTCGTACACGATGGTCGCGCCGGTTTGCGCGGCAATCCACTTCAACGCCTCTGCCAGCGGGGTATTGGCGTCGAATTCCACCGTGGCCAGCTTCAACAGTTTTTTGCGCACTACCTCGTTGGCCGGGGTGGTGGTATTGCGCGCCAGGCAAGCGGCCTTGGTCAGCGTACCCCGATCGGTCAAAACGATGTCGCCGTGATCCAGTCGCCAGGCCAAGTGAACCGCCGTCACGGCGTCGGCCAGCGCCTCCCATTGCGTGGTGTCGCTCGGATCGGTGCTGACCAGTTGGTCGTCGATTTTTGAGTAGCTCAAGTTCCCCTCAAAGGCAATCGAGACGCGCGTTGCTACGGAAAGTTGTTTGATAAAAGTGCCAAACTTCATATTGTGTACCGCGCCCCCCGGAGCTGCGTCGAGCGCCTTGAGGACCTTGCGGTCATCGTCCGACCACGGTTCCGTCGGGGATTGCTCGAAAAACTTGGCGTTGTCGATTTCCGGCGGCGGAATCCACTTCGCGGCAAAGCCATGGCGGGTCTCCTTATAGATTACTTCGACCCCGCGCTCGGGACTGGCCTCGGCGTCGGTGCTGAGGGTCTGCAATGCTAATCTTAAAAATTGGCTTGCCTTCACATTGGGAAAGCTCATTAGCTTTATGCGCGCGTTCGTTATATCTCGGAAGTAGGTCGGATCCAAAACGATGTTAATGCCTGATTCCCGGGCAAAGGTTTGCCAAACCTTCATATCGGACACATTGTTCACGGACAGGTTAATGGGCGTTTCGAGCTTCCGGTTCAATGCCACCGTCGCCAGGTCCAACTCGTTGGGGACCACGGGTGCGGGCGGCGTGACCGGCCGCGAATGAATGCCCGGCGCCACCGCCTGTCCTCCACTGTCGGCGGCGTGCAGGCCGGCGGCCACCGCCGCCGACACCCCGACCGCCAAGACCAGCGTCGCCGCCGCCGTGACACAGGCGGTCTTGATCTGCGCGATACGAATCATGCGTAATGCTCCTTCAGCCATGTGCCGCGCGGCCGGATGCACCACACTCGTGGCATTTCCAGCCGCAATCGACCCGGTAAACGATTTCGAACCACCCTGCGCCAGCGCCTGCGACGCCCGCGACAGGAAACTTGGACATCCGGCCCCGGCCGCCGAACCACCCAGTCG
Source organism: Planctomycetota bacterium (assembly GCA_050730415.1). GTDB lineage: Bacteria > Planctomycetota > SZUA-567 > H5-PLA8 > JBOHNC01 > JBOHNC01. The sequence continues at coordinate 13,922 of JBOHNC010000283.1, forward strand.
CCCCCCCATCACAGCCGCCAACGGCGCCACCCCGGCGTGTCGGCGCGCGGCAGGTCCGTCGGTGGTGGCAGCAGTAGCGGCGGTTGCGTTGGCGCTCGTCGTGTCGGCCAGCAGCGATTCCAGTTCCGCGCCATAGCCACGCCGGCTGAGATACCGCCGCAACCGCTCCAATGCATGCTGAATCTGCTTGGTCACCGCGCTGCGATCTAGCCCCATCCGCTTGGCCACATCTGCCTGCGGGCGTCCTTCGAGGTAAAACAGCACCAGCGCCTGCCGCTGGCGCGCCGGCAGCCGCTCGATCGATTCATCCAACACCGGCTCAATTTCCTGCCATGCCCGCGCACCTTCCGCCGCGTTATCGCCACCGGCCGCACCGGCGGCGTGCGCCGACTTCCGCAACTCGCCGGCCTGCCGTTCGCGCACCTTCCGCAGGCGGTCGTCGCTGAGCGCCCGGGTGGCGATCTTCACCGCCACCCCGTGTAAAAATCCGCCGATCTCCCCGGAAACCTGCCGCGCCCGTCGGGCCAACACCAGAAAAGTCGCTTGCGCCGCATCCTCCGCCGCCGCCGCGTCCCCGAGAATCCGCTGACAGGTCCGATGAACCATCCCCCCATGGCGCTCCACCAGCAACGCGAAAGCACGGTCGGCCCGCTCCGCGGAACGGCTGTATTCCTGCAGCAGGCCGCTGTCATCGCCCGCCGACGCCGGCGGCGATAGCGACGGGCTCGGTGTCTGGGGCGGAAGCGGGGACGGTGGGGTTGGATCAACTGCCATAACAGGCGTTCCTTGATTGACCGGCGAGCGGTTTCAATTCTACGTGCCGCTTCCCGTCCCGCCGGTGCCGGAAAAATTCGCAAAACTCAAAAAAAATCGGCGCCCCATGCCTGGAACGCCGAAATGGATTCTTCGAACAATCGTGTGTCGTTGGCCCGCCAGCCATGAAGTTAGATATCGCGGCCCAGGATTTCCTTGTAGCTCGCGCGCGGAATCGGCCGGTATTCGCTCGGCGTCATCGAATAGGTCGCCCGGCCCTGCGACAGGCTGCGCGAGTCGGTCGAATAGCCGAACATCTTCGCCAGCGGCACCTTCGCCGTCAGCATCGTCGCGTACCCGTTGTTCACGGTGTTCACGATTTCCGACCGCCGGCTGTTCATGTCCTTGATGATGTTGCCCAGGAATTCCTCGGGCGTTTCCACTTCCAGCAGCATGATCGGTTCCAGGATGATCAGGCCGGCCTTCTGGCAGGCTTCGCGGAACGCCAGCCGTCCGGCGCGCTCGAAGGCGATGTCCGACGAGTCCACCTCGTGGTATTTGCCGTCCACCAGCGTCACCTTCACGTTGATCACCGGGTAGCCGGCAATAATGCCTTCCAGCGCCGCGTTGCGGATGCCGTGTTCCACCGACTTGATGTATTCGCGCGGGATCGAACCGCCCACGATGCCGTCCTCGAACAGGATGTGGTTGGCGCCTTCTTCCTCGGACACCACCATCGGCTCGACTTCCACCATCGCCACGCCGTACTGGCCGTGACCGCCCGACTGCTGGATGAAGCTACCGGTTGCCTTCGCCGGACCGGTGATCGTCTCGCGGTAGCTCACCCGCGGCGATCCGATGTTCGCCTGCACGCCGTGTTTGCGCGTCAGCCAGGCCGAAATGATGTCCAAGTGCAGTTCGCCCATCCCGCTGATGATCATCTGGCTCGTCTCGTCGTCGAAACGGGTCGTGAAGGTCGGGTCTTCCTTGGCGAGCTTTTGCAGCGCCACGCTCAGCTTTTCCTTGTCGGCGTTCGACTTGGGCTCGATCGCCATCGAAATCACGGTATCCGGGAAGTGCATCTGTTCCAGCACCACCTCGTCCGCGCCTTCGGTCACCAGCGTATCGCCGGTGTAGGTGTGCTTCAGCCCCACCACCGCCGCGATGTCGCCGGCCGAAATTGACTCGATCGCCTCACGCTGGTCGGCGTGCATCTTGTAGATCGAACCGATGCGCTCTTTTTTGTCCTTGCGCGAATTCAGCAGACGGTCGCCCGCCCGCATCGTCCCCGAATACACCCGCACAAAGGTCAGGTCTCCGTGCTTGTCGGAGATCAGCTTGAAGGCCAGCGCCGATAGTGGCTTCTTTGGATCGGTCGGGCATTCAACCTCCACCATCTCCTTGCCCTTGGCCATGTGGCCGATGGCCGGGGGAATGTCGAGCGGGCTGGGCAAATAGCGCAGCACCCCGTCCAGCAGCAGTTGCACGCCGCGGTTCTTGAAGGCCGATCCCAACATCACCGGGACCACCACCTGCTTGGAACCTTCCATCACGCTCGTCAATGTCACCCGGCGGATCGCCGCGTGCAATTCAGCCGTGCTCGGCCACTCTTCGGCCAGAAACTTGCCCATCGTCCAGTCGTCGTGCTCGCCCAGTTTCTCGAACAGGTCGTGGCGCATCATGTCCACTTCCTCTTTAAGCTCCGCCGGCACCGGTCCGCGCGCGGTCGTGTTGCCATCCTTGTCGGCGGGATCGAAGGTGATGATTTCGTTGGTCACCAGGTCCACGATCTGGTTGAAGTCGTCCATCTTGCCCACCGGCATCTGGATCGGCAGCGGCACCGCGTGCAGCCGCGACTTGATCGTCTCGCAGGCGCGCAGGAAATCGGCGCCGTTGCGGTCCATTTTGTTGATGAAACAGATGCGCGGAACGTGGTAGCGGTTGGCCTGGCGCCAGACGGTTTCTGATTGCGTCTGCACGCCCGCCACGCCGCAGAATACCATGATGGCGCCGTCCAGCACCCGCAACGAACGCTCCACCTCCGCCGTGAAATCGACGTGGCCCGGCGTGTCGATGATGTTGATGTTGTGGCGCTCGAAGATTTCCCGCCGCGTGGCGTCGCTCAACCGCGGCCAGGTCACCGAGACCGCCGCCGAAGTGATCGTGATGCCGCGCTGGCGCTCCTCTTCCTCGTAGTCGGTGGTGGTGTTGCCTTCGTGCACCTCGCCGATCTTGTGCTCCCGCCCCGCATAGAACAGAATCCGTTCCGTCAGCGTCGTCTTGCCCGCGTCAATGTGGGCGACGATGCCGATATTCCGGTACCGTTCGATGGGAATGTTGGCCGCTGATTTTACGCTCGATGTTTCAGTCATAAGACTCACCCGGTTTCCTTTCGCCTCGCCACCCCCGGCACGCCATGCGCCGACGGATCTAACTTTCCTTCGATTCAAAAAAAAGAGGGCCCCCGCTCGCGCGAAGCCCCCCGATTTGAATGTGCATTGGCTGCCTGGAGCTTGCGCCTACTGGATTCCTCCCGGCCCCGTGGCCCAGTCGCCAGGCAGGGCTGCGCCCGCGTCGGGCGCGGCTGCGTGCTGCATGGCTGGAATCTCCCCTTTTAGCAGCCCTCGAATCAAACGCCGGTCCGACCTCTGCCCGGACCCCAAAATTCCGCCGCGGGCTAGTACGCGAAGTGCGCGAACGCCTTGTTGGCCTCCGCCATCTTGTGCGTGTCTTCCCGCTTCTTGTACGCCACGCCTTCCTTGTGCGACGCGTCGATGATCTCCGACGCCAACCGCACCGCCATCGGCTTGCCCTTCTTCGAACGCGCCGCGCCGATGATCCAGCGGAAGGTCAACGCCAATTGCCGCTTCTTCGTCACCCGCGTCGGCACCTGGTAAGTCGTGCCGCCCACGCGCTTCGACTTCAATTCCACTTCCGGCTTCACCATCTCGATGGCCATGTTGAAAATTTCCATCGGGTCCTTGCCCGTCTTCTTGCCCAGTTGGTCCATGCACTCGTACACGACCCGCTCGGAGGTCGTCTTCTTGCCGTCCCACATCAACGAGTTGATGAACTTCGCCAGCAGCATGCTCTCGTAGCGCGTGTCGGGCTTCAGGCCCTTGCCCGTCACCTTGGGATTCACCGGCAAGGCCGGCTCCATCACCTTTTCGTCCATCTGGTCCTTGCGCTTCTGCTTGGACGATACCTTCCCCAGTGCCATGGCTTTGCTCTCTCTTCCCTATCTGAAACGACACGCCGCGGTGCCGTCCGATTCCCTTCGACTCCAACCCGGCGACTCCAACCCGGGTTATTTCGGGCGCTTCACGCCGTACTTGGAACGCGACTGCTTGCGTTCGTTCACGCCCAGGCAGTCCAACGTCCCGCGGATGATGTGATAACGCACGCCCGGCAAATCCTTCACGCGGCCCCCGCGCACCAGCACAATCGAGTGCTCCTGCAGGTTGTGGCCCTCGCCCGGAATGTAGGCCGTCACTTCGGTGCCGTTGGTCAGCCGCACGCGCGCGACTTTCCGCAGCGCCGAGTTTGGCTTCTTGGGCGTCATGATCTTCGCCTGCAAGACCACGCCCTTGCGCTGGGGATTCTTGTCCAGCGCCGGACTCTTGCTCTTGAAGGGGACCTTCGATCGGCCCTTGCGCACCAGTTGATTAATCGTTGGCATAAGCCGCCTCTCTAAATAGGAAAACACCGGCCGAGGCTCGCCGCTCGGTCCCGGTTCCGCCATTCGCTTGTCGGGGTTCTGTCGTCGTCCGAGCGCCCACGTGCAGTCGCCCGGCCAAGGTCCATCCATCCCGAAGGAGAAAAATATTTACCAGTTTCTCAACCACTTGCAAGCGTTTTCCGGGATTTTTCCCAAATCCAATCCCCTGATCTGCTCCGCCCACCCGTTGAATTGGCCCCGCCCTGCTCGGTTTCTGTAGCGGCGGGCCCCCGCGCCCGCCCTCTTCCTCTCGAATGTCCCCGGCTCCCAAGGCGAAATTCGCCCCTCTAACAAGGCGCGAAACCGGTTTACAAAACGAAGCTAACTGCTCAGGTGCGGTTCTCGGCCGCCCACATGTGCAGAGGCTACTCCCGAATTGGCTAAAAAACAATATCATATGTTACTGTAGTTCGTCTGGTTAACGGGATGTATGCCCGTTCCTGCCCCTGGACCGGCTCCGGTCGTTCGTTTCGTCAGATGCTCTGGCGCCCTTCCCCGGCTTCGGCCCAATGGTATAGTTGGCCTTCCACACGCTTCTCCTATACCACCCGTATTGCCGGAGACCTGCCCATGCTGCTTTGTGGCGCCGCCAAGGCTGTCATCAATCCTCCCCTGCCCTGCCCGCTGGCCGGCTACATTCCCCGCATGGCCACCCGCGTGCATGACGATCTCCACTGCGCCGCGCTGTTTCTGCACGACGGCCCCGACCAGCTCCTGCTGCTGACCTTCGACACCATCGCGCTCGACGCCGCCTTTTGCGCCGAGGTTCAACAGGCGGTCCACAAAGCCACCGGCATTCCGGCCCTCAACATCTTCCTGACCTGCTCCCACACCCACTCCGCCCCTCGGGTCGGCGCCGCCAACCACACGCCCAAGGGCCTCACCCCCGCCCAGCGCAAAGTCCACGCCGCGCTTGTGAAATACCACCGCCGCTGCGTCGCCGGCGCGGTCGAAGCCGCCAAACAGGCCGCCGCCGCCGCCGAGCCGGTCCTGGCGCTCTACAACACCGCGCGCATCCGCGAGAATCTCAACCGCCGCGCCTTTTTTCCCAGCGGCCAGTACTTCTATCAGCCCAAGCAGAAGAACCTGCTGCCCCTGTGCGACGGCATTGTCGACGACGAACTGGCCGTGCTGTTTTTCAAGGCCGCCGCCGAAGAGCGCTTCGTCGCCGTGCTGGTCAACTACACCGCGCATCCGCTGACCGTGGGCGATTCCTCCAATGAAGTCTCGGCCGACTACCCCGGCGTGCTCAAGGCCGAAATCGAACGCAATCTCGGCTGCACCGCGCTGTTCGTCAACGGCGCCGCCGGCGACAACCATCCGCTCGGCGCCGAAGCCGGCTTCGCCCGCTGCGAACGCATGGGCCTGGCGCTGGCCGAGAAGGCGCTGTACCACCGCTGGGACGCCGTGCAGTTGGACTCCACCGCGCTCAGCCATAGCTACCGGCCGGTCGAACTGCCGGCCATGACCGATGCCGACTTCAAGTCGCTCCCGCAGAACTTCGCCTCCGACTGGCGCAGCCACGGCCGACTGAAAAACGGGCAGGTGCAGACCTTCATGAGCCTCTGGGCGATTGGCCCGCTGCTATTCTGCGGCGTGCCGGGGGAACTCAGCGCCGAACTGGGCCTGCGGCTGAAATGGGAGTCGCCGTTCCCGAAGACCTTCGTGATGTTCATCGCCACCGACAACCTGGGGTATATTTCGCACCGCAACGCCTATCAGTGGGGCGGCTACGAAGTGCTCACCTCGGCGCTGGGCCCCGACGGCGGCAAGGTGCTGGTCAGCGAGCTGTGCGCGGCCGCCGAGGAGCTAAAAACGGCCTTCGAGAAGAAGACCGGGCGCAACCTGCATTTGCCCGGCGCGCTGGAAGGCGCCGTCCCCGCCAACGCGCCCGGCGCGGCGAAGAAGTAGGCGGTTACCGGGTTGGCGCTTGTACTCATCAAGCCAAGGGGTGGGTTTTCGTGTCCCGGTGCGCGAGCCACGACCTGAAGCGCGTACGAGTCGCGGTATTCATGTCCCTCTCTGAAATCCGTTCCAACAGCATGGCCGCTTCTTCGAACCGCCCAAGTTCACGGGCCAGGTCTGCTTTCTCGAATAGATTCTCATCATTTTCTTGTGAATAAATTTCAAAAAGACGAAGGGAATTTGCCCGGCGCATTTCATCCGTTATCTGGCGCTGTTGATGTCTGAACACCGCCTTTTCCAGCAAATTAGTCAGGTAGACCGCGATCGGGATAATACCGAAGATAAATCCGAGCAAAATGCATTGGCCCAGATGAGATCCCAAAAGGAAAAAAGTGAGTACGCCGGTAAGCACGGCCGCAATCACCATTTCCGCGCAGCCAAAATCATAAAAAACCAGGCAACTCGGTCGACGTTTGCCGCGTTCTCGATCATTGGCATACCAGCGGGCAAGCATCCGAACCTCAATTTCGCCCTCGATCGCTTGCGCCACTCCCGAATCGATTGCATTGAAACAGTCCACGACCCGAAGAGGCCGGGTAATGGGCAGCCGCGGCCAGAATCGGTTCGCGCGCTCCTGTTTCTGCACTGCGTCTGTTGCACACAAAAAGCCCCCGCAGCGGCGGCAGCGAACGAATCCCGAAAGTCGGGGCTCGTTACGGCCTTCTTCCAATCCGTCACTCCAAAGAATTACATTCATCCTGAGTAAAGAAAGCCATCGTTTGTGCCTCATTTTTCCACGGCAATGCGGACAGACGAGAATTACAGTATCGGCGCGCGACATGAGAATCCCTCGAAACTTGCAGCGAAGGCGCCGTCCCCGCCAACGCGCCCGGCGCGGCGAAAAAATGAAGAGGCGACCTTCGCAAACCTTCAGTTGCCCGGCGCCGTTCCGTTGTCGGGAACACCGGTGCCAAGCTGCGCCGCATTATCGTCGTCGGTCGTTGGCGGCGTGGCGGGTTTGGCAGGTGGCGTCGGCGTGCCGGTTGGGTCGGGGTTGCCGTTGGCGTTGGGATCGACCGGCGCAGTCCCGTTCGGCGTGGCCGGCGGTGGCGATCCCGCCGGCGCCGGCGTGCCGCTGGCCGGGTGCTGCTGCTGCCACTGTTCGTAGGGCGTCGGCTGATTGGATGGAGGCGGCTGCATCGGAATGGTGGTCCCGTCCGGCAGGACCACCGTGCCGCTGGGCGTGACGACCACACTGGGTTGATTCAAGCCATTCGGGTTGCCCGGGACGGCGCCGAAATTAGGCGACGGCGGCGGCGGGAGCATGGGTGGCGGATACCCCACCGTCGACGAACGCGCCGGCATCACCCGCAATGTCGGGGGCGCTGTGCCGGCGGCGAACATGAAGATCGCCACGCCGCCCACGCAGATCGCCAGGAACACCGCCACCACTAACGCCATAATAACCACGACCGTGGCGGAACTGGAGCGCCGACGCGGCGCCGGCGGGTCATAGCGATCCTGCCTTTCGTCTTCCCATCCGTGATGCGCATGATCCAGCGCCGCGCCGCAGCGGCTACAGTAGTTGGCGCTCGAATCGGACCGTGCGCCGCAGCTTGGACAAGCAGGCATCTTGCAGCCCCCGTTCCCCGCGAAACCTTCACCCTTCGGGTCCGTTAGAAAATAACTACCACCCCAAGGCAGCTTTAAATTCTTGGAGTTCCGGCCGCGCGTTAGACCCCTTCAGGGTCGGGAGGGTTTTGGATCCACCGCTTTCCGTGGGTTCCCTCCGGTCACCCACGGCTAATTGAACGAGTGCCCCCGATCGGGGGCAGGGAATCCGGCGCAGTGAAGGATTGTAGCGCTGTGGTATTGGCGCTCAAGCCGACGCCGCTCCGCTGATGGCGTCGGCGCCGGCCGCACTGGCCTGCGCGTAGAGTTCGTCGGCGCGGTAGGAACTGCGCACGAACGGCCCACAGGCCGCCGCCGCAAAACCCTTTTCCCGCGCGTAGGCTTCGTAGCCGGCGAATTCTTCCGGCGTGACATACCGCGCCACCGGCAGGCCGTTGTCGCGCCGCGGCTGCAAATACTGCCCGACGGTCAGCAGATCGACGCCATGCGCGCGCAAATCGTCGATCACGCCACGCACGTCGGCTTCCGATTCGCCCATGCCCACCATGAAGCCCGACTTGGTCACCAGCCGGAAGCCCAGTTCGGCGGCGATTTCCTTGGCCGTCGCCAGCACACGCAGGCTCTTCGAATAGTTGAACTGCCGGCGGACTTTTTTGAAAATCTCCGGCGCCGCTTCGATGTTGTGATTGAACACCTCCGGCCGGGTTTTCAGCACGGTTTCGAGCAATTCCCGGTGGCCGGAAAAATCGGTCGTGAGCACTTCAATCTTGGCCGTGCAGGCCGCGCGGATCGCCGCCACCACCGCCGCCCAATGTCCCGCGCCGCCGTCTTTCAAATCGTCGCGCGCGACCGAGGTGAGCACTACGTATTGCAGGTTCATTTCGCGCACCGCGCGCGCGACCCGTTCCGGTTCGTCGTTTTCGACCGGCTCGGCGCGGCCGATCTGAATATCGCAGTAGCTGCACGAACGGGTGCAGGTGTTGCCGAGGATCATGAAGGTCGCGGTGCCGGCGTGCCAGCATTCGCCGAGGTTCGGGCACTGGGCCGAATGACACACGGTGTTCAGCCGTTCGGTGCGCAGAATGTCGCGCACGCCGGGGTCGTATTGCGCCGGCCAGCGCTTGCGCAGCCAGGGCGGAAAGACCGGCCGCGCCGAGGCCGAATCGACCGGCGCCGGGTTTGATCCGGGCGCGGGCGTGGAAGCGGCATGAACATCGAGCGGCACGAACATCGGCGACGGTTCCCTCGGAATTTTCCACCCACGGCGCTTCAAAATTATATTCGGGCGGTGGCGCCCCGTTCCGTTCTGCCGTCCCTCCGGGACTCGTGGGCCATTTCCACGGCTCCCGTCCCAGCACTGAAGTGCTGGGCTATAACTCTGGCGTCCCGCAGGCGGGACTCAAAGACAGGCGAAAGACCTTCACCCAACGAAAACTTGACGCTCCACCAGCAGACTGCCGAAAAAAGGGGGCGAGCGACGTTTTGCGAGCGCCGACTCCGCGTGGCGAGTCCTTTTTCAGCGGCCTGCCAGTATACCACGCTACCGGCAGTGGCGAGGATGCCGGGCACGGGTACGATTTTCGGTTTGCATCCTCGAAACAATCATCGGAAGCAGGCACGCGTGGGCACTCCCAAAACCGTCCCCAAAACAATCAAGGTCGGCCTGATCGGCCTGGGCACCGTCGGCAGCGGCGTGGCTCGGCTGCTGTTGGAATCCAAGCCCAGCCTGCGCGACAAGACCGGCATCGACATCCAGCTCACCCGCATCGCCACTCGCACGCCGTCGAAAACCCACGGCCTCAACCTCCCCGCCGGCATGCTCACCGCCGACGTGGACGGCCTGCTGAACGACCGCAGCCTCGACATCGTCGTCGAATGCATCGGCGGCATCGAACCGGCGCGCACGTTTTTGACCCGCGCCATCGAACAGGGCAAAGCGGTCGTCTCGGCCAACAAAATGCTCTTCGCGCTGCACGGCCCGGCGCTGTGTCAGCTCGCCCTGCAGCATGAAACCTCGATCGGCTTCGAAGCCGCGGTCGCCGGCGGCATTCCGATCATCAGCATCCTGCGCGACGACCTGATCGGCAACCGTATTTTCCAGCTCATGGGCATCGTCAACGGCACCTGCAACTACATCCTGACCCGGATGGTGCGCGAGGGCCTCACCTACGAAAAAGTCATCGGCGAAGCGGTGCGGCTGGGCTACGCCGAGACCGACCCGACGCTGGACGTGAGCGGGCTCGACAGCGCGCACAAACTGGCCATCCTGGCCAGCCTGGCTTTTCACACCGCGATTGACTTCGAAAAAATCCACGTCGAAGGCATCCAGGATTTGCGGCTTTCGGACATCCATTTCGCGCGCGAGCTGGGCTACGAAATCAAGCTGATCGCACTGGCGCAGGACGTCGGCGCCGGCATGGATCTGCGCGTCCACCCGACGCTGCTGCGCCAGGAACATCCGCTCAGTTCAGTCATGGACGTGTTCAACAGCGTGTTTCTGCGCGCCGACGCCGTCGGCGAACAGATGTTCTACGGCCGCGGCGCCGGGCAGTTGCCGACCGGGTCGGCGGTGGTGGCCGACATCGTCGACGCGGCGCGTGGCTCGGCCAAGCGCACCTTCCAGAACCTCCAGTATTTCCGCACCGCCGCCGCCGAACACCGCTACCTGGCGATCCAGGAAGTCGAAACGCAGTATTTCATTTCACTGCGGGTGCGCGACATGTGGGGTGTCTTCGGCTGCATCGCGACGGTGCTCGGCCAACACAAGATTTCGATCAAATCCGTGATCCAGAAAACCCACGCCGAAGACAGCCCCGGCGTGCCGATCATCATCCTGACGCACCGCGCGAAAGAGAAAAACGTCCGCCGCGCGATCAAGGTCATCGACTCGCTGCCCTTCGTCCTGGAACGCTCGCATATTTTGCGCGTCGAGGATGCCGACGAGGAGGCGCGATGAAATACTTCGTGCTGATCCCCGACGGCGCCGCCGACCAGGCGATGCCCGAACTGGACGGCCGCACGCCGCTGGAATCGGCCTTCCTGCCGCACTTCGACGCCATCGCACGCCACGGCGAACTGGGCCTGGCGAACTTCGCGCCGGCTCATATGTTTCCCGGCAGCGACGTCGCCTGCATGGGGCTGCTCGGCTACGACCCCGCGCGCAATCACACCGGCCGCGCGCCGCTGGAAGCCGCCAGCCTCGGGGTCGATCTTCAGCCCGATGAAATCGCCGTGCGCTGCAACCTCGTCAGCGTCGAAAACGGCAACATGCAGAGCTTTTCCGCCGATCACATCCCGACCGCCGACGCGCACGAAATCGTCAAGACCTTGCAGGAAAACCTCGGCACGCCGTCGGTGCGGTTCGTCGCCGGTGTCAGCTACCGTCACCTGGTGATTCTGAAGGGCGTGACGCTCGACTGCGTTTGCGAGCCGCCACATGAAATCGTCGGCCGTCCGGTGGCGGGGCTCAAGCCCAAACCGGCCTCCGCGGCCGGCGCGGCCGGAGCGGACCTGTTGAACCTGCTGATGACCGAATCGATCAACCTGATCGCGCGCCATCCGGTGACGCGCGCGCGCCTGGCCGCCGGGCGCCATCCGCCGACGCAGATTTGGCTGTGGGGCTACGGCCCGCGGCCGGCGCTGCCGAGTTTCCAGTCGCTGTATGGGCTCAAGGGCGCCATGATCTCGGCCGTCGATCTGTTGCGCTCGATCGGCCTCTACGCCGGCATGGATCTGATCGCCGTGCCGGGCATCACCGGCTACACCGACACCAACTACGCCGGCAAAGGCCAGTACGCCTGCGCGGCGCTCAAGGACCACGATCTGGTGGTGGTGCATGTCGAAGCCACCGACGAAAGCAGCCATGAAGGCAACGTGGCGGCAAAGATCAAAGCCCTTGAAGATATCGACGAAAAGATTCTCTGCCCGGTGATGAGCTGGCTGCAGGCGCACGGCGACCATCGCATCCTGGTCGCACCCGACCACCCCACCTTCTGCGCCACGCGGGTGCACAGCAAAGACCCGGTGCCGTATGCCATGGGCGGCAAGGGCATCAACTACACCGGAGCGATGGGGTACAACGAACCGGAGGCGCGCAACCAAAACCGGCATGTGCCCGACGGGTATACGCTGATGCGCCGCCTGACCGGCTCCACCTGACCTGGAATTGTTTACCTCTATTTTCGGTACAAACCTGCCCGCTCGACGCGACCTTTTGGTTCGGACGTACACGAGGTTCGGGTCGCGGAACTGCTCGGTCTGAGTCCAGGGCTGGCCAACGCCAGCCGGAAAATCCACGTAAAGGGGCGCGACCGCAGCTCAAAACCGTGAATAATCCCAGTCAGAACCGTAGTTTTGCTGTCCGATTCCCCCGTCTGAGGGCTACCCAGCAGGGAGAAAAACCGCAGGATTCACGGCCGGGGCCCGGATCGGGCGAGGAAAAACGATGCAAACTGCTCGCAAGAAAGCATTTACACTCATTGAGCTGCTGGTGGTCATCACCATCATCCTGATTATTCTGTCGATGGGCATGTTCGCGCTGGGCGGTTTGAGCACCCCGCCGCTGGAAGAAAGCGCCAATACCGTTGAAAGCGCGATGAATATCGCCCGCCAGTACGCGGTGAGCCACGGTGTGCCGACGTACGTGGTGTTTTACGACTACGGCAGCAAGCAATACGGCACCCCTGCGAACCCCAACATCCCCGGCGCGTGGGACAAGGTAACCGTCCTGCCGATGGAGATGCTGAAAGACGAGTCGCCCGAATCCGGCAAGACGCTGCTGCAAAGCCCGCCGACGGCGACGCTCAGCTATGCCCTCGACCTGGTGGACCCGCCGCTGCTGGATCGTGAAATGATCCAGCCGGTGGAATTCGACTACATCCCCGACGCGCAGGTGGTGCAGTGCCTGACCGACCCGGCCAAACCGCCTGCACCGCAGAACCTGCGCTGCATTATTTTCGAACCGGACGGCACCTGCGACAGCGTCGCCCCGGTGACGCCCGAACCGGTGATTCCGTCCGACCGGACCGGCGCGCCGGGAGCGCCGACCAACTCCATCCAACTGTCCAATTTCGTGGCGCTCTACGACGACAACATGGATGAGCGCAAGTACATTTACGTCTACCCGCACACCTGTCTGCCGGTGATCAACGGCGACTAGGGGCGCGCGGGAGCGAGCGCTTTTCAAGGGCCGGGTGACCGCAGGCGCGGAAACCCCGAGAAGAGTACCAGCCATGACAGCGACCGAACGATCCCATCCTGCCGCAGGCCAGCCGCGGCGGCGTTTCGGCTTCACGATCCTTGAAATCGTGATCTCCCTGGGCATTCTGGCCACCGGTCTGGCGGCGGTGATGGCGATGTTCGTCCACAATGCGCGGCTGGCTGAAATGGCGCGCGAGCAGGTCATTCAGGCGATTCTGTTCGGGGACTTGAAAAGCAAGCAGCAGATGGCGGCGCTCACCCAGGTCGATGCCGGCGGCCACGACACCTTCGACACCAACAACTGGGGCCTGATCTCCCCGCCCGCCACCGACAACTGGCCGGCCAGCAAGGCCAAATATGACGCCCTGGTCGATGCCGCCGACCCCCAGTACCAGTACGACAACATTTCCACCTACGCCGGGTTCATTTTCCGGGTCGAGCAGTTCAAATTTGTCGACGAAGGGCAGGCCAAGAGCCCGGTTTTCGACAAGTGGCGCAACCAGTTCACCGACTGGGACGGCTACGAGCCTTCCGACTCGTCCTGGGGCCTGGACGCCAGCGGCAACGAGGACCCCACCAAGTACCTGGGTGAACAAAACGTGCGGCTGATCACCGAAGCCGACATCAACCAGGATGTCAATGGGGACGGCGTGATCGACAGCGACACGCCGGTTGGACCGGCAGCGGTGCCGGCCGGGCCTGCCGGGCATTACACGCTCTTGGGCGGCGGCTTCCGCTTCGGCCCCGCCTACCCCAGCAACGACCTGACCTTCGATCCGGACGGCATGCGCCACTACTGGAAGAAACTCAAGTGCACCCTGGCGTGGCACCTGAGCATGCTCGACCAGCCCACGCAGGACCAGATTTTCCTGAACAACCAGCTTTCTCTGGCACGCTACCGGGTGTTCGATTTCACGATCTACAACCCCGACACGAATAAGGATTAACGCATGAGGACACCAGCCTGCCGGCGGCGCCCGGGACGCCGCGGTTTTTCGATCTTGGAACTGATCATCGCCGTCGCGCTGACCATGGTGATTGCGCTGGTGATCTTCCAGATCTACAAGGTCGCGATCGACTCGTATGTCGACATCCGCGGCTCCATTCACAATCTCGAAGCCTACCGCAACGCGGTGGACAAAATCGAAATCGAACTGTCCGGCATCGTCGCCAAGGCCTGCTACCTGCCCAACAACCGCGATGTGGGGGACCCCAAGGGCAGCGGGTTCAAATCGATCGACGACGGCATCTTTCAAATCCGCTTCCTGCACCACCAGTTGGGCTTTTACACCTCGACCAACCCCGCGCGCATCGACAAGGTCATCTACTACCACAACCGCGCCGAAGACGACGACAAGCTCAACAACAACATCGACGACGACGGCGACGATTGGCCCAGCGACCCGCTGGGCGAATTCACCGACGACAACGGCTACCTGATGTGCTGGCGGCGCGACGACCATCAGCTCAGCTACGACGAGTATTCCGCGGCGATCACCGACCCGACCGCCACGCACACCGACGGCACGCCCGATCCGGTGGTGACTGCCCAGCCGTTCTTCAACCCGTACCTGAATGAAACCGCCGTCACGCCCGAGACCTTCGGCCCGCAGGAAGGCACCCCGCAGACGGCCGGCACGCCGGATTACGGCGAGATTCTGGCCAAGAGCGTCAAGATGGTGACCTTCTCCTACGTCTGGACCAAAAAAGGCCCGGGCGGCAAGGGGATCGATCCGCAGTTCCAGTACGCGCCCTGCTGGCCCGACAAGGCCTACGACGCGATGACCGGCCTGCAGAACGACTGGAACGTCCCCGGTCGCGTGGTCTCCGATCTGACCGGCTACCAATACGGCGCACAGTACACCGTGGACCTGAGCGGCGCCAACAAAGCCGTCGACCACCGCAAGGGCATGAGCTACATGACGCTGCCGATCGCCGTCCAGATCAACTTCGAATTTCTGCGCAATGGCAATCCCGAATTCATGAACAAGACGATCTACATCTACCGCAGCGATTGGAACAGCTACCTGACCAAAGCCACGCCGTAGGATCAAGGCTGAAGCCTGAAGGATGAAGGAACGGCAAAAACCCCCCGGGCCGGCATGGCGCGGGACGGCGGCTTGCATTTCCTTCGCCCCCTTTGACCCCCCTTCGTTTCTGCCATCCTGCGTCCGCGGGTGTGCCTCATCCCGGCGTTCCCGTGGTAAGATTCCACATTCCGGCCGGCGCCGCCCTGAGCGCAGCCGACGATGACCAAAACGACGAAGCGTTTGCGAGGTTCCCCATGTCCATTTCCACCGCTGACCTGCGCCGGCGTTACCTGGCGTTTTTTGAAAAACGCGGCCACAAAATCGTAGCCTCCGATTCGCTCGTCCCCGCCGGCGACGCCTCGGTGCTGTTCACGCCCGCGGGCATGAACCAGTTCAAGGAAAACTTTCTCGGCCGCCGCAAACTCGACCACCCCCACCAGCGCGCGACCACCTGCCAGAAATGCTTCCGCACCGGCGACATTGAAAATGTCGGCAAGACGCCCAGCCATCACACCTTCTTCGAGATGCTCGGCAATTTTTCCTTCGGCGACTACTTCAAAAAGGAAGCCATCGCCTGGGCCTGGGAGTTCATCACCCAGGAATTGCAGCTCGATCCGAAGCGCATCTACGTCAGCGTGCATGAAAAGGACGCGGAAGCCTTTGCGATCTGGCGCGACGAGATCAAAGTCCCCGCCGACCGCATCAAGAAACTCGGCGACCACGACAACTTCTGGCCCGCCGACGCGCCCAGCCAGGGCCCCAACGGCCCCTGCGGGCCGTGCTCGGAAATTTTCTACCAGATCGACCCCGCCAAGCCGGCCTTCGAAGACTGCGTCGAAATCTGGAACCTGGTTTTCACCCAGTTCGAACGCACCGGCCCGATTCCCGGCCAGGGCGTGCTCAATCCCCTCCCCGCCGCCAACATCGACACCGGCATGGGTCTCGACCGCACCGCCGCCGCCTTGCAAGGCGTGCCGACCAACTTCGAAACCGACTTGCTGATTCAGTTGGTGACCGCCGCCGCTGAGCGCTGCCACGTGACCTACGGCCGCGGAACGCTCCCGACCGATTCGTCCATCAAGCGCATCGCCGACCACGTCCGCGCGCTGACCTTCGCCATCGCCGACGGCGCCATGCCCGCGCGCGACGGCCGCGGCTACGTGCTGCGACGCATCCTGCGCCAAGCCGCCCGCGACGGCCGCAAACTCGGCGTGACCGAGCCGTTTTTGTGCGACCTCGTCGGCAAAGTCGTCGAACTCTACAAGGACCCGTACACCGACCTGCCCACGCGCGAGAAGCTGGTGCATGACACGGTTCAGGCCGAAGAACAAAGCTACATGCACACGCTGAACGTCGGCAAAACGCACCTGGAGAAAGCTGCCGCCAAGGTCAAAGAAAACGGCCGGAAAGAACTTACCGGGGCCGAAGCCTTCAACCTGTACGAAACCTACGGCCTCGACATCGAAACGATCGAAACCGCCCTGGCCGAGGCCGGCATCACCGTCGATGTGAAGGGTTTCGAAGCCGCGCGCGACGCGGCCGCCGCCGCCAACGTCGAACGGCCCAAAGACATCTTCGGCTCCGGCCCCATCCCCGACCTCAAGCGCCAACTCGCCGACCGCAAACCGCTCGGCGGCGACTTCCGCGGCTACACCCAGTTCGACCTGGACGGCTGCGACGTGCTGCTGATCGCCAGCCGCCCCAAAACCGCGCCCGCCGCCAAAACCGGCAAAAAGGACGCGCCGGCCCCGACGAGCGACCCGGCTCAAACGGCGCAAGCCTTGCCCGTCGCCAAAAAAGGCGACACCGTCACCGTCGTCCTCTCGGCCACGCCGTTCTACCCCGAAATGGGCGGGCAGGTCGGCGACACCGGCACGCTGACTTGGGCCGGCGGCAATGCGAAGGTGCTCGACACGGTCAAAGACGACCCGCTGATCCTGCACACCGTTCAGATCGAATCCGGCGAATTGAAACCCGGCGCCAAAGTCGCCGCGAAGATCGACCTCGACCGCCGCCGCCAGATTGAAATCCACCACACCGCCACCCATTTGTTGCAGCACGCGCTGCGCCAGGTCGTCGGCACGCAGGTCGAACAGAAAGGCTCGGCCGTCTACCCCGACCGACTGCGCTTCGATTTTTCCTGCCCGCACGCGATCGCGCCTGAAGACCTCGCGCGGATTGAAAACGCCATCGGCGACCTCGTCCGCCAGGACTTCCCGGTCAGCGCCCAGGAAATGCCAATCGCCGAAGCCCGCGCCGCCGGCGCGATGGCGCTGTTCGGCGAAAAATATGGCGACCGCGTCCGGGTCATCACCGCCGGGCCGTCGCGCGAACTGTGCGGCGGCTGCCACGTGCCCAGCACCGGGCGGATCGGCGGAATCAAAATCGTTTTCGAAGAGGCCGCCGGCCAAGGCCTGCGCCGCATCGAAGCGGTCGCCGGCGCCTCCGAAACCGCGCTTTTCCGCGAATACGAAGCGGTCGTCAAAGCGCTGGTCGATCGCTTCCGCTGCAAACCGGTTGAACTGCCCGAACGGGTCCAGGGCATGGACGCCGAAAAGCTGGCGCTGTTCAAGGAAGTCGAACGGCTCAAAGCCACGTTGGCGCAGGCCAGCGCCAAAGAACTGCTGGCACAGGCCGCCGCCGTCGCCGACACAAAACTGCTGGTGGCCGAACGCGCCGGCGCCTCCGCCGACGACCTGAAACTGCTCAGCGAAGCCATCGGCCGCCTGGACGGCGAGGTCGCGGTGGTGCTGGGCGCGGCCGATGGCGGCAAAGTGGCGCTGGTCGTCGCGATGCCCAAAGCGCTGGTCGCGAAAGGCGCGCACGCGGGCAACCTGATCAAGGAACTGGCCAAACAGGTCGGCGGCGGCGGCGGCGGCAAGCCGGAATTCGCGCAAGCCGGCGGCCGCGACGCCAGCAAACTGGCCGACGCGCTGGCCGCTGCGCCCCAACTCTTCGAAGCGCAACTCGCCAAATCCGCCGCCAAGCGTTAATGTCCCGCGCGCCGTCCGACTCTTGCGCCATATCGGGCGCATCTTCTACTTCTTATCTCTTACCTATGTGATCTTTGTGTCCTTGGTGGCCAAATTCTTCCGGTACACGTCCGTCACCTCCGCGCCGAAGCACACCAACTGCACCTGTTCGATCTCGGCGTGTTCGGCCAGAAACGCCCGCACTTCCCGGACCGCGATGGCCGCCGCCTGCTCCAGTGGATAGCCGTACACGCCGCAACTGATCGCCGGAAACGCGATCGTCTTCAGCCCGTGCTGTACCGCCAGCGCCAAACTGTTCCGGTAGCAACCGGCCAGCAACTCCGGTTCGCCGCGCGTGCCGCCGTGCCAAATGGGCCCCACGGTGTGGATCACATATTTCGCCTTCAGCCGGTACCCTTGGGTGATTTTGGCCTGCCCGGTTGCGCAGCCGTGCAGCGTGCGGCACTCAGCCAGGAGGTCCGGTCCGGCCGCGCGATGAATCGCGCCATCCACCCCGCCGCCGCCCAACAGCGACTCGTTGGCGGCGTTGACGATCGCATCCACCGCCAGCCGCGTGATGTCACCCTCGGTCACCGTCAACCGCGCATCCATGGCTCGTTCCCCCCGCAAATCCCCGGTTCAGACCGCCGGAGCGCCTAAACGAGACTAAAATTATAGGTCCGATTCCGGAGGAACGCAGCATGACAATCGAGCCAGCGGAATATGCCGCCCGGCTGAAGGCCTTCCGCAAAAGCGCCCTGGCCGACGCACCCAAGGGCGCGGTGTTGATCGCGCACCTGCCCAACATCCGCTACCTGTCGGGCTTCACCGGCCACGACAGCTACCTCTTGGTCACCGCCGAAAAAGTGATCCTGCTCACCGACGGCCGCTACATCACCCAGGCCAAGGAAGAATGCCCCAGCGTCGAAGTCGCGCTGGTGGACATGAAGCGCCACGTCAACCGCAAAGTCACCGGCGCGTCGGGCCACCCGATGAATCTGTACGAACAGCTGCACGTCCACAAAATTAAACAGCTCCATGTCGATCCCGCGCAACTGTCGGCCTCGCTGTATCTGGCGCTCACCGAGGTCCTCGGGAAAATCAAATTGAAGCGGCTCAGCGGTGTGGTGGAACTGCAGCGCGAGGTCAAAAGCAAGGCGGAAATCGTCTGCCTGCGCAACGCCATCCAACTGGCGCAGTCGGCCTACCGCACGCTCAAGCGCGAAATCCGCCCGGGCCTTTCCGAACGCGACATCTCGGCCGAATTGCGCTACATCATGGTGCGGCGGCTGCGCGCCGAGGACCAATCCTTCGACATCATCGCCGCCTCCGGCCCCAACGCCGCGCTGCCGCATGCGTTCCCCAGCGAACGCAAACTGGGCGCCGGCGAAATCCTGAAGCTGGACTGGGGCGCGCGGCTCGAAGGCTACCACTCCGACCTGACGCGCACGTTTTTCCTGGCGCCGGTGCCGGCGTCGGGCGAGCTGCGCAAAATCCACGATGTCGTGCTGCGCGCGCAGGAAGCCGCCATCGCGAAGATCAAGCCCGGCGTGGCGTGGTCGGAAGTCGATCGCGCCGCGCGCAGCCTGATCGAAGCGGCCGGCTACGGTCAGTATTTCATCCACAGCCTGGGCCATGGCATCGGGCTGGAGATTCATGAAGGGCCGCGGCTGAGCGCCACCTCGGACAAGAAAGCCAAGGTCGGCAATGTCGTGACCGTCGAACCGGGGATCTATCTGCCGGGCGTCGGCGGTGTGCGCATCGAAGACGACGTGCTGGTCACCAAGACCGGCCACGAAGTCCTGTCGAATCTCAGCAAAGGCGTGTAGCCCAAACACCATGGCGGCGCGGCCATCGTTTCGTCTCCCATTTTTTCGTCCCGGCAGGGACGGTGCTGTGTCATTTCGTCCCGGCAGGGACGGTGCTGTGTAATTTCGTCCCGGCAGGGACGGTCCCAAGAAATGTAGCCCAGCACGAAGCGAGGCGTAGCCGAGCGCCGTGCTGGGAATCGATGGACAAACGCATTCGCCAGTCCCGGCAGGGACGGCAGCCCCCGTCTATTCCGCACATCCGAATCAACTCGTCGCGTGCAGCACGCTCCGCAGCGCGCCTTCCAGCGCCGGCTGTTTGAAGTTGAATCCCGCTTCCTGCAGCACCGTCGGCTGGACTTTCTGGCTGCTGAGCAGCAGCGCCCGGCCCATTTCGCCCAACAGCAGCGACACCATAAACCCCGGCAGCGGAAAGATCGTGGGCCGGCCCAGCACCCGGCCCAACGTCTGCGTGAATTCACGGTTGGTCACCGGCTGCGGCGCCACCAGGTTGACCGGCCCCTGCACCGGCTGGGTCTCGATCAGAAACTGAAGCGCCGCGACTGCGTCCTCCAGCGTGATCCAGCTCATGTACTGCCGGCCCGAGCCGATCCGCCCGCCGAGGCACAGGCGAAACGGCGTGAGCATTCGCGGCAGCGCGCCGCCCTGCCTGGCCAGCACCACGCCCAGGCGCGGATTGACCACGCGGATGCCCTTTTGCACCGCCGGTTCCACGGCCTGTTCCCATTCCTGGCAGAGCTTGGCCAGAAAATCGCCGCCGCCGTCGGTCGCCTCGGTCAGTTCGTCGTCGCCGCGGTCGCCGTAGAATCCGACGGCGGAAGCGCTCACCAGCACCTTCGGCGCCCGCTGCATTTTCGCCAGTGTGTCGCTGAGCAACATCGTGCCGAGGAGCCGGCTGTCGCGCAGCCGCTGTTTGCGCGCCGCGTTCCAGCGCCCCGCGCCAATGTTTTCTCCCGCCAGGTGCACCACCGCATCGACGCCTTCGAAACAGGCGCGATCCAACGCCCGATGTTCCGGATCCCAGTGCAGCCGCGCGCGGGTCGGATCGGCCGGGCCGCGCGTCAACCCCGACACCCGGTGCCCGGCCGCGATCAGCTGCGCCGACAACGCGCCCCCGATCAAACCCGTGGCGCCGGTGATCACCACATGCATGCCCGTTCTCCTGATTTTGCGCACTCTATTCTCGCACGAGCGCCCATGAAAGTCGATACACCGCCCGTTGTCGCCGCGCCGGAACGATTTTCTCCGCTCGGTGTATCATGGTGACTTCCCATATGGTGACTTCCCGTCGGCGCCGGTGCCCCACCCGCTGGCCGCACCAAGGATTCCGCGATGAAAGTGGTCATGCACCGGCCCGACGGCAGCGTCTACGTCGGCCAGCGCGAACAGCCGGTCTGCGGCCCGCGCCAAGTCCATTGCCGCGTCGCCTTCGGCTGGATTTCCTCCGGCACCGAGGGCGGTTTCCTGCGCGAACGCCGCCGCTCTCCGGTCGACGACCCCAAGGACTATCACCTCGGCTACACCGGCTCCGGCGAAGTCATCGCCGCCGGCGCCGAAGCGCCCGAATTTCGACCCGGCATGCGCGTCGCGCTCTACGGTTCGCCCTACGTCTACCACGGGGAGGAACTCGCCGTCGGCCGCAACCTCGTCGTGCCGCTGCCGCCGAATGTCGCGCTGATGGAAGCCTCCGCGGTCGGCATCGGCGCGATCGCGCTGCACGGCCTGCGCCAGATTCAAATCGCGCTCGGCGACGTGGTGGTGCTCTACGGTCTCGGCCCGGTCGGGCTGATTGCGGCGCAGCTCATCGAAGCCATGGGCGGCGAAGTCATCGCGGTCGACCTGCTGCCCGCCCGCGTGGCGGTCGCGCAGTCGCTTTTGCAGGGAACTGCGCTGGTGGCCGGCACGACCGACCTCGCCAAACTCGTCCGTGAACGCACCCGCGGACGCGGCGCCGACGCGGTGGTGCTTTCGACCTCGGGCGGCCAGGCGGTCGAAGAGGAAATCCCCACCCTGCTGCGCGACCGCGGCCGGATCAGCCTCACCGGCGGCGGCGCGGCTTCCATCCTGAAAATGGCCGGCGCCGATCGCAAGGAACTCGAAATCAAATACGTCCGCGCCGGTGGGCCCGGGCGCCGCGATGCCCAATATGAAGTCGACGGCCAGGACTACCCGGTCGGCTACGTGCCCTGGACCGAAAATCGCAACATGGAAGCAATCGTCCGGATGCTGGCCCGCGGCAAGCTGAAAATCGCCCCGATTATCTCACACTGTTTCGCGCTGGACGAGGCCCCCGCCGCCTTCGATCTCGTGGTCGAACATCCCGAACAGACGCTTGGCGTCGTCATCGACCTCTCCGGCGGCCGCCATCCGCGCCTGCCGGTGCGCGGCGCGCTGTAGCCTGCGGTGCTGCCTGCCTGGCCGTTCCACCGGCGCCGCTACCCAAACCCAAAACAGGAAACGGCTGTAAAATGAAGACTCGGCCGCTTTGGCCGAAAACCAAAACCTGAGCCTCACCCTCGCGGAGAACCCAATCATGTGCGCATCCTCGAAAACCAACGGCGCCGGGCCGCAAACGTTGGCCTACAAAATTCTCGGCGCCCACCTGCTTGAAGGCAAACTGGAAAAAGGCACGCCGATCGCCATCCGCATCGACCAGACCCTTACCCAGGACGCCACCGGCACCATGGCCTACCTGCAGTTCGAAGCCATCGGCATCCCGCGCGTGAAGACCCAGAAATCGGTCTCCTACGTCGATCACAACATGCTCCAGTCGGACTTCAAAAACGCCGACGACCACATCTACCTCCAGACCGTCGCGAAGAAAATCGGCGTGCACTTCTCCAAGCCCGGCAACGGCATCTGCCACCAGGTTCACCTCGAACGCTTCAGCGTCCCCGGCACCACCCTGCTCGGCTCCGACAGCCACACCCCCACCTGCGGCGGCGCCGGCCAGGTGGCCATCGGCGCCGGCGGCCTCGACATCGCCGTCGCCATGGGCGGCGGACCGTTCTACCTGACCTGCCCGGAAATCGTCGGCATCAAGCTCACCGGCCATCTGCAACCGTGGGTCTCGGCCAAGGACATCATCCTCGAAGTCCTCCGCCGCCTCACCGTCAAAGGCGGCGTCAACCGCATCATGGAATACTACGGCCCCGGCGTCGCCGGCCTGAACGTCCCCGCGCGCTCCACCGTCACCAACATGGGCGC
>JBOHNC010000284.1:0-15118 GCA_050730415.1 Planctomycetota bacterium
ACACGCCGTTCCGGGGGTTTCACCCCCGGCTACAGACACGCGGCCCCTATCGGGGCCAAGAATCGGACGGCGGAAAAGATGTGGGTGGGGCTTAGGCATGAACCCAATCCTGCCAGCCCCTGTGACCTGTTCCCCGCTCCCATTTCTTCGGCTCATCCGCGGCGCAAATTGCCTGCGAAAACCCGCCCCCGGGCAGCGGAAAAAATGGCCGCTCGGGGTACAATTTTCAGACTGGCCAACCGGCCAACAATAAGATTTCGAACGGGCCGAAATTCTGCGAAGGATCTGCCATGAAGTGGGTGTTTGAACGAGCGACCCTGGTGAAGGCGTTGCAGCGGGTGGTGCCGGTGATCAACCCTCGCGTCACCAAGGATATTCTGAAAAATGCGCTGTTCGAAAAAGTGTCGGACACGCAGGTGGAAATCGTCGCCACCGACATGGAAATCGGCATCCGCATCCACTGCCCGGCGGTGAAACTCGAAGGCACCGCCAAGGCGGTCATGCCGGCGCAGACGCTCTTGCAACTGCTCAAGGACGAAGTGGACGACCATGTCACGGTCTCGCTGCCGCCGAACAACAATCCCGAGGACCAGCGATTCCTGGTCACCACCGCCAACCTGCGCACGGAAATCTACGGCTACAGCCCGGATCAGGTCATCGAGGTCCCGGCCGGGACCATCGAACCGATTTTCCGCGTCAACGCGGCCCAGTTCGTGGACTGGCTGGATCACGTCAAGTTCGCCGCGGCCAAGGAAGTGCAGCGCTACGCGATCTTCGGCGTGTACATGAACGTGAGCGCGAAGGATTTCGAACTGGTCGCGACCGACGGCCACCGGCTGGCGCGGCGCAAATCCAAGTTCAAAACCGCCGCCAAGGAAAACACCACCGCGATCCTGCCGCTGCCGCTGGTGGACAAAATCAAGGCGCTGCTGGGCGTGCGGCCGACGTTCGAAGAAGCGCCCGAGACCGAAGCCGAAGGCGCCGAAGGCGCCGCGCCGGGCAGCCAGGTCGACGGCAAGCTGGAACTGGCGCTGTCCATCGACTCCCGCTGCGTCTACATGATGGTCGGCGACGCGTTCATGTGGGGCCACCTGGTGGAAGGCATCTACCCGACCTACGAAGCGGTCATCCCCAAGAACAACCGGCACTGCGCGATCATGGACCGCATGGAACTGGTCCGCTCGCTGCGCCAGGCCATCGTGATGACCAGCGTCGAAACGCGGCTGGTGCAGTTTGACTTCTCCAAGTCGAAGGACCACGCGGTGATCACCGGCCGGTCCGACGCGAAGGGCGAGGCCGAAGTGACGATCCCCTGCAAATTCGATGGCGACCAGGATTTGAAGATTGCGTTCAATCCGCAGTATCTGATCGAACCGCTGGCGGTGCTCGGCAGCCCCGAGGTCAAGCTGGAAATGGACGAGCAGATGAAGCCGGTGCTGCTGCAGGAAGGCAAGGACTACCTGTACGTGATCATGCCGGCCAAGCCGTTCAAATGAACGGCGCAGAGGCGACCGGCGGGCCGGGGGGGCCGAACAGGCCGAAGCGGCGGGTCGGGCCCACCGTGGGCGGTCTGCGCCGGCAGAAACAGCGCACGGTGCAAGGCTTGGCGGCGGTGCGAGCGTACTGCGAACAGGTTTTTTCAGCGGAGACGGGGACGGCGGTGGTCGGAGGCGATTATTCCAACGGAGTGCTGACGGTGAACTGTTCGGCTGCGGCCCTGGTGCAGGAGCTGACCCAGTTTCATCGCGAAGCGCTTCTGACGGCGGTGCGCGCCGCGGTGCCGGAGACGGCCCGCCTGCGCATTCAGCCGGCCTGAAAGGCAGCGAGTTCATGGCATCGAACAAAAGCAACAGTCGCGGCGCCGCCGCCGCGCAGTCCACTCCCCGCGCCGCCGCCGCCGCCGCCGATGACGCCGCGCCTGCCAGCCAGGGTGGAGCGGCTGATACGATCCCCGACCGGATCAGCGACGAACCGGAGGGGCCGGCCGCGCCCGACGGCTCGCCGATCAACACCGACTTCGACCGCACCGACGCCGCCGACGACAACACCGTGGTCGGGCCGGTGCTGCGGAAAGTCGAAAGCACCTACGACTCCTCGACCATCGAAGTCAAGGAAGGCCTCGAACACGTCCGCACTCGTCCGTCGATGTACATCGGCGACACCGACATTGCCGGCTACCACCACCTGATCTACGAGGCGGTGGACAACTCCATCGACGAAGCGCTGGCCGGCCACTGCACCGAAATCTCGGTGGCGCTGCACACCGACGGCTCGGCGAGCATCGAAGACAACGGGCGCGGCATTCCGATCGGCATCCACCCGGAGAAGGGCATCTCGGCGATGACTCTGGCGCTGACCACGCTCGGGGCCGGCGGCAAGTTCAACAAGAAAGGCTATTCGGTCTCCGGCGGTCTGCACGGGGTGGGCATCAGCGTGGTGAACGCGCTCTCGGAGTGGGTGGAAGTCCACGTCGAGCAGGGCGGCGGGCTGCATTTCCAGCGCTTCCAAAACGGCGACCCGGTCGAAGTGGTAAAGCAGATCGGCGAGTCGCCGCGGCACGGCACGCGGGTGCGCTTCAAGCCCAACAACAAATATTTCACCTGCCGCGAATTTCAGTATCCGATCCTCGCCAACCGGCTGCGCGAGCTGGCCTTTCTGAACCGCGGGCTGACCATCCACCTGCGCGACGAACGCACCGACCAGGCCGATCACTTCCTGTACAAGTCCGGGTTGAAGGCCTTCGTGCGCTACCTGAACCTCGGCCGCGCGCCGCTGCACCCCGACGTGATTTATTTCTACCGCGAACTCACCGAAGGCAGCGGCGACAACGAGCACAAGACGACGCTCGAAGTCGCCATGCAGTACACCGACGACCACCAGGAACACCTGCTGTGTTTCGCCAACAACATCAACACGCGGGACGGCGGCACGCACCTGTCGGGCTTCAAGAGCGGGCTCAGTCGGACCCTCAGCAACCTGGCGAAAAATTCCAACCTGGTCAAGGACAAAGGGCCGAAGATCACCGGTGAGGACCTGCGCGGCGGCTTGACCGCAATCGTCAGCATCAAGCTGCCCAATCCGCAGTTCCAGGCGCAGACCAAGGCCAAGCTGCAGAACACCGAAGTCGAAGGCCAGGTGACGACGATGGTGGTGGACGCGCTGGGCGACTACTTCGAACAGCACCCGGCGCCGCTGAAGGAAATTCTGTCGCGGGCGATGAAGGCGGCCGAAATCCGCGAAGCCATCCGGCGGCTGAAGGAAACCATGCGTTCGGGGCCGATGGGCGCGGGCGGGCTGCCGGGCAAACTGGCCGACTGCCTGCGGCGCTCCAAGGACGGCACCGAACTGTACCTGGTCGAAGGCGATTCGGCCGGCGGCACGGCCAAGCAGGGGCGCGACCGCAACTTCCAGGCGATCCTGCCGCTGCGCGGCAAGCTGCTCAACGTCGAAAAAGCGCGGCTCGACAGAATCCTCAAGAACCGCGAAATCCTGACCATCATCCAGGCGCTGGGCTGCGGCATCGAAGGCGAATGCAACCTCGAAAAACTGCGCTACGAAAAAATCGTGCTGATGACCGACGCCGACGTGGACGGCCTGCACATCCGCACGCTGCTATTGACGTTTTTCTTCCGCTACATGTACCCCTTGGTGGAGCAGGGCCACATCTATTCCGCACAGCCGCCGCTGTTCCGCGTGCGCAAGGGCAAGAGCGAACGGTACGTGCTGTCCGACGCGGAGATGAAACGCGAGCTGCTTGAAATGGGCGCGGCCAAGGTCAAGCTGACCAGCCCGATGCTGGCGAAAAAATGGGAGGGCGCCGACTTCGACCGCTTCCTGAAAATGCTCACGCTGCTGGAAGCCCTCATGGTCGGCCTGCGCCGCAAGGGGGTCATCTTCGAAGAATATTTGAAGCTGCGCGATCCGGAACGGGGCTTCCCCACCTGGAAAGTGGCGCTGGGCACGCAGGAACAGTTCTGCTTCAGCGAGGCGGAGGCCGAACAGGTCGCCGGCACGATGAAGGAACACTACCTGGCCGAAATCGAAGGCGGCGAAGGCAGCGAAGGCGGGGAAGGCGGCGAACTGGAAGGCAACGGCGGCGACGACGAAGCCGACGCGAAGGCCGAAGACGCCGATACCTCCGAAGACGACCGCCGTGAAGCCCGCGCCATGCGCCAGTCGGTGCGGCTGCAAAAGGCGCTGGTGGCTGAAGCTCGCACCGAAGCCGAAACCGAAGGCATCGATGCGGGCGGCGTTTCCGAAGGCGAAATGCAAACGGTCGGCGTCGGGGTTTCGCGGCTGCACATCCGCGAGTCGGAGGACCTGCCGAAGCTGCTGTCGGAGATCAAGGCGCTGGGCCTGACCGAGGAAAACCTCCAGCCGTATGTCACGCCCAACGACGTCGATCCGGACGATCCGCAGACGATCTACCCGTTCGTGCTGGAGTTCAGCGACAAGGAAACCAAGCCGATCTGGCAACTCACCGAAATCCTGCCCATGATCCGCCACGCTGGGCAGCACAGTTCGGGCATCGACGTGCAGCGCTTCAAGGGTCTCGGCGAAATGAACGCCGACGAACTCTGGAACACCACCATGGATCCCGAACGGCGGATCCTGAAACGCATCACCATCGAGGAAGCCATCGACGCCGACCGCATGTTCGGCATCCTGATGGGCGAACACGTCGAAGCCCGCCGCGAATACATCCAAGCCCACGCGCTCGAAGTCGTCGAACTCGACGTGTGACCTCAGCGGTCACGCCGCTTGCGGCATCGCTGCGCGTTGCCGACTTCCTGCACAGGGCCATCCGGGGAGGTGGCACCCGTGGGTCGCACAGAGCGAAGAAAATAGCGGCTGGGACGAGCGATTGGCGAGAGGCCGGCATGACTGAAGCTCCCTCTTCTTTCCCCACGCCGCCGCCGGTCCCCGACCTGGAACGCCAGCCGGTCAAGGAACCCCTGCGAGAAGGCGACGCCAATTCGTCGGCGGTTGCGCCGCGGGCGGCGCCGGCGATTTTGCCCGGCCCTTTGGAAATCAAGCATCCGGCGTTGCGGCGCAAGGCCTTCCAGCCGGCGGCGCGGCTGCGCATCGACGCGCGGTTTCGGTGGGTGTTGTTCGCCGCCTGGACGCTGTTTCTCGTGTCGATGTTCCTGCCGTCGGTGCAGATTCATCCCGGCGGCGACCCCGGCTACGTTGCCGCGTGGACCGCGCTGGAATACAGCGTGGTGGACGGGCCGTTCATGGTCGGTTGGGCCTGCCGGTTGGCTACGGCGCTCAACCTGCTGCTGTTGGCCGGCGCGGCATTTTATTTTTTCGAATCGCCCGAAGGGTCGGTGCGCTCGACGGTGCGGTTTCTCGACCTGGTGATGCTGCTGGCGGCGATCTTGGTCTGGACGGTGCCGCTGATGTTGCTGTGCCAGGTGACGACCGGGACGATCCTGTGGGGCTTCTACGTCTGGGCGGCGGCGCATACCTTGCCCGGGCTGCGGATGTTTTTCCCCCATCACGGCGAACGGCCCAAACCGGCGGCGGACTGGCCGGAGGAACAGCCGGGCGGCTGGGATCAAGGGCGGTGAAAAAAGGCGCAGAAACCGAGCGGGGAAAAATCACCGAAAAATCGGCGCATAAAGGCGCTGCCATTCCGTTTAAGTCAGGGGGACCGTGGTAGGCCGGCACAGACACTCTAATTGGGCTAATTGGGCTAATTGGGCCGATCGGACAGGCGCCGGAAGGAGCGCGCAGCGGGAGCGTGGGATGGCGGATTCGGAACCGGAACAGAGCGGCAAAGGCAGCGCGGCAGAAGCGGCGGGCGAGCGCAAAACGCATTGGTACCAGCGGATCACGCCGGGCGCGCGAATGCTGTTCTGGTCGATCTATTTCGGCATCTTCGTGGTCGCCGCGGTGACCGGCATCGGCATTGCGCTGGCCGAAAGTCTTCTCAGCCCCAACCATCTCATGCGCAACCCGATCACCTCGCTGGTGATCCTCGTCACCGGCACGGTGGGCGAAATGTTCTGTCTGCACCGCGGGCTGGGCATTTATATGCTGCGGCGGCGCGGCAAGGAAGCGGCGCGGCTGGCGGTCTATATCGCCGGGGCTGCGCTGTCGCTGTCGTTTCTATTGGCGGTGGCGATCGTGGTGCTGTACGTGGTGCAGTGATCGCCGCCCCAGCCGCCCCGGCCACAGCAGCAGCCGCAGCGAGCGCGCGGCCGCGCGTCATTCAGTCCGGCTGGGGCGTCGCCAGCGGCTTGGAGACCAGCGTGAAAAACCGGCTGCCGACCTGGAAGTCGTCGCACCAGAATTCGAACACGTAGCGGCCCTCGCGATCGAAGCGCAGGTTGTGAATGGAAAAATCGATGTCTTCAATCGCCAGCGGGTCCTTCAAGTCGATCTGGCCTTTGGTGCTCATGAGCAGCGAATTGTCGGCGGCGAACAGCAGCTTGAGTTCGCAGTTGTATTTGCCGTGGCCTTCGGTGAGCGTGATATACACATGCAGCGACGGGTGCAGCGCTGGCAGGCCGGTGGTGTGAAGCTGCCGGAACAGATTGATCAGGCTGACATTGTTGGTGCGCTGGTCCCGCAGCACGATGTCGCAAATCGACATGTTGACGACGGTCGGCTTGGGCTTGGGCATGAGCGTCAATCTCCGGCGCCGTGCGGCGTTCGGTGCGGCGAACTCCCCCAAAGCCGTGACCGGCCGCGCAACCGCCAGTATTGTACTCCAGCGCTCGCCCCACGGAAAAACCCACCGCGCGACCGAAACGCGGTGGCCCCATCGAGTATCGTATTGCACAGATCAACCTCCACGACCAACGGCCCGAACGCACCCTCTGCGGCGGCCGCGAGGACTCGGGCATGAGACGCAGGCACGGTTACAAAGCCGCATTTTCGACACTGGTGCTGACGATGCTGCTGATCGCTTCGGTCGGCGGCGTCGGAGCAGCGCCGGCACAGGCCGCCGACGCTCCCGAACAGCCCGCCGCCGTGCCGGCCATTCCCGCCGAAAACGCGCTGCCACCGCTGCCCGGCGCCGATCAGCCCAAACCGCTGACAGAAGCAGTCCCACCGTTTGTCCTGCTCGCACAGAACGCCGATCGCACGCCAAAGCCGGTTCCGCCGCTGGGCCCGGACCAAACCGTCGTGGTCGCCGTCAAGGACGACGCAGATTCCGAAGACGTGGCGAAGTACTACATGCAGAAGCGCGGCATTCCCGCCGATCACCTGCTCCTGGTCGATCTGCCCGGCAACGACGGCGACGCCATTCCGCGCGGCAAATTCACCGAACGCGTGGTGCTGCCGCTGCGCAAACTGCTGACCGACCAGCCCTGGGGCCATGGGGTGCGCTGCATCGTGACCGCCTACCACATGCCGATTTACGTGATCGGCGACCCACCGGAGCTCGACCCGGGCGCCACCGACCCGGTGACGGTGCTCGAAAACGAAGCCGCGGTCACGCAGCACAACAACACCACCGCCGCCGCGGTGGACAGCGAACTGTCACTGCTGTTTGCCGACCCGACCGACCGCGAGCGTTGCGGGTGGACCGACAACCCCGCTTATCGGGCCTGGAACACGGCCGACCTGCGCACGCTGGGGGTGTTCGTGACCGGACGGATCGACGGGCCGACGCCGGCCATCGCCAAGGGCCTGGTCGACAAGGCGCTGGCGGCGGAAGCGTCGGGCTTGCAGGGCAAGGCCTATTTCGACGCGCGCAAACCGGCCTTTAACGCCGGGCCGCTGGGCTACAACGAAGGCGAACGGCGCATGCGGTTCAGTTCGCTGCTGGCGCGCAACGCCGGCTTCGATACGACGCTGGATGAAACCGACAAACTTTTCGCCGCCGGCGCCTGTCCCGACTGCGCTCTGTACTACGGCTGGTACGCGCTGACGAATTTTCAGGACGCCTTCAACGCCAAGCCGGCGGTGGGCGCGCTGATGATTCATCTGGCCTCGGGCGAAGGCCAGATCCGCTTCAGCAAGGAAAAACCGCCCGACAGCCCGATCGACGGTGGGCCGTGGTGCCTGGGCTTTTTGCGCATCGGCGCGACCGGCACCTGCGGTCCGGTGCAGGAACCGTATCTCACGGCGTTCCCGACCGAAGCCTTTTTCGAGGCGCTCTTTCGCGGCCGGACGGCGGGCGAAGCCTACCAGCTCAGTTTGCAGCACACCTCCTGGATGATGCATTACATCGGCGACCCTTTGTACCGGCCGTTCCTGCACCGGCCGTGCAGCGATTTCGTCTACCTGCGCGGGCAACTGCGCGACGGCCGCGCCGGCGCGCACGCGCTGGTGTACTTCACCGGCAACCATGAAAGCCTGGAATTGGCGGTGGGACGGCCGTGGGGCCGTTTCGGCGGGCCGTACAAACTGCGCGTGATCGAAAAAAGCCCGGAACTGGACGTGGACCTCGCCGACGCGCAGTGCACGCCGGAAGCCGACGGCGCGGGTCTGCGCATCGCGCCGGTGAAATTTTCCATTGCGAAGGACCTCGCCTTTCCCTCCCACAAAGGCGACGACGCCGGTTTCCTGTTCAAATTTCTGGAACTGGACATCGGCCTGACCGACCGGTCGGGCGCGGAAAAAATTCTGCCGGTGCAGATTCTCGCGCGCCCCAATCCACGCTTCAAACCGGTGCTGGAAAGCGATGCGAAGAAAGATCCCAAGACCGATGCCAAGACCGACGCCAAAAAATAGGGCGGAGGCTCAAACGACGCGAGGTGCCAGCGGCCCTCCAAAAATCAGCGCCTGACATGCGTAGAAACCGGGCGGCTCCGGAGGCGGGAGCGGTTTCGAAGCCGGCATGATATGGATTTTTCTGCAATATAATCGCACAAAATCCATATTCTGCTCGAAACGTCCATAGCGACCGGCGGGCGGGCGGGCTATATTGCCTGTACCGGGACGGCGCGGCCAGCGCGCGCCCGGCCAGGAGGCCTTCAGCCATGCGGCAACAGGACGAGCGCTACGATCTGATCGTGTTGGGCGCGACGATGGCGGGCTTGAGCGCCACGTTGGCGGGGGCGGCGGCCGGCCAGCGCGTGCTGCTGGTCGAAAGCGGCACGCTTGCCGGCCATGAATTCGTGGAGACGCTGCAAGCGCACCGCGGGTGGGCGCTACCGGCCGATGCGGCGGCAGCGGTGCGAGCGCTGCATTTGGATGCGGCGCGGCGCGGGATCGTCGCCGACGACCGTTGCGACGTGGCTGCCTTCAGTTGCCTGTTGCAGGAGGCGCTCGCGAAAAGCGGCGCCGCCGCGCTGTACATGACCGACCTCACCGGATTGAACGCCGCCGGCGAGGCGCTTACAGTGCGCCTTTCCAACCGCAGCGGCATTGCCGCGGTGCTGGCGGCGCGAGTGATCGACGCCACGCCCGAAGCCATCGGGTTGCGCGCCGCGCAGGGAGTGACCGCCGACCTGCCGGCGGCCGAATGGGCGCTGCGGGCGCTGTTGGTGGCGGCCGAACCGGCGGCCGCGCAGAGTCCGGCGCCGGGCGCGGAGGAAGCCGGGCTGCGGCTGTTTCCAGGACGCTACCCAAGCGACGTGATCGTGGAACTGGCCGGGCGCGGCGCGGCCCCGGGTATCGGCGCGGCGCGCGTGATGCTCATGGACGCCGTGGCGCGTCTGCGCGAACTGCCGGCCTGGCAGAACTACAGCGTGGGGACGGCGGCCAACGAAGTGGCGGCGGCGGTACGTGTCCAAACCGACTTGGCCTGCCTGAACCGCCTGGCCGACCACGGCTACAGCGCGGTCGGCGGTTGGCGCGATGCGCGGCTGGACGGCGCGCCGTGGGCGGCCTTCGCTGCGGGCGAAGCGGCCTTCCAAGCGGCCGCGGCGCTGCCAGCGCAGGCGCGTTGACGAATTGCCGGGCGCGGCCATCTGACGAACGATTTCAATCGGTTCTCCTCCTCTGAAGAAAGGATTTCGGCGATGGAAAAACTGCTGGCAACGCTCGTGAACGGCCGGCGCGTGACAACGCTCTGGCGGCCGCTGTCCGCCGACCGCACAAGGCAGACCAAGGCGATCATCTTGGGCGGCGGCACCGCCGGCGCGATCGCGGCGGTGACCGCGGCGGAGGAGAAGCTCGATGCGGTCCTGATCGAACCGCACGGCTTTTTAGGCGGCGTGGGCACCGGCGGCGCGATTAATTCGTATTACCACGGCACCAAAGGCGGCGTTCAGGACCGGATCGACGCCGAGACCCACCGGCGCGACCGCGCGATCAGTCTGGCGACGCAGGGGTTCCACCCGGAAGCCAAAAAAGCGGCGCTGGACGCGGCGCTGGCGGGGAGCTCCGTGGAGGTCCGCTACCGCACGCGGCTGACGGGCGTGATCCTGGCCGGATCGCGCGTGGCGGGTGTGCGCGTGGCAGCGCTGGGAGTCGAACAGGACCTGCTGGCGCCGGTAACCGTCGACTGTTCGGGCGACGCCGACGTGGCGGCGCTGGCGGGCGCGGCCTTTCAGATGGGCCGGCCGCTGGACGGCCTGCCGCAGCCGTATTCGGCGCCCTGCGGCAGCCTGTACAAAAACAAGTGGATTTCGCACCGCAACTTCGACGCCGGCTACGCGATTCCGACCGACGGAGCAGACCTGAGCCGCGCCTTGATCGCCGGCCACCGGCAGCATCTGCGCACCGACCATGCGCTGGAAAACCGCATGACCTATCTGGCGCCGCATCTGGGTCTGCGCGAAGGCCGTTTCATCGTGGGCGACGCGACGGTGACCTTGCGCGACCTGATCGACACGCGGCGGCGCGACGACACGGTGTTCGAAACGCGCGCGCACTACGACAACCACGCCAAGGACTGGGCGTTTGAAAGCGACGAAGCCCGGCTGTGGGTGGCGGTCTGCGGGTTCTGGTCCTGCCCCCTGAAAGCCGACGTGCCCTACGGCGCGCTGCTGCCGACCGGCGTGGAAGGGCTTTTGGTGGCCTGCCGGGGCATCGCGCTGACGCACGACAGCGCGCAGTCGTTCCGGATGCAGCGGGACATGCAGAAACTGGGCGAAGTCGCCGCGCGCGCGGCGGCGCTGGCGGTGCGCGGCGACTGCACGCCGCGGGCGGTGCCGATCGCGGCGCTGCAGGCGGCGCTGCTGCACAGCGGCTGCCTGGAAACGCCGGTCGAACCCGGGCGCGGCGCGCGCCGCGACACGCCCTACAACACCGATCCGGCAGCGATCGAGGCGCATTTGAAATCGACCGTGCCCGGTCCGGGGCTGTGGTGCGCCACGCAGGTGTGCAACGCCGGCATTGAAACGCATCTGACGCGCTGGCTGACCGCAGCCGACGCCAACCTGGCCGCGCACGCGGCGCTGGCTTTGGGTCTGCGCGGCAACCTCGCGGCGGCGGCAGCGCTGATCCGGTTGGTGGAAACGCGCGACGGATTTACCGCCACGAGCGGCCACTACACGCAGCCGCGCTGGTACGCGGCGATGTATGTGCTGGAAAAGCTGCGGCCGGCGGCCGCGGCGCCGGCGCTGGCGGCGGTGTTCGGCGACGCCGCAACCGATCCCCGCGCGCTCGGGTTTGCTCTGCGCGCCCTGCTGGCGATCGGCAGCGAACATCTCGCGACGCGCGCAACCATCGTCCGGTGCATCGCCGCACGGCTGCTCGCGCCCGGTTTTCAGCCCACGCTGGAATTGCAGGTTTCAACCAGCGGTACGGCCAACATCGAACCGTTGCGCGCGATGTTCGATCTGACGGCGGCCGAAGCGCTGGTGGCGTGGCAGGAACCGGCCGGCGCGGAGTTGCTCGAAAAATACACCCACGCGACGGCCGCGCGGGAACGGCAGTTTGCCGCGGAGATCCTGAAGCGGCGCGAAGCAGCGACGGCGGCGGCGCCGGCGGTGGTGGCGGTGGGAGCCTGACGCGCGCAAAAACGGTTGCAGTGGGAACCGGGAGCGGCGCGGCCGTCGGCTGTGGCCTGTTTTTTCTGCGCGTAGCTTGAAACAGCTTCTAAGCGCATTTTTCGAATCTGTTCAGAGAAATGCCAAGACCGGCGGGCGCGGAGGCTCGCCCCGGTCGACAGGGTAGCCGGCTGCAAGCCTGCGCCACAAAAAACCAAGACTGTGAACTGATTCGAAAACGGCTCTACGCGCGCCGGTTCAGCCGCGGCCCACCGCGCGTTCGACGGCGTCGCGTTTGATTTCCATCGCGATCGGGCGGCCATGCGGGCAGGTGAAGGCGGCGACGCCGACAACCTGGGCGTATTCATCGAGCAACGCCTGCATCTGCGCGAGACTCAGGGGGTCCCCAGCCTTGATCGCCGCGATGCAGCTCATGCGATTGACCAGCTTGCGGCGCAGCGTCATGCGATCGGCGCGCGGGAGGTTCTGTTCGAGGACCTCATCGAGGCACTCCACGACGACGCGGCCGGCCAGATCGGCGGGGACGCCGACGGGAGCGGACCGGAGCAACACCGTGTCGGCGCCGAAGGGTTCGATGCGCAGGCCGAGGTCGGCCAGGGGACGTACGACGGCGTCGGTGACGGCGCGCTGGACGGGGGTCAGGCGGAGGGGCTGGGGCAGGAGGAATGGTTCGGCATCGAGCGGCCCGTGTTCGACCTGGCGGCGGAAGCGTTCGAACATGAGCCGTTCATGGAGCGCATGCTGGTCGATGACGAAGAGCTTTTCGCCGGCTTCGGCCAGGATGAAGGCTTGCGCCCACTGGCCGATGGCGCGCCAGGGAGTGGGGATGAAGGTTTCAGACGGAGCCGGCGCGGCGGCGGGCTCGGCGGCGGGCTCGGCGGCGGCATGCGGGGTGCTTCCGGAGTCGGCAACAAAATCGAGTGAAGCATCAGCGGCAGGTGACGCCGCGTGCGGAGGCGGCGCGTAGGCCGGTGCGGTTTCGCGTGCCTGCGTGGGCGTGACGCCGGCGGTGAAGGGAATGCGGTCGGCGTAGCCGCCGGAGCGATCGGTGGGGCTGGGCACCGGCGCGGTGGGGCTGGGCGCCGGCGCGGTGGGGATGCGGTCGGTGAGCGCTCGCGGGTCGAAGCGGCGGGGAGCGGCGCCGGGAGCGGCCGGGTAGCTGAAGGGGAGCGGCGCGGGAGGTGCGGCAGCGGGCGATGTCAGGCGCGCGGGGAGTGCGGCGGGAACAGCAGGCGCGGAGGTGGATGCGCCGGCGAGCGGCGGTACGGAGGAGACATTCGGCGCGGCCGGTGCGAGATCGCGGCGGCGGTTGGCGTGTTCGAGCGTCTGCTTGATGAAGCCGTACAGGCGGCCGGGATCGCGGAAGCGGATCATTTCCTTGGTGGGATGGACGTTGACGTCGATTTCCGACGGATCGATTTTCAGGAACAGGAAGACGACGGGGAAGGTACGATCGGGCAGGAGACCGCGGTAGGCGTCGCAGACGGCGGCGGTGAGCGCCGCGTCTTTGATCGGGCGGCGGTTCAGGAACAGCTGGATGCGCGTGCGGTTGGGGTGGCGGAGCGCCGGGGCGCCGGCGAAGCCAGTTAGGTGCAGAAAACCGGGCGTGTTGGGTTCGCCGGAGAAGCCGGAAAACGGGCTGAGCATCCCGGCGTCGTCGTCGCCGAAGAGTTCCTCGAGGCGGCGCGCGGTGAGCATCTCCACAGAAGGCGGAGGCACGGGAGCGGACTGCGCGGGTGCGGAGCTGGAGGAAGAGGCGGGGGAGGCGGGGGAACTGGCGAGCGGTTCGGCGGTGTCGGCGGAAACGGCGCGGCGCAGCGCCGAGGAACCGGCGGGAGCGATCAGCGGCAGTTGCGCGGTGACGTCCAGGAGCACCTTGTCGCGGCCGTTGGCGGCGCGGACTTTTAACTGGAAGGCGCACTGCGGCCAGGCCAGCGCCAAGCGCGTCAGCATTTGCAGACAGGCGGCGGTTTCGCTGGGTTCGGATTTGAGAAATTTCAGCCGCGCCGGCAGGTTGTAAAACAGCCGCCGGACGGTGACGGTGGTGCCGGGGTTGCCGGAGGCCATCTCGACGGGGGAAGCGGCGCCGCCGTCGATGTGGATGGCGGCGGCGGAATCGTCCTGACGGCGGCGGGAGACGATCGTCAGGAGCGACACCGAGGCGATGCTGGGGAGGGCTTCGCCGCGGAACCCGAGGCTTTCCACGGTGTAGATGTCGGCAGCGGAGGTGATCTTGGAGGTGGCGTGGCGGAGCACGGCCACGGGCAGGTCTTCGGCGGCGATGCCTTCGCCGTCGTCGTGGACCCGGATGAGCTCCCGGCCGCCGGCGTGGATGAGGACTTGGAGGTGACGAGCGCCCGCGTCGAGGGCGTTTTCGACGAGTTCTTTCAGGACGGAAGCGGGGCGTTCGATGACTTCGCCGGCGGCGATGCGGTTCTGGACGTCGATGGGGAGGACACGGATCGGCGCCATGCTAGCCGGCCAGCGCAGCGACGGCCTGCTCCTGGTTTTCCACCACGCTGAAGATCTGGGTCAGGCCGAGCAAATCGAAGACTTCGCGGACGTTGGCGGTGGGATTGAGCAACACAATGTTGCCGGAATTTTCCTGAGCGGTGCTGAGGGCGCCGATGAAGACGCCGGCGCCGGCGCTGGAGATGTACTCCACGCCGGACAGGTCGACGACAATTTTGTAGACTTTGGTTTTGAAGAGATTGGTGATGGACTCTTCGAGCTCTTCGAACGTGTGCGCGTCAAGATACCCGGAGACGTTGATGAGCACGACGTCGTTTTCCAGCACTTTTTGGTTAATGCTGAAATCCATCTTGCATGCACCTCGTAAACACGTCTACGCCGGCCTGGCCTGCCGATCCGCCACGGATATCACCACGTGCAGACGGCGGAAACCGGGTGACTGGGCCCTATTGTCGAACGTCGGAAAGCGAAATCAAGCGCCGTTCGGGAAAATGCTATTTTCGCGCCCATTTGATCATCTGCAACTCATTGCAGCTATTCTGGAAAAAGGAGTAGTTCACTTCGTCCATGATGCGCCGCATCATGTAGACGCCCAAGCCGCCGTTGTGGCCCTCCTTGACGTGCCGGCGGATGTTGACGTCGCGCAACTGAGTGGTGTCGAACTTGACGCCTGAATCCCGAATCACCGCGCGAAATTCGGAGTCGTCGGCATCCAGAGTCAGTTCGATTTCCTGCGCGCCCAGCGAGACGGTGTCGGGATAGGCGTGCTCCATCACGTTCGCGACGGC
>JBOHNC010000285.1:0-8391 GCA_050730415.1 Planctomycetota bacterium
CGGGGATAGGCTCAGACTGGAAGAGAAAGAGAAGTCCTTGGCAGCACCCTGACGGGTGCTATTCTTTGGTCAGCGGTGGTACCCTTTTGCTTGCGCAAACTGGTCCCCTTTTACATGCGCGTTTCCATTTTGCTGGCATATTCGTAGACTCTTATCCCTGCTCCCTTCTGCGTTGTCGCTGTAAACCCAACATTCACTTTTTCTCCCCCCTGCGAAGAAGTTGTGGCAGGAACCCTTGCAACATACTCCCCACCTAGAGAACATCCAACTCTCTGAGATGCAACTTTCCATTTGAATGAATCTGGGTTGTTTGCTTCCCATTCCTGGCGTGTCTCGTAGATGACCAAAAGATTTTTCCCCAGAAGGAGTCCTTGATTTTTTAATGCTCCTTCTGGAGTAGGGAGTTTAAAATACTCTGTCGCTGTTATTAGTACAATGTACCCATTCTCATATTTTTCTTCAGTGGGGCTTGGTTTTCGACATTTGTCCCAAAAAACATACGGAATTAGCACCGTATTGTTTCGTAACACCCTATTTTGGTAAATTACGTCATTGTCAGCGCCCCTTGTCTGTCCTGTTTTGTAAATTTTTTCCTCAACTAAATGCGGTAATTGTTTCGGTTTAGCTGGAGGCATAATCGGTAACTCACTGGTGGAAAATGGAGTTACGGAATTATTTCCTCATCAAATAAAAATGCAAGGTCGAGTAAGACCTACTCGCCATGCGACACGCTTTTATTTTTATGAAGGCGTGAGGAATTGTGAGAGTGCGGCTAGGGAGCCAAGTATATAATTCCCTTTTCTTATATGAACCCAAGTTGTTTTCCGTGTATCTTGAAGTCCCGCTATGCGGGACGGACGATTGCAGCCCAGCACGCAAGTGCTGGGTGCGCGGCGCAAAGCGACGCCCCCGCGCAGTCCGAAACGATGTCGCGTCCTCTGCGCTTTTCCGCGCGGAACGTCATGGGCATGTGGCAGAAGGGAATTGCCTTCGCTCAGCGCCGCGTGCGGTTCCGCGCGGTGGAAGGCCGGCGACGCGGTTCTGCTTCGGATCGCGCGGGAGCGCTGCTGCGCAACGCCGACCCAGCAGACGCCCTCCGCGCTGCGCGCTACAGCCGTCTACTGGGCTACATCTCTGCCGCGCCTCCGGCGCTGAACTCCTCATCGGCGCAACGGCCTTGCAGCGTGAATTCCAGAACGGCGCCAGAGACAGGACCAGAAAACAATGTCACATTCAAAAAATGACGAAATGTCTTGACCAGCTTTGCGCCTTTGTGTCTTTGCGCGAGATTTTCTTAATTCTTCCCCCCGTATTTTCCAATTTCCTTGACAAACCATTTTCCCAAAGTATACTGCGTATGTTCGCATCATCCTCGGCCCGCCGAGTGCATGATCCAACGCGAACCACGCCCGGCGGCAACCGCCCGGCGTCCGTACTCCCGCGCCTCCCAAGCGCCCTGCTTTTCACACGTTCCATACACACCTACAGGTACTTTCACTGGCGCGCCCATGCGTCGCCCGGTGCCCTTTGCGACCGCCGGTCGTCCCTCGCGGGACTGCCCATCCTCCAACCTCACAGTCCCAGCACTCGCGTGCTGGGCTGCAATCGGCCGCCCCGCCGCCGGCAGGGCTTTCTGCAACCCCTTCACGTTCCATTCCCCTCAGGAGTTTCCCATGCGCGGTATCAAGTCCCAATCCTATGTGCTCAACGCAACCCCGGGCGAGAACATGATCCCCACGCCGCCCGGTCAGCTCAAAGACACGCCGCCGGCGCTGCCGTTTACGCCGCCCGATTACATCCTCGACTTCCTCCTCCGCCAGGCCGCGCTCGAATTCCGCGCCCACGACGGTCACGCCGACGCCGTCGCAGCACTCGTCGATGCCCAGAACCGTCGCGAACGCATGGGCGTCGCCCGCGCCATCGCCCACGCCGCCCACGGACTGCGCGCGGAGACCGGACTGGTGCCCGAAGTCGTCAACCTCGTCCACGAAGCCAACCGCCTCATCGCCCGCCGCCCCGCCCCGCCTTTACGTCGACGCGTCGCCGTCGCCCGCATCCTCGCCGCCCTCGAACGTTTCCGCGCCGACCCCGGCTACTTCTCCGGCGCCGAAATCCCCGACCCCGCTCTTCGCCTCCGTCTCGATTTCAAACCCCACAGCACCGAAGATCCCTATCCCGACGTACTTGGCTTTTCCGACAACCTCATCCTCGTCCACGAACCCGCGCTCCCCGCTTCTGTCCGCGAAATCCCCATGGAACCCGTGCAGGAGCCTGTCCGCTCTTCCGACCAAAGTACCTCACCGCAACCCGGCCCACCTGCCGCTCCGCCCCAATCGCCGACCGCCGCTCCCGCAGTCACAACCAACGAGCCTCTGGTCGTCCTCGATCCACTCCGCGCGCCACACCCCGCGCAGGCGCCGGCCTCCACGCCCGCCGATTTCCGCCAGCCACCCATCCCCGATCGCCTCCCGCCCGTCCCCCCGCCCACCTCGCCCACGCCACCCAGACCCGCCCGATCTGGCCTGACCGCCGCCCTTGGAGCTGCGCTGCTGCTCGTCTTCGCGCCAATGACCCACGCAAACAGTGCGTCGCAAATGCTGGCAGGCGCGACCCACGTTTCGCAGGAAGAGGGCGGGCGCGGGGGCCCGCCCCTACCGACCCTTCGCCAGCGGCAAAGCATCGACTCCAACGAAAATACGCAGCTTCGTGCGGGCCGAGTTCGTTCCAATTTTGTGTTTTTTGTGCTTTTTGGTGGCCGGACACTTCGCCGCTCATTTGGCCGGCGGTTTGACGTAGGCGACGATTTTTTCGATCACCTGGTCGGCGTCGATGCCTTCGGCGTCGGCGTTGAAATTCGTTGCGATGCGGTGCCGCAGCACCGGCTTGGTCATCGCCGCCACATCCTTCAAGCTCGGCGTCGGTCGGCCGTCCAGAATCGCCAGCGCCTTCGCCGCCAGAATCAGCGCCTGCCCCGAACGCGGTCCGGCGCCCCACGAAATGTACTGCTTCACGAAGTCCGGCGCCTCTTTGGTCTTCGGCCGCGTGCAGCGGGTCAGCGCCAGCGCGTAGTCGATCACCTGGTCGCTGACCGGAATCCGCCGCACCAACCCCTGCAAGGCGATGATCCGTTTGGCGTCCAGAATCGGCGTGAGCGTGGGATCGGCGTCCACCGTCGTGGTGCGCAGGATTTCCCGCTCTTCGGCCAGCGACGGATAATCCACCGTGATGGTGAACATGAAGCGGTCCAACTGCGCTTCCGGCAGCGGATAGGTGCCTTCCTGCTCGATCGGGTTCTGCGTCGCGAGGACGAAAAAGGGCGGGTCGAGCGGATACCGCTTGCCCGAGACGGTGACTTGCCGTTCCTGCATGGCTTCGAGCAGCGCCGCCTGCGTTTTCGGCGGCGTCCGGTTGATTTCGTCCGCCAGCAGGATGTTCGCGAAGATCGGCCCCTGCTGAAACACAAACGATTTTTTGCCGCCCACGTCCTGTTCGATCAACTCCGATCCGGTGATGTCCGAGGGCATCAAATCCGGGGTGAACTGAATGCGGGTGAAGGTCAGGCGCAGAATTTTCGCCAGCGTCGAAACGGTGAGGGTTTTGGCCAGACCGGGCACGCCGATGAGCAACGCGTGGCCGCGACAGAACAGCGCGATCAGGATCAGGTCGATCACGTCATCCTGGCCGATGATCACCTTGTGGATTTCCGCCTTCAGCGCGTCGCGGGCTTTGGCGACGGCTTTGACGATTTCCATGTCCTTCTGGACCGCCTGCCGGACCGAGGATTCGGCGTTGCCGCTCGACGAAGCGGCCGGACTGGCGGAAGCGGAAGCGGCGTCGGTCATGGAAGGCTCCAGAAGGCGTTGGATTGCGGGCCGAGGCCGGCCACCCCGAAAAGGCCCGAAGAAGTTTTCGCAGAGATTGCCCAAAGAGAAGTGCCCAAAGAAGTAAATGTCCGGACCCGGCTAGAGAGTCACCAACTTTTTGACCGCCGCTTCGATGCCCGTGGCCACGTCCTGCACGCCGGGGCCGAGCATATAAGCCGGGGCCGAGCATATAAGCCGGGGCGGAGACGACTTTCAGCGTCTCGTCGACGGCGATTTCATTCACCCGGCAGTTCACATGCCGCGCGCCGGTGGCTTCAACCGCCTGCGCCGTGCCCGCGTCGGTGCCGATGGTCACCGCCACGTGCCGGCCGCCCAGCGCCTGCGCCACGAAGCCGGGCGCGATGCAGATGGCGCCGATCGGCTTTTTGG
This sequence comes from Planctomycetota bacterium, assembly GCA_050730415.1. GTDB lineage: Bacteria > Planctomycetota > SZUA-567 > H5-PLA8 > JBOHNC01 > JBOHNC01. The sequence continues at coordinate 4,254 of JBOHNC010000285.1, forward strand.
CGGCGACGAAGGCTTCGAGCAGTTTCTGCACCGCCGGCAGCGGGTGGCCTTGCGCGCCCTTCGCGGCAAAATCGCTGAGCGTCTTCGCCGCGCCGAAACCGCCGGGAAAGTACAGCACGTCGAAGCGGGCGGGATCCAGTTTTCCGAGGTCCTGGATTTCGCAGCGCGCGATTCGCGCGGCTTCCTGCAGCGCGTTGCGTTTGCGGCCGGTCGGTTTTTGGGTCAGGTGGTCGATCTCGTCGAATTCGACGTTCGGCGCGAAGGCCGTCCAGGTGGCGCCGGCTTTTTCAATGAAGTACAGCGACAGCACCGCTTCGTGGATTTCGGTGCCGTCCAGAAAACCGCAGCCGGCCAGGACGACGGCGAATTTTTTGCCCATGCCTGTTCCTCCCGCCGCGCGGCGCGCACCTGCTGCTGCGCCGCGCCGGTCCGCGTGATTGTAGCACGCTCGCCCGCGCGCGCTCCCGGCCGCTTGAAGGCCGGTTTTCCGGCTGTACACTCAACGCTTCGCGCGCGCGCCGGCTCCGGCTGGCAGGCACGTTGTAATTCAGGCCACCGGGCGGGTCCCGGGGCGAACAGGCCTCGGCAATCGGAGCATTTCATGGCACTCAGTTGCGGCATCGTGGGTCTCCCCAACGTGGGCAAGTCGACCATCTACAACGCCCTGACCGCCGCCGGCGCGCAGAGCGCCAACTACATGTTTTCGACGACCGAAGCCAACAAGGCGGTGGTGCCGGTCCCCGACGCGCGGCTCAAACGCATCGCCGAATTCATCCCGTCGAACAAGCTGGTCAACGCCCAGATCGAATTCGTCGACATCCCCGGGCTGGTGTCCGGCTCCAGCAAGGGCGAAGGCCGCGGGAACTCTTTTCTGGGCGACATCAAGAACGTGAACGCGGTGCTGCATGTCGTGCGCTGCTTCGAATCGGACGCGATCACCCACGTGCATAACAAAGTCGATCCCGTCAGCGACCTCGAAGAGGTGGACCTCGAACTGTGCATGGCCGACCTGACCACCGTCGAACGGAACATCGACCGGCTGGGCAAAATGGCGCGTTCGGGCAACAAGGACGCCGCCTTCGGCGTGGAGACGCTCAAAAAGGCCCAGACGCAGTTGCAGGGCGGCAAGGTGCTGCGCGCGCTGACCTGGAACGATCAGGAAATGAAGGCGCTGTTTCCGCTGTTTCCGTTGACGCTGAAGCCGCAATTGATCGTCTGCAACGTCGCGGTGGACGAAGTCGGGTGGAAGTCGAAACACGCGCAGGCGGCCAAAGCCTACGGCGCCGAACACGGCTCGGAGGCGATTGAAATCGCCGGCGACATTGAAGCGGAGGCCTCCAGCCTGCCCGAAGAGGAGCGGCTGGAGCTGCTCAAGGAAATGGGGCTCAAGGAACCGGGCTTGAACCGGCTGATCCAGGCCGCCTTCCGGCTGCTGGGGTTGCAGACGTTCCTGACCGCCGGGGAAATTGAAATCAAAGCCTGGACCATTCACGCCGGGGACAAAGGCCCGCAGGCAGCCGGGGCGATCCATTCCGATTTTGAAAAAGGGTTTGTGCGGGCCGAAATTTTTTCCTTCGAAGACCTCATGACCTTCAAGTCCGAAGCCGCCATCAAGGCCGCCGGAAAACTCCGCGTCGAAGGCAAAGAATACGTGATGCAGGACGGGGATATCGTCCATTTTCTGATCAACAAATAAATTGCGATCCGGCGCCGCCCGGCCAGCCGCCACCCGATCACCATTTTTTGCCCGTGTCCGGCGCGTCGTCCCAACTGCGCTGCGTGTCGGTTTCCGGCAGGTCGGTATCGTTCTGGCGCAGCACATGGCGTTCCTGCTGCCGCTGCGCGCTGGTGGCCTGGATCAACTTCCACGCATACACAATGCCGCGGAAATAGGCGGCGCCCAGCGCGATGCTCACCCACACCGCGGTCATGTTCATCGGTGCGCCATGTGAGGCATGGATGGCCAGCAGGACCACGCCCCACACCTGATTGCCCAGCAGGAGCACATGCACCACCAGCGCAACGATAAACGCCCAGCGCTGGCGGAAAAACAGCAGCGCGCCTGACATCGCCAACAGGATCGCCAGGCCGAAGACGATCGCGGCGAGAAATCCTACGCCCGCCGCGGCGGCCGGCGTCGCTGCCGATGCCGCCGCCGCAAACACCAGGATCGCCACCAGCACCAGCACACCGGCCAGAATGAAATCCAGCCTCACCAGCGGTTTGATATCGAGTTCATCCGGCTCCCGCTTGCGATTCGTTCTGCGGGTTCCCCGCTCGTCGGGTTCACGATCGTAGCGCGACATGACGGATCCCTTTTCGGGCAGGTGGGGGCTGCGATCGCACTCGCGCTGCTGCCGATACGGCGCGAGGAATGCTTAATGCTTCGAAGGGGGCACGATTCAGACCATCCGGATTTTATATTGCGCGCGCACGATATACAACGGAAGATCGCGTTCTATTTGGAACGTATTTCCTGCCGGCTTTGGACCCCGGGCCCAGGCATTCGCACAGCCCCCGCACCCGTCCACTCCCGCCCGACCGCGCTCCCCGCCGCCGCCGCTTGCGCCGCGAGCCTCCCGCGCGACACTGGTTGCCGCCTCCACCGCCACCCCGCGCACAACCCCCCGGCCTCCCACGCCCCACGCGGAGCCCATCCCCAATGCCCAAGCCACCCAACATCGTCGTGACCTTTGCCGACGACCAGCGCGGCATGGCGCTGGGCTGCGCCGGCGTCGAACCGGTCCAGACGCCGCACCTCGACGCGCTCGCCCGCCGCGGCGTCCGCTGCGACCAGGCCTATCACTACGGCTCCTGTCACGGCGCGGTCTGCGCGCCCAGCCGCGCCATGTTTCACACCGGTCGGCGCTACATGCAGCTTCACCCCGGCCTGTACGTGCTCAGCCCCGACAAATGGCCCGACAACTCCCCCGTGCAGGTGCCACCCACCCTCGGCGGCAAACTGCGCGCGGCCGGCTACCGCAGCTTCGCCACCGGCAAGTGGCACAACGGCGTCGAAAGTTTCCAGGCCTCCTTCGACAGCGCCGCCACCGTCTTTTTCGGCGGCATGGCCGACCACTGGTTCACGCCGGTGCAGGATTACGACCCCAGCGGCGCCTATCCCGAATCCCGCGCCCGCACCGCCGATGGTTTTTCCACCGACGTCTTCGCCCGGTCGGCGGTGGATTTCATCCGCAGCCGCAAAGGCGCCGACCAGCCGTTTTTCTGCTATTGCGCCTTCACCGCCCCGCACGACCCGCGCACGCCGCCGGACGACTTCCGCCGCCTGTACGATCCGCGCGCGATCGCAATGCCGCCCAACTTCCAGCGCCGCCATCCGTTCGAAACCGGGGAGCTTGGCGGACGCGACGAAGATCTGCTCGGCCACCCCCGCGACCCCCGGGAAATCCAGCACAGCACCGCCGAGTACTACGGCATGATCTCGCACATGGACGCCGCGATCGGCCGCATTCACGCCGCGCTGGCCGAAATCGGCGAACTGGAAAACACCCTCGTCGTCCACACCGGCGACCACGGCCTCGCCGTCGGCCAGCACGGGTTGATGGGCAAACAGAATATCTACGAACACTCGATCCGCGTGCCGCTGATCGCCGCCGGCCTGACCCTGCCCGCCGGCCAGGTGCGCACCGGGATGTGCTACCAGCACGACCTGCACCCCACGCTCCTGGAACTGGCCGGCCTGCCGGCAGGCGAGGTCTATTTCCAGAGCCTCGCGCCGCTGCTCAAAGGCGACGGGCCGGGGCGCGATCGCATCGTCTGTCACTACAAGCAGAGCCAGCGGTCGGTCCGCGACCGCCGCTACAAACTGATCGAGTACCGCGTCGGCGAAGTCCGCCACGACCAGCTCTTCGACCTGCAAGCCGACCCCTGGGAAACCCACGACCTGTACGAAGACCCCGCGCACCGCGACCGCTGCGCCCAGTTGGCCGCCCAGTTGCCCACCGACCACCTGCGCTCCTTCGAGTAACCCCCGAGCCGGGACCGCGGGCGGGCCCGCCGGATGGCGCTATTTTTAGAACGGTGCACTGGAGGGGATCGATCAAGGCGGGTGGACGTTTCCAACGCGGGAAGAGAAGACCTCGCGCCAAGACGCCAAGTCGCAAAGAAGCCGGGGAGG
>JBOHNC010000286.1:0-11185 GCA_050730415.1 Planctomycetota bacterium
CGGGGATAGGCTCAGACTGGAAGAGAAAGAGAAGTCCTTGGCAGCACCCTGACGGGTGCTATTCTTTGGTCAGCGGTGGTACCCTTTTGCTTGCGCAAACTGGTCCCCTTTTACATGCGCGTTTCCACCCCAAGCCGCCTCCCTCGCCCCCCCTCCGTAGTTCGTTTCGTCAGTAGCTTATGTAACGGTAGCTTCGTTTTGTAATCCGCCCCCGGCCTCCGCCCATTCGCCTTCCGCCCTCGGTAGTTCGTTTGGTTAAATGCCCCCATTGCGCCATCCGTATCTTATGTGACGGTAGCTTCGTTTGGTTACAGGCATGCGAAGGCGGTGAGATCGCGGATTCTCGACAGGTCCAGCGCGCAGTAGCACGGCGAACCCTTCAGTTGCCGGAACCGCGATGCGATTTATGTCAAAAGCACGGCCAAGGTCACCGCACCCAGAACTACGCAATAAATGGCGAAGGGCCAAAGTTTTCGTTTTTCAAAATACTTCATCAGGAACGTGGTGCTCAAATACGCTGTGATTCCCGCGGCCAGTGCTGCGGGAATCGCCAACTCCAGTTCGGGTCGGGCCTGCGCTTTGAACAGGCCGGGCAACTTAAGCAGTCCTGCCGCTCCGATGACCGGCGTGGCGAGCATAAAAGCGAACCGGCACGATTCTTCGTAGCTGAGCTTGGCCAAAATCCCACCCACAATTGCCACACCGCTGCGCGAAATCCCAGGGAACAAGGCCAGCGTCTGCGCCGCACCGACAGCGAAGGCGACGGGGAAGGAAAGATCCTCCGTACGCTGAAGCTGCTTGTCCGCCGCGCGGCGCAGGGCCAGTGATTTCATATAGTCGCCGAAGAGCATCAGCGCACCATTGAGAATCAAGAACACGGCGACAAGCCAGTAATAATGTGGATCTTCGAAAAACAGCTTGAACTTCTTCTCAAATACCAGCCCCACCGCTCCCACCACCAGAGTGCCCGCGACCAGCAACCAAGCGAATTTGCTGGCATCGTCATAAACGAACTGCCGGCGTTTGAGGCTGCCCCAAAACGCCAGCAGCACCAATTTCCACTCCTTCCAGAAGTAAATCATCAGGGCCAGCGCCGTCGCCACGTGCAAGGCCACCGCGAAGGAGAGAAAGTACTGGCCGTTCTGGCTCAATTGCCAGTGCGTCAGCGCCTTGACCACAATCAGGTGTCCGAGGCTCGAAACCGGGAAAAGCTCCGAGGCTCCCTGGAGAACTCCCAGGGCGATCGCCTGCCAAAGATGCGGCTCCATGCAAAGTTCCTTTACTTTTAGATTTGGTGCCTGAATGAATTGGTATGGGTACTACTTCCCTCGAGTGGGCGGCGACTGCTTCCGATTTCTGGAAATGGCAATGGCCTCGCCCAGTGCCTCGTCAGCAGACGAGCATTAGTCATTGGGCTTCGCCTGGTCCCACCTGAGACTCACGTTTTCCGTCCACGGTTCTTCGCCGGTGTCCACGGCGAGGGTGTACGGTTTGGTGGCGACATCCTTCTTGGTGATGATGAGGTAGATGACCGCCGCCAGAATGGCCGTCAGGAACACTGTACTCGTACCCACCGTCCCCAGCGCCAAGCCGCCTTCGGACCGAGGACTCGACAGAAGGTCTCCCAGAGATCCGCCGAGAGGTCGCGTCATGACATAGGCGGCCCAGAAGGCGAAGACGGCGTTGAGCTTCACGCCGTAGTACAGCGCGGTAACCAGCGCGATCGCACCGGCGAAAATCAGCACCGAGACCAGATAACCCAGTTCAAACTTTTCGGCCAGCAGGTCGCCAGCCGCGGTGCCCAGCGAAAAGGTGAAAAGGATCGCCAGCCAGTAAAAGACTTCGCGTCGGAATGTGTAGATCGTATGGATGGACAGCGTGTTCTCCACCACGTACCAGACGATAAAGGTCACCGCCAAGGCGCCGCTAAAGAATATTGTGGTGAAGATCAAGGGTACGTGCTGCACATCGGCGAAGTAATCGCTGATCAGCGTGCCGACGATGCTGATAAGAACCACGGCCAGCCAGTAGACGCCGGCTTTGTAAGATCTGGTTTTGAATTGAATGACAAGCACGATTGCCAGAATGGCGCCCATGATCAGGCCCGTGTAAAGGTCGCCGAACTTCAGCGTTTCGCTCAGGAAATCCGAGCAAGTTTCGCCCACGGTTGTACACAGGACTTTAATGATCCAGAAAAAGATGGTGATTTCGGGCACCTTGTTCCAAAGCTGGCGCCCGGTGGATGGGCGGACAGGTCCTGTGGGGTTTTCGGCAAAAGTCATTCAACCTCCTCCTTTTACTGTTTCGGTTTAACATCCGGTTTCCCGGTCTTGATCGGAACGGTTCCGTTCAAATTCAGTGCAGCGTCGGGTTGCTCCGGTTGCCAACCGCCGCCCAAGGCCTTGTACAAAGCCACCAGATCGGTCCCCAAGGCCTGCTCGCTTTGCGCCAGCGCGTCTTCGGCTGTATATAACGATTGCCGTGCCGCTAATACGTTCAGAAAATCGATCTGTCCCTGCGTGTATAAGGTCATCGCGAGGTCGACCGCCTGCCGGTTTGCAGACACCGACGCCAGGAGTGCTTGGTGGTGCGCCTGTTCCCGATCGCAGGCGAATAGAGCGCTTTCGACCTCCTGCAGCGCCGTCAGCACGGTTTGGCGCCAAGTCAGCAACGCCTGGTCCTTGAGCGCCTCCTGGACTGCAATGTTGGCGTGAATGACGCCGCCATGAAAGATCGGCACCGTGATGCTGGGACCGAAACTCCAGAATCGTGCCGCCCAACTGGCCGCACTGCCGATTTGATCACTCTGGACCCCGATGCTGCCCGTCAGTGTGAACTTCGGGTACAGGTCGGCGGTGGCCACGCCGATCCGCGCCGTCGCGGCATGAACTTGCGCCGTCGCACGGCGGATATCTGGACGGCGCAAAAGCAGATCGGAGGGGACGCCGATGGGCACCTGCTGCGGAAGTTCCGGGCTAGGCGCCGGAGCAGCGAATTCATGCAAAAGGGCGGCTGGCGGTTGTCCCAAAAGAACCCCCAAACTATAGACGGTCTGCCGTTCCGTATTTTCCAACACCGGAATGCGTGCCTGCGCGGTGGCTACTTGCGCCTCGGCATTGGCCACGTCGAGCCGGCTGGCGAAGCCCCCCTGATGTCGACGCTGGGTTACGCGCGTCGTATCCTGCCAAGCGATCAGATCGTCCTGTGCAATCGCAATCTGCCGCTGCAGGCCGCGAATCTGAAAGTAGTTTAGCGAGACTTCCCCCGCCAGCGTCACCAGCACGGCCCGGCGGTCTTCGATGGCGGCGGCGAGATCGGCGTCGGCGGCTTCGATGCTGCGGCGAGTGCCACCAAAGATATCCACCTCCCAGGCGGCATCCAGGCCGGCATGGAACAGTTGCGAATTCCCCTGATTGCGGCCGGTCGAACCGGAGGTCCCGCCGCCACCGGCTTGGTAGCCAGCGGAGGCATCGGCCGTCGGCCATTCGCCGCCGGCGGCCACCGCTCGAGCCGCCCGCGCCTGCCGCAGGCGAGCATCGGCCTGGTCCAGATCGAGGTTGGCGGCCATGGCGCGTTGAATCAGTGAGTCGAGTTCCGGGTCCTTGAACACCGTCCACCAGTCGGCCAGATGCGGCAGTGCGGGAACGGTATGCAGAGTTGCGCTGGCCGCGGAGCCGGTCCAGCCTGTCGGCATGGCGGTTTTCGGTGCAACATAGTCGGGCCCCACCGCGCACCCCGCCGCCAGCGCGGCAGCGGCGGCCAGGGCTCCCAGGCGGGACACGTAGATGCATCGTCGTCGCAACCGTGTGCGAATGCGCGGCCTGCCCCGGAGGGGCGCGGGATGGTTCAGTTCATTCATAACGCAAAGCCTCGATCGGATCCAGCCGCGACGCCTTCCAAGCCGGGTAATACCCGAAAATCACGCCGATGCCGGCGGAGACGCCCACCGCCGCCACCACCGCGGACACGGATGGAATGGTGGGCCAGTGCAAAATCGCCGTCACGGCTATCGAGACCCCGCGACCGACCAGGATGCCGGCCACGCCGCCGGCCAGGCACAGCACCACGGCTTCGACCAGAAACTGTCGCAGGATATCCCGCGCTCGCGCCCCAACCGCCATGCGCAGGCCGATTTCACGCGTCCGTTCAGTCACCGACACGAGCATGATGTTCATGATGCCGACCCCGCCGACGACCAGCGAGATCAGCGCGACGCATAACAACAGGTTGGTCATCACGTGGCTGTTGGATGCCAGCGCTTCGGAGATGGCTGTCAGGTCGCGGATGCGGAAGTCGTCGGGCTGATCGGGTCGCAGTCGGTGACGAGCGCGCAGCAATTGCCTGATTTGCTGGATCGCCAGAGGAATGTCTTCATGCGAATCGGCCGAGACATAAATGTCGTCCAAATCCGCGAAGCGCGTCATTTGCGGCATATCCGCCGCCTGCACCGCTGACTGCTGCGGATACCACTGGACGTTCTGGCTGGGGTACAGGTTGCTGAGCGTGGTGACCGCGGATGTGCCGTTTGACACCGGCTGGGTCGCGGAACGCGCGCCGGAAATCCGATATTTCACGGTCGTCCACGGTAACAGGATGAAATCGTCCTGATCGCGACCCATCATATTCGAACCTTTTTTGTCGAGTACTCCGAGCACTTTCACCCCGACGTTTTGAATGCGAATTTCCTTCCCGATCGGCGACTTACCGTCAAACAGTTGGTCGACGATCGTCTGCCCGACCACACAGACGGCCGCCGAACTGCGAACGTCCTGCTCGGTAAAACAAACGCCTTCGGCGACCTTCCATTGGCGAACCTTCAGATACTCGGGCGTTGAGCCATTCATCTCGCTCGGACGCCAGTTCTTGTTGCCGTAGATGACCTGGAGGTGGCAGTCCAAGCTTGGCGCGGCCATTGTCACCGTACTGCAATCGTGCAGGATGGCGGTCGCGTCGGCGACGGTCAGCGTGATGAGGCTGCCGCTTCCCGAACTGATTCCGTGCTTTTCCGCATCGCTCGGATCGATGTTGACGATGTTCGCCCCCAGACTGGAAATCGCCTGCGACACGGCATACGACGACCCTTGCCCAATCTCCATCATCGCAATCACTGCGGCAATGCCGATGATGATTCCGAGGCAGGTCAATATCGAACGCATCACATTGCGGCGCAATGCGTGCAGCGCGGTCCGCAGCGTTCGGTACATCGTTTTCATGGCATGGTTCTCCCCGCCGACGGCGCGCGGTCGCTCATTGCGCCCCGGCCGGACCGGCCCCCACCACGATGCCCGCCTCGGCACGCAGCACCTCCTGCGGCGGACTGTCGTCCACGATGACTCCGTCAATGAGCCGTATGACTCGTTTGGTGTGGCGGGCGACGTTGAAATCGTGGGTGACGATGATGGTGGTGATTCCTTCCTTTTCGTTGAGCTGCTGAAACATCCGCAGGATTTCCTCCGTGGTGTGCGAATCCAGATTGCCGGTCGGTTCGTCGGCGAAAATCACCGGGGGCCGATTGATCAGCGCGCGAGCGATCGCCACCCGTTGCTGCTGGCCCCCGGACAATTGCGATGGCTCGTGGTCCATGCGGTCGCCCAGGCCCACCTTCTGAAGGACCTCCTCGCCCCGCCGACGCCACTCCCGGTCGGACAGGTTCGCGGCGGTGTAATTCAGCGGCATCATGACGTTTTCCAGCGCGTTGGTACGCGGCAGCAGTACGAAACTCTGGAAGACAAATCCGATCTTTTCATTGCGAATCAACGCTCGCTCATCCGCCGAGCAGTCAGAAATCTCCCGGTCTTCCAGCCAGTATTCACCCGACGTGGGATGGTCCAGGCAGCCCAGGATGTTCATCAGCGTGGTTTTGCCCGATCCGCTGGCGCCCACCAGGGTGATCAGTTCACCACGATCGATCCTCAGCGACAGGCCGCGCAGAACCGGAATGTCCAGGTCGCCGCGGCGGTAGGTCTTGTAGATATTTTCGAGTCGAATCAGTGCCATACTCCACACCTTTAAAATTGACCGAAGGCACCACCGAGGGCCGCGCGGAAGCGAACGCTCAATGCCTGCGAATCTTGGGCACGAAGGGGCTTTCGGATTCGGATTGAGCGGACTGCCCCTGCTCGCTCACCACCACCTCCTGCCCAACCGCCAGTTGGTCGGAAGTCACCGCTGTTTGGCTGCCGTCAGAGATGCCCACACTCACGTCCACCGGCCGAACCAAGGCCCCTTCCTTGATCCACACGGTGCCGCGCTTTTCGGCTTTTTCGGAAGACCCGGAACCGTCGCCTGCGCGCTGTTCGATCGGCTTCCAGCTCCGGGCATCGGGCGCCACTTCGTCCAGGGACGAGGGCAGCCAGGCCAACGCGGCATTGGGAACCTCCAGGACATTTTTCGCCTGCTTCAAAATGAAGTGCACGTTGGCGGTCAGGTAGGGCAACAGGACGTTGTTGGAATTGTCGGTGTTCACTTCGACCGTGTACATCACCACGTTTTGGGTCATGTTGGCATTGAGCCGCACCTTCCCGACCACGCCGTCGAACTCGCGGCCCGGAAAGGCATCGCAGGTGAACTTCACCGGGACCCCCGCATGGATTTGGCCGATGTCCGCCTCGTTCACCCCGACCCACACCTGCATTTTGGTGAGGTCCTTCGCAATCAAGAACAGGCTCGGGGCATTCAGGCTGGAAACGACCGTCTGCCCGATGTTCACCCGGCGATCGATGATCACACCCTGGACCGGCGAGGTGATCGTGCAGTACCCAAGATTCAGCCGCGCCGCATCCAGGCTCGCCTGAGCCTGTTTCACCGACGCCTGCGCGGCCGCCAGGTCGGCCTGTGCAATCTCGAAGGTGGCCTTGTATTGATCGAATGCAGTCGCGGCCAAGGCGTCCGAGGGGCCCAGCTTCTGCGCCCGCGTCCAATCCTGCGTCGCTTCGCTGAGTTTGGCCACCGCCTGTTGCTCGGCGGCCTGCGCGCTGGCAAGTCCCGCCTGTGCCGCCGTCACCGCGGCAGCGTACAGCGAATTGTCGATTTGCGCCAGGATCGTTCCTTTGTTCACCACCGATCCGTAGTCAATGGGTTTGCCGTGAATGTCCGTTCCGAAGGAATCGACCTGTCCGGCCACCTGGGCGCCGACATCTACGACTTCCTCAGGTTCCACCGTCCCGGTCGCGTTGATCTCTGCCAATACATCGCCCCGATCCACCGGCGCTGTCTCCAGCGTTGTGGTGCTGGTGTGCCCCGTGTGCATCCACCAGGCCCCGAGCGCCGCTCCGAAGGCGACCACCACGACCAATCCGAACAACAATTTACCCATGGCAACTCTCTTTAACCGACCTTCCAACGCAAGAGCGCGTTTCCGACTTCAATCCAAGTGCCAAAACATGGCGGATCCCTATTCGCACCCACCGCTCGGACGCAGAATCTTCCACCGCCGGGTTCACCGACGATACAAGTTCAATTCCCTGCGACAGGTAAAAAGGACTTCAGCGGCCGATTGTTAGCAGGGATTTTTCCGAAATATGGACCGGCACGAAGTTTTACCGCCACATTTCCTGCTAAATTTCATCTCCCAAGCTCCTTAACCCATCGAGGTATACCCATGCAGGATCGGCAACGACTGGTCAAGCAATTCCTTGCACAGCGCGATATTTTGCTTGGCTACCTCCTGGCCCTCACGCGTGATCCGGAAGCCACCGAGGAAATATTCCAGGAAGTCGCCGTGGTCATCATCGAGGAGGCCAATAAAGGCACCGAGGTCGATCCCTTTCTGGGATGGGCCCGGGAGGTCGCTCGCCGCCGTGCGCTGGAGTACTTTCGGCGCGTGCAGCGCGACCGTCGCCTGCTGCCGTTCGACGAACGCTGGTCCGACGCGGTCGACCGGGCGTTTTTCGAAAACGCATGGACCGAGGAGGAACTGCACCTGCGGGAGCGTCTATTGCAGGAATGCCTGGGGAAACTGCGCGGCCGAGCTCGGCAGGTGCTCGAATTGCGCTACCGGGCCGAGCACTCCATCGAACAGATTGCAACGGCGCTGGCTTGGCAGGTTAATTCGGTCCAGGTGGCCCTGTCGCGCGCCCGCAAGGCCTTGGGCGATTGCATTCGTTCCAAGCTGAACCAAGGGGATTTGGAGTCGACCTGACATGACCAAGATTTCACCGGCGGCGCCGCGCATGCGCCACCGGCAGTAAGGCGAGGCCCGCATGAATTTCGATCGCTTCGACGAACTCTACAACCGGGTCGAAACCGGTCGCGCCTCCGCAGCGGAGCGCCACGAACTGGCGACGCTGCTGGAAAAATCGCCCGAATTCCGCCGCCGTCTGGTCGATTCCACTCTGCTGAGCGTCCAACTCAAAAAAGTTCTGACCGCCACTGGCACCGCCAATTCCGTACTGCCGCAATCCTCCACGCGCGGACGGCCCTTCAACCTGATGGCAGCGGCGGTGGTCTTCGGTGCCCTGGGCGTTCTGCTGTGGTACTTCGTCGCGGTGCATCCTCACCCGCCAGGCACGGTTTCCGTTTCACCCACGCGGGAAAATTCGCAGGGCTTTCAGGCTGTGCCTCCATTCGCAACGCTGATATTCCGTTCGGGGCGCATTCAGTGTAACCACGTCGATCTCGTCGTGGGGGCGCCGATTCCCTTCCAGACGCTATGCCGGGTCCGCAATGATCTTCCGGCAATGTTGACCCTGGGCGATCAGGTACAGGTCGAACTAGGCGCCGACACCTCTGTGACTTGGCAGATTCTACCGCCGCCAGCAACCGACTCTGTCACCGGGTCAGCGGCATCGGCGACGCCGCAAGCGCCGGGCGATACCCGCCGCAGCATGGGTGTCCTGTTCCTCCACGCGGGCAGCCTGACGCTGCGCGGCAACGAGCCAGGTTCCTGGAATCCTCGGCTGTCCCTGGAAACGGTCGTGGGAACGGTGACCGTTTTTCCCCGCACCGCGCCGTCCACCGCAACCGATCGCGGATCGGAGCCTGCGACCCAGGCTGCCAAAGACGCCGTCGAATGTAACCTCGATTTGGACGGCGACGGCGATTCTCAACAACTGGAAATCACGGTCCTAAAAGGTCAGGTCGATTTTCATCCCGCCCACCCCACCTCCCCGGCCCACACCGCTTCCGATCATGACGCCGATGTTGCGCGAGCCACCGTACACCTGACCGCCGGTCAGGATCGAACCTTCTATTTTCATCCCCCCTGGGATCCCGGCACCACCCCCAGTACCCCATCCAGCCCCTAGCAGGCTGCCGCCTTCGTCCAATCGCGCTCCCAACGGCGTCCAATCCTGCGATCCGATTTTCACCCAGCGCAGAGCCGGGGATTGGGGAGCTGAATCTCCGCAATCTACCTTTACGGTCATTCCGCCAAACGCAATTTTCAGTAACTACCGCCAGGCGAGAACGCTTGAATTTGCACAAAATCCCTCTGAAAACTGCCTGATTTGTCCGCCGTAAAAGCAATTGCACGATTGGCATACCAATTGGATTAGCAGTACTTCGAGGGAGATCAGGATCGGCAGCCGGGTTCGGAAGCCCGGCCGGAAAAAGCCTCCCCGCGTTTCATTCCAGTTCGATCACCTCTTTGGAGAATTCCGCCATGCAGTACTCACCCGCAACCATCGCCGAATGCCAGTGCCTCATGAACGAGACCCACCGCATCTGGTCGCGGTATGCGCAGCCGAAACGTCACTACTACCGGGTGACTCCGCGGAGCATGACCGCTCCGGCCCTGGCGTTGGCCGTGGTCTTGACTCTTGCCTCCGTTGTTTCGGCGATCCTGTCCCAGCCGGCTTCGACGTCGTCCGCCCCGGCGCACTCGGTGCTCGCCACAAATCCTGTTGTACCTGTACTAGCATGGGAAACCGCCCGTCAAAGCACCCGCTGAAAGTCGATTTGACGCCGGCCATGCGGTTCTGGAAAGATCAGGAACTTGTTGGTTTACGGAGCGTAACGGTTGCGCAATTCTGCGCACGGTTGCAAACCGCCGCCCCGCTGGCCGGTGCGCGATCGCGTTCACGGCCACCGTGACGCGACGGTCGTCTCCGTCGGAACGTAGTCCGAACTTGGCGCGATCTCGGCCAGCGGCCCATGGGGAACGCAACGGGTGGAAACTACCGCCGATCATCGGTTGGGCCGTTGCCTGGGTCCTCAGTTTTATGTCCTCCCTCCGGCTCCGGCGCCCGCGCGGGGCCCGAATCGCTGGTTTGAATAGGGCAGGCCCATTCGACCCATCAAGATACGGCAGCCAAATGCCAGTGAAACATCGGCGCAATTTGCTACAACCACGAGACGACATTGAGGGTCAACGTACGCGACTCTCCAGCCGGCCGAGCAGCTGTAGTAGGCCATCCAGGATGGTCAACGGATGTGGCGGGCAGCCGGGAATGAAGAGATCCACGGGCACAAATTGGCTGGCGCCGTTGTGTGTCTCCGGCCGGTCGATGTACGGTCCGCCCGAAATCGCGCACGCGCCGACGGCCACGACGATTTTCGGATCCGGCACTGCGGCGTAGGTATCGAGCAGCGCTGTGCGCATGTTTTCGGTCACGGGGCCGGTGATGAGCAGTCCATCGGCGTGGCGCGGCGAGGCGACCAGTTGGATGCCGAATCGACCCAAGTCCCAGCCAATGGTACCCAGCACGTTGATGTCGGCTTCGCAGCCGTTGCACCCGCCGGCGCTGACCTGGCGCAATTTCAACGAGCGACCGAACAGTCGGCGGCGCGCGGCATCGAGCGCCGCGAAGCGCGGGCGAAAATCGACTGACGACGGGGCGTCTACTCCCACAGCAGGGACGGCGGCGAATGGACGCTGCAGGTCCTTGCGGCTGCGTGCGGCCAGCGAGAAAGCCGTCTCGTGGTGCAGCGCTCCAGCCGGGCAGGCTTCGACGCAGTCGGGGCAGAACAAACAACGACCGAGGTCGATGCAGCCAGCGGCAAGGTCGATGGCCCCGGTAGGGCAGGCATTGGCACAGGCCTTACAGCCGTCGGGGCAGCGGGTGGGATCGAGCGCCGGGCTGCCGCGAAAGCGGTCGGGCAGCGGCGGCGGCGGGCCGTCGGGCCATGCGATGGTTCGATGCCCTTGCTGCAAGCGGGCGAGGAGAGATTTCAGCATGGAAGGCGTCCTCCGAACCTGCAACCATGGGTTCTCATAGGTCGTGCCCGCAGTAGGACAGGTTGAAAC
>JBOHNC010000287.1:0-4989 GCA_050730415.1 Planctomycetota bacterium
GAGCCAGGGGTTGCCGGAGGTCTTCCGCAGGCTACCCCTGGAGGCGGTCGCCAGACCGCCCGCGCAAGCCGAAACGATGTCGCGCTTCCCACGTATTCCCGCGCGGAACTTCGTGGGCGATGCGTCGAAATGCATTCGCTTCGTTGACCGCGGGTGCGGTTCCGCGCGAGGGAAGTTCGGGGGGCGTAATTCCGCTTCGGATCGCGCGGGAGCGTTGCTGCACATCCGACCGCGAATCAAACACGATTCCCCCTGTGCCGTTACACCCTTTCGATTGCACATGTGCCGAAACATTCGCATAATATGCGCATATTGGTTCGTTTCGTCAGGCCACCTCCGCGCCCCGCCCGCTACCCACCCCTGCCTCAGAATAAGAACCAATGCGCATAATATACGCATATGGCTTCGTTCCGTCAGAACCTGGAGCCGGCCTGGCGGCCAGCGCTCCCAGCGAAGCTGCGGCCGTCCCGTGATTCCCCTCTTCCCAAAGCCCAAAGCCGAAAGCCCCCCTCATCATGCGCATAATATACGCATATGGCTTCGTTTGGTTAAACGCCCTTGCTGGACCCCTCGCCCCGTCCGAGCAGCATCCGCCCCCTGCAAATCCAGTAGCCTATGAGACGTTAGCTTCGTTTTGTAAACCGCCCCAATCAACCCCATTCCGTATCCTATGCCACGGTAGTTCGTTTGGTTGAGCCGGGCTGGAGCCCGGCGCTCCCACGGACCCAACAAAAACCCCGGACGAAGCGGACTTCGCCCGGGGGTTTAAAGAGCCCCTTGCCCGGCCGAGCCGGGAGTCGAGTCGCTACGCGATCATGCCGTGGGGGTCGAGGACGAACTTCTTCGCCGCGCCCTTGTCGAAGTCCTTGTAGCCCTGGGGGGCGGCTTCGAGCTTGATCACGTTCACGTTGACGGCTTTGGCGATCTTGATCTTGTCGTACAGGATCGCCTGCATCAGATTGCGGTGGTAGCGCATGACCGGGCACTGGCCGGTGACGAAGAAGTGGCTCTTGGCCCAGCCCAACCCGATCCGGATGCCCAACTGGCCGACCTTGGCGTTTTCATCGACCGCGCCCGGGTCGCCGGTGACGTACAGGCCGGGGATGCCGACGCCGCCGCCGGCGCGGGTCACTTCCATCATGGTGTTGAGCACCGTCGCGGGATGTTCATGACCGCAGTTGGCGCCGTGGCCCTTGGCTTCGAAGCCCACGCAGTCCACGCCGCAATCGACTTCGGGCACGCCCACGATCTGTTCGATCATGTCGGTGAGTTTGGCCTTTTTGGTCAGGTCGATGGTTTCGCAGCCGAAGCTCTTGGCCTGCTTGAGCCGTTCCGGGATCATGTCGCCGACGATGACGCAGGCGGCGCCGAGCAGATGGCAACTGGCGGCGCAGGCGAGGCCGACGGGGCCGGCGCCGGCGACGTAGACGGTCGAACCGGGGCCGACGCCGGCCGACACCGCGCCGTGGTAGCCGGTCGGGAAGATGTCGGACAGGAGCGTGAGGTCCTTCATTTTGGCCATGGCTTCGGCCTTGTCGGGGAATTTGAGCAGGTTGAAGTCGGCGTAGGGGACCATGACGTACTGCGCCTGGCCGCCGACCCAGCCGCCCATGTCGACGTAGCCGTAGGCGGCGCCGGGACGAGCGGGATTGACGTTCAGGCAGATGCCGGTCTTGCCTTCCTTGCAGTTGCGGCAGCGGCCGCAGGCGATGTTGAAGGGCACGGAGCAGATGTCGCCCTTGTGGATGAATTCGACATCGCGGCCGACTTCGAGGACTTCGCCGGTGATTTCATGGCCAAGGACGAGTCCGGCCGGGGCGGTGGTGCGGCCACGGACCATGTGCTGGTCGGAGCCGCAGATGTTGGTCGCGACGATTTTCAGAATCACACCATGTTCGCAGCGGCGCTTGCCCAAGGTCAGCTTGGGGAAGTCGATCGACTGGACTTCGACTTCGCCCGGCTTGAGATACACCACGCCCTTGTTGGTTGCCATGGTTCCACCCTTTGCAAAAAACCAAACCGCCGGCGCCGACACAGACGGCCGGCCGTTCGGAGACCACCCTACGCGAGATGCGATTTTCCCGGTTGCGAATGCATTGTACGCAGGGAACAGGGTCGGAACAGACGGGCGGGGGAGATTCACCACAGCGGCACGGAGGCACCGAGGAAAGGCAGAGGAATCCTTTTTTTGCGGGGAAATGGGAAGTTAAGAGGCGTCATCCCGTCGGCGCTGGCCGCTTCGCGGCGGCTTCACCCGCGTTTGCCGCGCCGCGGTTGCGTGCCGCGCGGTTTCGCTCGTGCCGGCGTCTTTTTCGCGCGGTTCGTTTTTTTTCCGCCGGGGCTGCGCGCCGTTTCGCGCGCCGATTTTGGCGCGGTTTTTCGCGCAGTTTTTCGCGCGCCCCGCGGAACGGTCCGGTCGCCGGAGGGAGTCCGCGCGGCGGGGCTACCGGGCGCCAGTTCCAACTGGTGGGGAATCGCGTATTCGACCGGCGTCAGAAAAATCTTGCCATCCCCGATCGTCCCGGTCACCGCCGCTTCTTCGACCGCCTTGCAAGCCGCCGCCACCAGTTCGTCAGGCACGTAGGCCGTCACGGTGATCTTGGGCAAAAAGGCGATGCCGTAGGTGGGCTGACGGTACAGCCCGAGGTGTCCCTTCTGGCGGCCGTAGCCCTGGACTTCCTCGACGTAGACTTCATCCACGCCCACTTGAAGCAGCGCCTGGCAGACCGGATCGGCCTTGAAGGTTTTCACCACCGCGCGCAGCCGTTGCACCGATCCATCCCTCTTGTTTGCAATGTGGTATTTTGGCGAGAGGTTCTCGTCGGCCTCATAATCCACGCCCCAAATTTTCAAACGCCACTTGTTGGTCGGCTAGAACTGGTCCGCGGCTCCGGCCGCCGACGCACCGCTCGAGCCTCCTGTGCCGCTGCTCGTGGCCGGCGCCGGATCGGCGGGCGGCGGCGCGCTGTCGCTCGGCGGCGTTGCCGCGCGCGCGGGCGAGGTGGTGTAGGCCGCCAGGCTGTAGGCGTTGTCATTGGCGTTGGAGAACACCTTCAGGTAGTAGTTCCCGGCCGCCAGCCCCGTCAGCGTGCCGCTCCAGCCGTTCGCGGTGACCGCGCCCGCGCCGATCAGCGTGCCGCTGCCGTCGTAGATGGCAATCTCCACGTCGCTGGGCGCGCCGTCGGTGATCGTCGCGGTCAGGGTGTTGCTCGACCCGCCCAGCGTGACCGAATACCAGTCGTCGTTGCCCGGGAACACGTACAGGTTGGAATACACCGTGTTGGTCACGATCGGTTTGGCTGCGGCGATGCTGTCGTCCGGTTCGAAGGTGTCGTCGTTCACCACCGTCACCGTCACCACCGAGGATCCGTTGTTTAGCTTGTTCACTTCATCGGGTTCCTGGTCCAGGTCGTCGATGACGAAGCCAAGGTAGTAGGTGCCGGTCGCCAGCGTAGGTGGAATCGTGATGTTGATCGTGACCGAACTGCCGGAGGTGGCATTGAGCGGACCGACGCCGGCCGAACCGATCAGCGTCGTGCCGGAGTTCGTCATCGTCGTCAGTTGCGTGCTGCTGATGTAAGCCCCGACCCGCACCGGGTTCAGCGCATTGACCGAGCCGGCATTCGCGGCGATCGCGGTCAATTGGAAGCTGTCGCCCTGTCCCTCCGTCAGCGCGTTGCCATCGTTGGCCACCACGTAATCGACGCCGATCGGCGAGGTCACCGTGATCGGCTGCGCGATCGTGTTGTTGAATTCGTCGGATTCCGTCACCGCCGAAGTCCGGTCCAGCACCAGCAGAATGTAATAGGAACCCGCCGCCGTCGTCGTCGGAATCGCCACCGAACTCGTCCCCGTATACACGCCGCCGGCCGTGAAGTTCGGCGCCACGCTCACGCCCAGATACACGTCGCTGCTGTCGAAGACCGTGTCGGTCGAAAGGTAGAACCCGTTGTCCGAGGTACCCGACTGACCTCCGAGGTTGACGAAATTCCAGTCCACCGACACCGACTGCCCGCGCGTGACCGCACTGGCGGACAGGGTCAGCGTCTGGACAGCCAGGTCAGGCAACCCGGTGGTCTCAAGCACCGTCAGCTCCGCCGCGGCGGTGTTGTTGCTCTCGTTGCTCTCGGCCGTCAACCCGGTCGAATCGATCAGGATGATCAACTGGTAGACGCCCGGCAGGGTCGGGCTCGATCCGCCCGGCACCGTCACCGTCCAGGCGGGCACCGCCACCGAAGCGCCCGGCAAAAGCGCCGGTTGCAGCGGCGAATTACCCAGCTTGATCGCGGTCGAATCCAGCACGGTGGTCTTGGACAGGTAGGCCGACAGCACGTAGCCGTTCGATATTTTCTGGCCCACATTGTTCGCCGTCACGTTGATCGACACCGTCCCGCCGGCGACGGTTGCGGTGAAGGCGCTGGGCAGATTCGACAGCGTCAGGTCGGGCCGATTTTTCTTCGTGCAGGCGCCGCCGCCCAGTGCGACCAAGCCGACGACCATCGCGAGCAGCCATGCGGCACGGGAAACAAGGCGCATGTTGGAGCCTCCAAACTATTCATTGCTTTCGAGATGCAGAAATCCGTATGGCCGACGTCGCGCTGCCCGGCTGGCTCGCAGGACAACACGCCCCCCACTGGACGGGCCGGCGGACCGTCTATTAGAGCCGCATTCCCGCCGTCGGGAAGCCCCCCGCCGCGCCGGATTTCCCTTGGGCTTACGGAGCGCTACAGCGGCGGGCCGTCCATCCTGGGCCTGCCGGGGCGTTCCGGGGCGATTTGGGCGGCACCGCAGCGGTCTGGGGGAAGTACGTTTAAGTTGCGAAGAGGAAGAGAAAAGGAAGAACGGCGAGGCAAGCCGCGCCTAATACGAATTTCAGTTAGTCTTCTTTGTTCCGGCGGGGGGGAATCCTACGACAAATTCGATCCGGTCCCTGTGTTTGTTGGGAAAGAACCGGAGGGAGTGTGAACGATTTGGCGCAGGGTGCGGTTC
>JBOHNC010000288.1:0-3762 GCA_050730415.1 Planctomycetota bacterium
GGCCGGAGCCGCCGGCAAGCCGGCCGCGCCCGCCGCGCCGCCGCCCCCGCCGCCGCCGGCGATCGTCCTGCCCAAAGCCCCCCCGGGCAAGGTCGCCCTGCGCGTCAACGGCAAGGACTACTTCGTCAAGGATTCGCACCGCAACCTGATCGATGCCCTGAGCGAAATCGGCGTGGACGTGCCCCATTTCTGCTACCACGAGGGTCTCAAGCCGGCCGGCAACTGCCGCATGTGCTACGTCGCGCAGATCGACACGAAATCCGGCAAGCCGATGATGGGCTTGAACCTGGCCACCTTCACCCCGCAGGTCCGCCTGATGACCTCCTGCACCACGCCGCTCGACAAACGCAACGGCATGGTGATCGAAACCGACTCGCAGGCCGTCAAGGATGGCCGCAAGCTGGTGATGGAGTTCCTGCTGGCCAACCATCCGCTCGACTGCCCCGTCTGCGACAAGGCCGGCGAATGCGACTTGCAGGACTACTCGGTCGCCCATGGCCGCGACCGCAGCCGGATGGTCGAACCGAAAAACGTCTCCGACGTTCGCGCCCTCGGCCCCAGCCTGATGATCTGGCAGACCCGTTGCATCGTCTGCACCCGCTGCGTGCGGTTCCTGGACGAAGTCACCGGCACCGGCGAGCTGTGCGTGACCCAGCGCGGCGACCACTCGCAGATCGAAACCTTCCCCGGCAAGGTCGTCGACAACCCGATGATGGGCAATCTCACCGACGTCTGCCCGGTCGGCGCGATCATCGACAAGGATTTCATGTTCCAGGCGCGCGTCTGGTGGCTGGAAAAAGGCGCCACCATTTCGCCGGTCAACAGCCTGGGCGAAAACATCACCATCGAACACATTCAAGGCCAGGTCAAACGGCTGCGGCCGGTGGTCAACCTGGATGTGAACGGCCACTGGATCAGCGACGAGACCCGCTACGACTACCGCTACCTGAACGCGCCGGAACGCCTCAGCGATTCGCGCGTCGGCGGCAAGGTCGCACCCGCCGCCCAGGCGGTCGATCAGGCGGTCAAGATTCTGCGCGACCAGGTCGGCCGGATCGGCGTGGTCGGCTCGCTGTGGGCGACCCTGGAAGAACTGCACCTGCTCACGAAGCTGGCCGAAGCCGCCGGCGACGCCCCGCTGGCGCTCCTCGAAAAGCCGGTGACGCCCGACCTCAAGCTGCCCGGCTACACCATTCCGGGCGACAAAAACCCCAACCGCGCCGGCGCGGGATTGCTCTTCGACCTCGCCCACAAGCCGCTGCCCATCGATCAACTTCTGGCGCAGATCGAAGCCGGCAAAATCAAGTGCCTGGTGGTGGTGAACGCGATTCCCCAAGGCGACCGGCAGTTGCTGACCGTGCCCTTTGCCCTGCCCGCAGCGCTGGTCGCCGCCGCCGCGAAACTCGAGGACCTCATTGTCATCGACCTGATGGAAGGACCGCTGGCGGCCAAAGCCAAGGTCGTCATGGCCGGCGCCGCCTTTGCCGAAAAAGACGGTGTGTATGTCAGCGGCCGCGAGCGGGTGCAGAAACTCACCCGTTGCATCGAACCCCCCGGCCGGGCCATCGAGGAAATCATTCTGCTCCAACGGCTGATCAACGGCCTGCAGGGCAAGACCAAGATGCTCAGCGCCGCGCAACTGTTCAAGGAAATCGCCGACGCCACGCCCGCGCTGGCCACGATGACCCACTGGAAACTGCGCAAGGGCGGCCTGCCCCTGACGACCGCCGCGGCCGCGCCCACCGGTTCCGCCGCACCGCCCGCTCCAACTGCTCCGGCCGCCCCGCCGGCGGCCAAACCCTGAGTCGCCCCTGAGATCGGCCCCCGAGGAACCCATCGCCATGAGCGCTTTCTGGATCTCGAAAATTCTGGCCTTCGCCATCGCGCTGTTCTGCGCCCTGGGCATGACGCCGATCCTGGTCTGGTGCGAACGCAAAATCTGCGCCTGGGTGCAGGACCGCGTCGGCCCGAACCGGGTCGGCCTGGGGATGCTCAGCGTGTTCGGCTTCAAGGGCGCCGATAAAATTCGCCTGTGGGGCCTCGGCCAGCCCCTGGCCGACGCGATCAAGCTGCTTTCGAAGGAAAACATCTTCCCCGCCGGCGCCGACAAAAAAGTCTTCCTGATCGCGCCGCTGTTCACCTTCCTCACCGCTTTCCTGATGTTCGCCGCCATTCCCTTCGGCCCGCCGCTGACCCAGGGCGGCCACACCTACGCCTTCCAGATCGCCGACCTCGGCGTGGGCCTGCTGTTCATCCTCGCGGTCGGCTCGCTGGCCGCCTACGGCACCAGCTTCGGCGGCTGGGCGTCGAATAGCAAATATTCGCTGCTCGGCGGCGTGCGCGCGTCGGCCCAGATGATTTCCTACGAAATCGCGATGATCCTCGCGATCATCACCATCGTCATGATCAATCAGTCGGTCAACCTCGGCGACATCGCCCAGGCGCAGTCGGGCACCTACTGGCTGTTCGACCGCATCCCCATTCCCGAATGGAATGTCTTCACGATCAACGGCTTCATCGCCTTTTGCATTTTTCTCCCCTGCATGTATGCCGAGAACAACCGGCTGCCCTTCGACCTCGCCGAATGCGACGCCGAACTGGTCGGCGGCTTTCACACCGAATATTCAGCCATGAAGTTCGGCCTGTTTTTCATGGGCGAATACATCGGCGTCACGGTCATGACCATGCTGCTGGTGACCCTGTTTCTGGGCGGCTACAACCTGCCCTGGTTCGACATCGGCCAGCACGCCCACGATGCCGGCAGCCTGCCGGTGCAGGTGCTCTGGTGCCTGCTGGGCTTCGTGGTGCTGTTCACCAAGTCCTTCCTGTTCACGCTGCTTTCGATCCAGGTGCGTTGGACGCTGCCGCGCTTCCGCTACGACCAGTTGATGCGCTTGGGCTGGCAGGGATTGATTCCAGCCTCGCTGGCGAACCTGCTGTTTGCCGCGGTCTGGCTGCAGTTCAACCTGGCCTGGAGTATGCACGTCTAGCGCTCGCGGCTGGAACGGTTCTGGTTTCGAAGGTCGATTCGGGGTACACTGGTTTTTTCGGGAGTCCCATGCCATGTCCACCGCTGCTGCTCCAGACGCGCACTCCGCCGCCGCCGATTCGGCCCCGGCGCCCGCCGTGCCGGCCGGGCACGATGCGCCAACCGCGCCGGATGCCCACGCACACTCCGCCGCCCCAGCCGATCCGCGCGCCACCGATTTCGGCGTGCAAGCCTACATGCCCGCGGTGCTCACCGGCCTGAAAAATACCCTGCGCCATGTGTTCGCAGGCAAGCGCGTCACCCTGCAATACCCCGAAGTCCAGGAAGCCCACCCGCCCGGCTACCGCGGTGAACACTACCTGAAGAAGGACTCCGAAGGCCACGTCCGCTGCGTCGCCTGCTATATGTGCGCCGTCGCCTGCCCGGCCAACTGCATTCACATCGAAGCCGCACCCGCCCCGGCCGACTGGACCGACCGCGACAAGTTCCCGGCCCGGTTTGAAATCGACATGCTGCGCTGCATCTACTGCGGCATGTGCGAAGAAGCCTGCCCCTGCGACGCCATCGCCCTCAGCCCCGTCCATAACGTGGTGTCCGACACCCGGCTGGAAAAGGTTTTCGACAAGGCGCACCTGCTCAAGAACGGCGACGCCATCGGCGAAATGGCCAAATCCAAATTCGAAATCGAAGGCCACCGCCGCGGCAGTTGGACCAAAGACCGCGACCTCCCGCCCATCCCCGACCACGAAAAAGCCATCGTCGAAGGCCGCTGA
>JBOHNC010000289.1:0-4504 GCA_050730415.1 Planctomycetota bacterium
CCCCAAAATTCTTCCGCGCGCCGTCCCCTGGGAGCGCCGGGTCATCAGACCGGCTTCTTCGATTGATCCGTCGCTTCGGCTCCGGAAGTCTATCCATGCCTCTCGAACGCCCAAAGCATTGTGGCATCGGTCGCTGACCGATGCAAAAAAAGTGCGAGCGGAGCTCGCTCCGTACCTTTCTCGCGCGCCCCTGCGCGCACCCGGGCCCGCGGGCGGGCCCGCTCGCCCTTCGTCTCATTTGCGCATTCGGCTCCGCGAACGCGCCCACAACCTCTTCCTTCCGCTCCCCCCCGTGTGTGCACCCACCTTCAAATCGTCTTTTGCCCGGGATCGCTCTTCCCTGGGAGCGCCGACGTCCACGTCGGCTCTTGGCCCGGCCCGGGACCGCCGATCTCCAGATCGGCGCTTCGATCTAACCGTCGCTTCGGCTCCGCGCTCCCGTCCCCCCGCGGCGCTCCGCCCTGCCATCTCCGATTCATCTTCAACCCGGCCCCGCCCCCGCATCTCCCGGCATCGTGAACTGGTACCGGCTCTGCGCCGCCGCCTGCGCCGCCTCCGCCTTCCGCCGCGCCAGATACGACCCCGACGCCAGCCGGTCCTGGTTCTGCGTCGTCACCACGATCGCCGACTGTTTCAGCTTGTGGTCCGCCGTCACGTTGATCGCGTTGCACCGTTCCTGGCACAGCCCGCACCCCACGCACAAATCGGGCCGCACCGTCACGCCCTGATTGCCCGTCCCGTCGATTGGATAGCCGTTCTCGTCCAATTGCGGGTTGATCGCCAGGTATTCGATCGCGTTGTACCCGGCCTCCGCGCAAGCCGTGTGGCACAGGTCGCAGTCCGACTTCCCCGCCCACGGCAGGCAGGTCTGCTGATTCACCCACGCCAGCCCGATCTTCGCGACTTTCTTCTCTTCCAACGGCAGTGCCCGGATCGCGCCCGTCGGGCAGGCCTGCCCGCAATTGTTGCAGCTGGGTTCGCAGCCCGCCCAGTCCGGCGACATCTGCGGCGTCCACCAGTTGCGGAAGCCATCTTTCAAACGCATCGGCTGCAGCACATTGTTCGGACAGACCTGGAAACATTCCCCGCAGCGGATGCACTGATTCAGAAACTGCGGCTCCGGCACGCTGCCTGGCGGCCGCAGCGGCGCGATCGGCTTGTGCCCCAGCAGCGCCGGCAAGGTGTGATCGCCGAAGGCGAACGCCGTCGCCGTCGCCGCCAGCGAAGCGGTCAAAAATCCCCGCCGCGACAGCGCCTGCTCATGCACCGGCGGATCGTTCACCTTCTTCAAGTCCCACACATTCCAGCGATCCACGAATTTGATCGCGTGCGTCGGGCAGACGCCCCCGCAGCTCTGGCAGAGCGTGCATTCCGAAGTCCGCGTCGTGTAGTCCGCCTTGATCGCGTCGAACGGGCAGATTTCAATGCAGCGGTTGCAGTGGATGCAACTCGACTCCACCTTCCGCTCGCCCACCCGGAACAGGTTGAAGCTGCTGAATACAGCCCCCGACGGACAGACATATTTGCACCAGAACCGCGGCCGCAGAAAGCCCAGCCCCAGCACCCCCAAAAATAGCGCGATCGACAGCCCCTGCCCCCACGTCACCGGCGGCACATCATGCCAGCCCTTCTGGTAAGCCACGCAGAACGGCGTCGCGATATATTCGAACCCGCGCGTGATTACCGGGATTGCCGCCACGAAGCCCGACAAAAGCACCCCGCACACCGACGACACCAGCACCCCCGCCAGAATGTAGTACTTCAGGTTCACCCACCACCCGTCGCGCTTTACCCGGAAACGCTTCACCCGCTTGCCCACCGCCCAGTCGAAAAAATCGATCAGCGTTCCCAGCGGACACAGGTAGCCGCAGAACCCCCGCGGAAACAGCACGCAGGCGATCAGAATGCCGCCGGCCCACACCAGCGACCACACCCACGCCTTGGCCGCCAGAAAGGTCGAAATCGACAGCAGTGGGTCGATGGCGAGAAAAAATTCCTCTTTGACGTGGACGTGCTCCTTCGACGCCCGGTACGCCCCGAACTGGTCGTGCGGCCCGCCATATGGCCAGGCCACATGAAAAAATAGCCACAGGAACAGCAGGAACATCGTCGTCTGAATCGCCCGCCTTAGCGGCGCCGCATGCCAGACCGGCCCCATGCGCTTGAGCAGCTTCCGCAGCGCACTCGGCTTGGGCGCCGGTTGCCCTTTTTCCCGGCGCAAAAACGGAAGGAAAATATTCAGCTTCACGGTTTGGCTGCGTCACCCATCGCCTTCGCCGTCCCCATGATGATCGCGTTCGATGTCATCGTCGCCCCGGCGCAGGCGTCGATGTCCTTCACCGACTGCTTCTGCAGAATCTCCCCCGGGACCTGCGTGATCGCCGAATAGCACTGGTCCTCACGGTGGCTCACCTTGATGTCCACGATCTTGTGGTCCTTCACCGTCACCTTCGAGGTCACCGCGCCCCGGTACCCCGTCGCCGACCCGCTGTAGGTCCCGTCGGGCACCTTCGCCAGATTGAACATCTGGAAATACTTGATCGTGTTGTAGCCGTCCTGCGCCCGCTGCTTGTTTTTCCAGTTGTACATCTTCGGCAGTTTCATGTATTCGCTGTAGTACTTCAACGCGTCGTCGTAGCGCCCCGCCACCCGGCACACGTCGCCGGCCACCAGGTAACCGATATCCGGCGCATTGCTGCTGATCCGGTCTTTGGCAATCCGCAGCGCCCGGTCCATGTCCCCGAACGTCCCCCAGGCGTTGATCACATCCCCCTCCCGCGTCGTGTCGAAGGGGTACTGGAGCAAAATTTTCTTCGCCATGTCCAGGTTGCCCAGCTCGAAGTAACACCGCGCCAGTTGAATGTTGCTGCTTTCCCCCGCCTTCTGCCACCAGTACGCCGCCCGCGCGTAGTCCTTGAAATAGTTGAAATACATCCGCGCCAGCGCATCGTAGGTCTGCACCAGCTTGGTCTCATCGTCCTTGTTCACGTCCATCACTTTGTACATCAGCTTCACGCCGTTTTTCCACTGCGATGGATTCGGGTTCACCACGCTCCAGATGAACTGCCCCAGATATTTGTTTTGATCCCAGCGCTGACCCCGCGCCGGCCGCGCCCACGTCAGGTCGAGCGTCGCCGGAAATCGCAAGGCCGTCGCCGCCAGCCAATCCGGCGGTTTCGGCCCGTCGGTCGCAATCGTCTTCTCGACCTCGCTCTGGCTGCGCGGTTTGATGCCGCTCGCCGCCGGCTGCTGCCCCCCGCCCGAACCACTGACCGCGGCGCCACCGTCCCCGCCATCGGTCCGCGCCCCATTGCCCGGCCCCGCCGCCGACGCCTCATCCGCCGGCAGCAGGCTCACCGCCCACCCCACCAGCGCCACACCGATCATCGCGCCGACCCACCGGCCTGTTCCGTGCCTCGCCACCGTCCTGCCCTCCACGCTGCCTGCCGGCGGAACAACACCGCTCCACCGCAATTTTCAATCCTGCGCGCCCCACCCGTCTAATCGTGCCGCGGCGCCGCCTCGTGCGGCGCCGGATGCTCCTCTTCGTGCGCCCCTGCCGGCTTGGTCCGCGCATGTTCCAGCACCGTCACCGCGTCGATCCGGAAATGCTCCTCGATGTGCCACCGCACCCGCACTTCGTCCCCCACGTTCAATCCGTGGATCAGCTTCACGTCCGCTTCCTTCGGCCCGGTGCGTTCGCCCTCCCGCACCCAGTTGGCCAAAAAGGTCACCGTCCGCCCCACGAACTCCTTGTTGCCCGCCCGCTGCACCTGCACCTGAAAACTGCTGTGGTTCGAAGCAATCTCCGTCACCCGTCCAATCGCCTCGTGATCGCCCAACACCTCCTCGTGCGGCGCGGGCGCCGGTGCCGGAGGATGCTCCCTGTCCTTCAAGCTTGGATTTTCCGGCGGCGGCTCCCGACCGGCCCATTGCTCCTGTGGCTGCCCCTCCCGCGGCTTTTCCTGCGCCGGTTCCTGCGCCAACGGCTCGTGCGGTGGCTGCCGCGCCGGCTCCGCATCGTCGGGCCGCCGCGGTTCTTCACGAGCTCCGTCGTGCGGGAGCTCCCGCTGTTCCGGCTGCTGCGGTGCAGCGGCGACCTCCACCGGCCCCGCTTCCACCGGCTTCACCGCCAAGTCCATCCCCGCCTCCGCCACCACGAACTGCCCTCGCAAAACCTCGACACTCGCCAAATCCGCCGTCCGCATCAACCGCACATGCCCTTCATCCACCTGCAAACGCGTCGCCGCGCCGGTCACCGCCAAGCTGAAATGCGTCCCCACCACCGTCACCAGCGATTGCGGCGTCGTCACCTGCATCGGCTGGCCCGCCGGCTGCGGCGCCACCACCGCCGACATCCGACCCCTCGTCAATCCCAGCCGCTTGCCGTCCTGCATCGAGGTCATCTCCAGCTCCGTGCCCGGCTCCAGCTTCAAGATCGTTCCATCCGAAAATTCAATCTGCGTCCACCCCGCACTCGCGTCCGACCCCGACCCACTCCCCG
>JBOHNC010000290.1:0-4367 GCA_050730415.1 Planctomycetota bacterium
GCGCCACGGGCGCCGCGCCGGACGAAAAACCGGCCGCCGACCAGCGCGGGGCCGGCGCCTGTCGCTGCGGCCGCAACCAGGTCGAGCTGGCGATCGTGCTCGACCTGTCCGGTTCCATGGGCTTGTCGCTGAACACCTGCAAGGCGGTCATGGAGAAAATCGTCGACACACTGGACGCATCCAGTTCGGCCAATCTGCGGGTGGGCATGGTGTGCTTCCGCTGCTACGACGATCCGGAATTCAAAATCAAGACGCTGGGGCTGACCTCCGACCGCCGCGAGCTGGTGGACTTCATGCAGAGTCTCAAGGCCGACGGCGGCGGCGACGAATGCGGCGCGGAGGCGATGCAGGAAGCCGTGCACCGGCTGCACTGGTCCAAGGGCGCCCGAAAAGTAATCGTGTACATCAGCGACGAGGCGGTCATCCCGGAGAAAACCGCGCTGTTCCGGCAGCAGTTGATCGACGGCCGCGATCAGGGCATCGCGATTCACTTCATCACCCCTTCGACCTCGGCCTGGCAATTTTTTCTCAGCGACGACCCGGAGCGCGCCAAGCGGCTGGTGGCGGCGGATCCGGAGCTGCCGAACACCTTTCATCTGCCGATGTGGGACGCGTCGGCCGCACTGACCGGCGGCATTTCGGTCGGGTTTTCGAACATCGACGCACTCTCGCGCTGGATGCTGGCCTTCACGCTGGGGCTGGACCAGGAGGAAGCCAAAGCGCTGAATGTGAAGCAGTTTTTTCTGGCGCCGACCGCCGCCGCCGCGCAGCCCACGGAAGAGGACGACAAGCCCCACGCGCCGCCGGTGCTGGGGCAGCTTCAGAACGCCGCCGATTGGAACGCCGATCACGCCTATGGCGCACTGTGGCGGCAGGTCAAAGCGCGGATCGACATCGACGCCGACAGCGCCGTCGAACGGGTCACGCCGGACAGCCCGAACCTCGCCAAGCTGCCTTTGCTGTACTGGAGCCTGCACACTGCTTCGCCCTTCGACGCCGCGCAGCAGGACAAACTGGCCAAATACATGCAGAACGGCGGCCTGATCTGGGCCGACGCGTGCTGTTCGAGCCTCGCCTTCGAGAAATCGATGCTCGCTTGGATCGACGACTTGAAACGCAGCTCCAGCCATTACGTCTGGCGGCGGATTGCGGCCGACCACGCCGTGTTCCACACCGCGTATGACCTCGACACCGTCCGCACGCGGCCGTGGGCGGTGGGGCTGCTGAAGGAGCGCACCCAGTGGCCGCTGCCGGAGGACGACGCGGTCGCCAAATTCGTGGCGCGGCCGCCGGAGGCGTGGGGGCTGTTCGACGACGGCCGGCTGTGTCTCATCTACACGCCCTACGACCTGG
Source organism: Planctomycetota bacterium (assembly GCA_050730415.1). Taxonomy (GTDB): domain Bacteria; phylum Planctomycetota; class SZUA-567; order H5-PLA8; family JBOHNC01; genus JBOHNC01. The sequence goes on from JBOHNC010000290.1 coordinate 1,354, forward strand.
GCGCGGCGTGGAAACCGCTGCCGTTTCAATCGCCGTGCGGGATGAAAATCGAAGACGCGCTGCGGCTGTCGACCAACATCGTCGTGTACGCGATGAACCGCGGCGCGGGGGAGTAGAAGCGGTTCACCACAGAGACACCGAGGCACAGAGAAAGACCAATTTTTGCGGACGGAACGGAGAGAAGAGAGGCAGGGAAGAGAGAGGAAAGACAGGGAGTTGCACGGGTCACTCGCGCGCTTGCGGCGACGGGTGGCGGGATGAGCGGCCGTCCATCTGCTTGTCCCGGCCTTTTCAACCCGGCCTGACGGCGCACAATAGGCCTCAACCCCCTCGAAAATTCCCGAAAGGACCTGCGCATGGCACCGATCAATGTCGCATTCTACGGCTGCGGCGGGATTGCTCGCTACCACCTGACCAACCTGAAGGATGTGCCCGACGTTCGCATCGTCGGCGCGTACGATCTGAGCGCTCCGGCGATCGCCACCTTCCGCGAAGACCTGGCGCCGGCCGACCAAGCCGGCTTCCGCGCGGTGGCGCGAGCGGAGGAACTCTTTGATCTGGCCCCGGACGCGATCTACGTCTGCACGCCGCCGTTCGCGCGCGGCGAGTTCGAACCGACCGCGGCGGCGCGCAAGATCCACCTGTTTCTCGAGAAGCCCATCGCGCTGTCGATGGAAGCGGCGCAGCGGATCGCCGCGGCGGCGCGCGAAAACAACATCGTCGTCTCCGGCGGGTACGGCCTGCGCAACAACGCCGTCTACCGGCAATTGCGCGCGGCGCTGGCGACGCGCAAAATCAGTCTCGCGCTGGTCACCCGCTGGAACAAACTCATCCCCAACCCCTGGTGGCAGGACCGCAGCAAGTCCGGCGGCCAACTGATCGAAATGACCACGCACCAGGTCGATTTTCTGCTCTGGGTCCTGGGCGATGCCATCGACGTGTTCGGTCTCGAACACACCGGCCTGTGCGGGCCGCAGGTGAGCATCCCCGATGCGCAGGCGGCGCTGGTGCGGTTCAGCTCGGGCGCGATTGCCTCGATCACCACCTGCTGTGCGCTCAAGGGCCAGGCCGGCTACAACGACATGGAGTTCGTCTGCGAAGACACGCGGTTAATTTTGAAGGGCGGGGAGCTGAAGGCCGATCCGCCGGTGGCGCTGCCCGAACCCGAAACTTCGCCGGGCATCGACGCGCTGTTCATCGAGGCGGTGCGCCGCAAGGACGCCGCGCCGATTCAATCGACGCTGGAAAGTTCGCTGAAGACGCTGGAGCTGACGCTGCGGATCGACGGCGCCAGCCGCGCGGCCAACCGGCGGACCGAAATCGGGCTGATGTCGGCCTGCGTCACCGCGGCGACCTGGGACGAACGCTTCGCGGCGGTGCGTGCGCAGGGCGTGGATTTCATCGAACTGGCGCTGACCGCCGAAGAAGCCGGCGCCATCGCCGCCGGTCAAGGCGCGGGGTTGCTCGACGAACTGGCCGGGCTGGCGAAAAAGCACGCGCTGCCGATCCGGTCGCTGATCTGGCCACTGTACAAGGACTGCGATCTGGCCTGGGCCAAGGATCCCAAGGCGACGGTGGCGGGAATCCAGCCGGCGCTTGACCTGCTGCGACGGTCGGGTGGCGACGTGGTGCTGTTCCCGCACTATTTTTCGGCGGCGCGGCCGGGGCAGGAGGAGGCGGTCGTGGCGGCGCTGCGCGCCTGGGCGGAACTGGCCGCGCCCCTCGGCATTTTGCTGTGTGTCGAACAGATTCCGGCGAGCAAATTCCAGCCTTCCAGCGAAGAACTGGCGGGGTTGGTGCGGCGCGTCGACCGCAGGAACGTGAAGGTGTACTACGACATCGCCAATCCGATCTACCGCGGCGAGGATTGCTTGCAGGCGGCGCGGAATCTGGTGCCGCTGACCGGGCAGGCGCACATGAAGGGCTACCGCCAGGAGAAGCCGCTGACGCTGCTGCCGGTCCGGGAAGTGCGCCAGATGCTGTTGGCGGCCGGGTTCCAGGGGCGGGTGGCCATCGAGGACAGCCCGGGCGAAACCGGCGAAACCATCAAGACCGATGTCGCCTTCCTGCGCGCGGCGGGGTTCTAAGCGCACCGCCGCGCCAGGTGCCGTTCAGCGCGATTTTCAATTTGGTGTGAAGAAAAGAGAAAGCCAGCGGGCGCAGAGGCTCGCTCCGGTCGACAGGGCCGCTGGCTGGAAGCCTACGCTACAATTTTCCGAATCGTCACGTCTATTTGAAAAACGCTCTACCGGCGCGGGAGCCGAGCCGGGGCGGAACCTTGGGAATTGCTGCTGCTGTTCTGCTGCTGTTGATTCTGCTGACGCTGTTGGTCCTGCTGACGCTGCTGATCCTGCTGACGCTGTTGTTCCTGCTGTTGCCGCTGCTGTTGCTGCGGTTGCTGCTGTTGCTGCGGTTGCGGTTGCGGTTGTGGTTGTGGTTGCTGCCGCTCCTGCGGTTGCGGCGGCGCTTGCCGGGGCTGCCACTGCTGCGTCTGGGGCGTCGGCCGCTGATAGGTTCGCACCGCCGGGGCGGGTGTGGGTGCGGGCTGCGGCGTGCGGAAACCACCGCCGGTGCCGCCGTTGAAGCCGCCGCTGCGGGTGGGCTGGTCGGGCGTGGGCACGGAGCGGGTGCGAATTTCACCTTCGCCGCGGCTGTGCATGGTGCGATTGACCTGGTCGGCGTTCTGCTGATCGCGCGCGTTCGGTTGCAGCGGCACCCAACTGGATCCTTCGCGACGTTCGACGGCGCCATTGTCGGTGCGCCGGTAGACGCTGCCATCCGGTCCGGCCACGACGTTGTTGTCCGGAGACTGTTGGGGCGGCTGGTCGATGAGGGGCCGCTGGTCGTCGCCACCGGCGCGCGGGCGTGATGCGGGCGGGGTACGGTTCGCGGGCGGTGTACGGTTCTCGGGCGGCGTGCGGTTCTCGGGCGGTGTGCGGTTCGCGGGCGGTGTGCGGGTCTCGGGCGGTGTGCGGTTCTCGGGCGGTGTGCGGTTCGCGGGCGGTGTGCGGTTC
>JBOHNC010000291.1:0-15449 GCA_050730415.1 Planctomycetota bacterium
AAAGGGGCGCGTCGAGCGATTGAATACACATGGGCTCGGTCCATCCTCGCCCCCCTCGCGCCGTTCGAGGTGCCAGCCCGGCAAAAATTTTGGGAATCTAAAAAAAGATGTGGGTAATGCACAGGTCTCCAGACCGGCTCTGATTCTTGCGTGCGCCAGTGAGCATTCCATCGTGCCACGGGCTGGTGCCGCCTTGAATAAGCCCGGCCTGAAACCTCCGGGACCTCCATTTCCACGCGCGGTACTCCACGCCAAACCACCGCCATCTATTTTCCGATTTCATCCGGCCTGAATCGTGCGTCCCGATTTCAGCTTTAAAATACGAACCTGCCGCCAACCCGCGAGGACCCCTGCCATGCCCAACGACTGCCTGTTCTGCAAAATCGCCGCCGGCCAGATTCCCAGCGAAAAAGTCTACGCCGACGAACAGGTCTACGCCTTCCGCGACATTCATCCGGTCGCCCCGACGCACGTGCTGATCGTGCCGCGCAAGCACGTCGCATCGCTGGCCGAGATGGCCGCGACCGAAGCCGCCGCCGCCGGCCGGCTGCTGTTGACCGCCGCCAAAATCGCCAAGGAACTCGGGCTGGCTGAAACCGGCTACCGCATCCTGACCAACACCGGCCCCAACGCCGGTCAGACGGTCTTCCACCTGCATTTCCATCTGTTGGGCGGCGAACGGCTCCATCCGATGTGAGCGCCGGTTCAAAAATACGACGCCAACTTTTCTTCGAGAATCTGCACCACCCGGTGGATTCGGCTGCGCACCGTGCCGACGGGAATGTCCAGCACCTGCGCGATCTCGCGATATTTCAGACCGTCGAAGCGATGCAGGAAAAAGCATTCCCGGTCGGCTTCGTCCAGACCCAACAGAATCTCCAGCGCCTTCTTCTGCGCCTCGTCCAGTTCGGCCTGCTCGGCCGGCGTGCTCTCCGTCACCGCCGCCTGCGGCACCGGGCCTTCGCGCGAATCGTCCGGCGAGCCCTGCGATTCCAGGCTGGTTTCCGGCGCCTCGCGGCGCTGTCGCCGGCGCAGTTCGTTCTTCAACACATTCCGCAGCAGCGCGTACAGCCAGGTCCGGAAGGGACGGGGGTACTCGTATTTGTCCGCCTCGCGGTAGATCCGCAGGAAGGCCTCCTGCGTGACGTTCTCCGCGCCGTGCAAGTCGCCCAGCACGCGCCGGGCGAAGGAAAGCAGCAGCCGCGAATAGCGCTGGAACAACGTGTTGAAGGCGCCCTCGTCGCCGACCTGGATGCGCTGCATGAGCTCCTCGTCGCTCATGCGCGCCAACAAAGACGGGTCGCCGATGGGAGTCAGCGGATCGTACTGTGTCATGGGGCGGACGCCACGGAATCGGTGGCGCCCACACCGGCAGGGCCGGGCGCGGCAGGTGCGGCGGCGGCGGCGGGCTGGGCCGACTTCCGCAGGCGGTCGCCGAGCACCCGCCATTCCGCGCGCCGCGCATTCAGCAGCGCGCGGTAGCGCGGGTCGAATTTGCCGCGCAGGAAACTCAGCCCGCGCCCCTGCACCAGCCGCAGCATGCCTTGCGCGGCGGAAAACGGCAGCCGGTAGGGCAGGCCGGCCAGCCGCTGCGCCGGCGGTAGAAACGTGTTGTAGACCAGCCGCGAATTGCGCGCGGACAGCCGCACCAATTCGGAACTCAGCCGCCCATAGGTCGCGTGGCCCACGTGCCGGCCGACCATCCGCGGGCAGAACCAGGTCGCGGCGTGCGCGCAGACCAGCCGCAGCACCAGGTCCACGTCGTCGTAGTAGGCTTCGAGCCGCTCGTCGAAAATGCCCGGCGCGCCTGAGCGCACGCCGCCGCCGGGCCAGGCGACCTGCCGCAGCCGGTCGGTGCGATACAGGCCCGCCGCAGCGCTCGGACCGTACAGCCAGCGCTGGAAACCCTCTTCGATCAGTTCCCCGGTCGGCCGGTTGTAGCCGATGCGGATGGCGTGGCCGGGCGGTTCGTAGGCGATGCCGAGATTGTCCAGCCGGTCGGGGCGGCGCTCCTGCACCAGCACGCCGGCGACCGCGGCGGCATCGGGGCGGCGCGCCAGCACCGCCAGGCCTTCGGCCACGAAGACCGGATCGAGAAACACATCGTCGTTCAAGAGCAGCACGAAGGGCGTGCGGACCTCCCGTAGCCCGACGTTCGCGGCGGCGGTGAAGCCCAGCGCGCGAGTGGGCTCCTTGGGCAGCGAAGCGACCGCGCGCAGGCCGGGGGGGCGGTCGGAGCCGTGCAGAGCGGCCAAGTCGGGAGGCGTCGGGCAGCCGTCAAGCACCACCAGCGTTTCGAAGCGCAGGTCGGTTTGCGCCGCCAACGCGCGCAGACACAGCGCCAGATGCTCGCCGCGGTGATGCGGGATGACGACGGTGAGCGGCGCGGTGGTGCTGGATGCGGACTCGAGATGATTCATGAAATGTAATCTTAGCGGACGATCGCCAAAGCGGGCGCCCTACTGGGAGCGCCGCCGTGCACGCAGGCTTTGGCCTGGGAGCGCCGGTCATCAGACTGGCTTCTTGGTCCAAACCACAGATTCGGCCCCACGGCTACGTCCACTCCCGGGAGCGCCGGCATCTTGCCGGCACCTGCGCGCGCGAGCGCGCATCCCCTGCATTGTTGTGGCGCCGGCTTCCAGCCGGCTTGGTGAGGTGAGCATCTTACCCAGCGGTTTTGTTTGCAATCTTGAAGATAAGGCGCGCGCTTCGCTCGCACCGTTTTTGCATCGGTCAGCGACCGATGCCCTCGCTTCATAGTTTCAATGCTTTGGGCGTTCGAGAGGAATGGATAGACTTGCGGAGCCGAATGCACGGATCAGGCGAAGCAGCCGGTCTGATGACCGGCGAACTTGTGAATAAATCGACGAAACGGCCCAAAACCTGAATTGTTCTCAGGTAAGTCCTTTAAATTCGGTCCGATTTTCAGCCGATTGCACTTTATTCCCAGGCTCGGCGATCCCAGGCGAAGAAACGACAAAAAAACGGCGGAGCGTTAGCTCCGCCGTCGGGTTCAATCCAAAGCCCAAGACGCGCAGGCTATTTGCTGGCCGCCGTGCGCTCCAGTTCGATCGCGGCCTGCGCCGCGGCCAGCCGCGCGATGGGCACGCGGAAGGGGGAGCAGGAGACGTAGTTCATGCCCGAGCGCACGCAGAACTTCACCGATTCCGGCTCGCCGCCGTGTTCGCCGCAGATGCCGACCTTCAGCGTCGGCCGCGACTTGCGCCCCTTGGCAATGCCGATCTCGATCAGCTGGCCCACGCCGGTCTGGTCGAGGCTCTGAAACGGATCGTCGGGCATCAGCTTCTTTTCGACGTATTTGGGCAGAAAGCGGCCCGAGTCGTCGCGCGAAAGGCCCATGGTCATCTGGGTCAGGTCGTTGGTGCCGAAGCTGAAGAACTCAGCCTCCTGCGCAATCTTGTCGGCGGTGAGCGCCGCGCGGGGGATTTCGATCATCGTGCCGATCAGATACTTGACGTCGGTCTTCTTTTCGGCGATGACCTGCGACGCGACCCGCTTCACGATGGCGTGGAAGTAGCTGTACTCCTCGGAGCCCAGCGTCAGCGGAATCATGATTTCGGGCTTGGCGTTGACCTTGTGCTTTTTCTTGCACTCGATCGCCGCCTCGATGATGGCCCGCACCTGCATCTCGCTGATTTCGGGGTACTGCACGCCCAGGCGGCAGCCGCGGAAGCCCAGCATCGGGTTGAATTCGTGAAGCTCGTCGACGCGCTTCTGGATTTCCTTGACGCTGACGCCGAGGTCCTTGGCGGCCTGCTTCTGGCCTTCGGGGTTGTCGTGGTGGGGCAGGAATTCATGCAAGGGCGGGTCGAGCAGCCGGACGGTGACCGGCAGATCGTGCATCGCCTTGAAGATGCCCACGAAGTCCTTGCGCTGATAGGGCAAAAGCCGCGCCAGCGCCTTGCGGCGGTCGGTTTCGTTGCCGGCCAGGATCATCTCGCGCATGGCCTGGATGCGGCCGGGTTCCTTGGGGTTGAAGAACATGTGTTCGGTGCGGCACAGGCCGATGCCTTCGGCGCCGAGGGCGCGCGCGTAGGTCGCGTCGTCGGGCGTGTCGGCGTTGGCGCGCACGCCGGCTTCGCGGCATTCCTCCACCCACTTCATGAACTGGCGGTAGGCGATGAACAGCGGATGCTTGGCGGCTTTCTTGTCGCCGTGCAACAGGGCCGCCGTCACCGGGCTGGGCGCGGTGGCCAACTGGCCGGTGAAGACTTCGCCGCTGGCGCCGTCGACGGAAATCCAATCGCCTTCCTTGACCTTCACCCTGCCGGCGCTGAAGGTTTTGGCCTTGTAGTCGATCTGCAATTCGCTGCAGCCGACCACGCAGCACTTGCCCATCTGCCGGGCGACCACCGCCGCATGGGAGGTCATCCCGCCGCGGCTGGTCAGAATCCCTTCGGCCGCGAACATGCCGCCGATGTCTTCCGGCGAGGTCTCCAGACGCACCAGGACGACTTTCTCGCCTTGCGCCTTGCGGTGTTCGGCCTCATGTGCGGTGAAATACACCCGGCCGGTGGCCGCGCCCGGGCCGGCCGGCAGCCCCTTGGCAAACTGCAAGCCGCCCTTCACCGCCGCGTCGCGCGCCTTTGCGTCGAACACCGGCAGCAGGCACTGCACCAGGTCGCCGGCCGGCACCCGCATGACGGCGGTCTCATGGTCGATGATGCCCTCGTTGACCAGGTCCACGGCGATCCGCACCGCCGACGGGCCGGTGCGCTTGCCGTTGCGGGTCTGGAGCATGAACAGCTTGCGGTCCTGGATGGTGAATTCAATGTCCTGCATGTCCTTGTAATGCTTCTCGAGCTTCAACCGGATGTCGTTGAGCTGCCCGTATACGTCCGGCCATTTGTCTTTCAGCTCCGCAATGTGCTGCGGGGTGCGGATGCCTTTCACGACGTCCTCGCCCTGCGCATTGACCAGGAATTCACCGAAGAATTCCTTGGTGCCGGTCGAGGGATTCCGCGTGAAGGCCACGCCGGTGCCCGAGTTGTCGCCCATGTTGCCGAACACCATCGCGACGATGTTCACGCCGGTGCCGATCAGGCCGGATATTTTGTTGATCTGCCGGTATTTGTCGGCGCGCTCGCTGTTCCACGACTGGAACACCGCGTTGATGGCCAGCTTCATCTGCTCCATCGGGTCGGTCGGGAACATCGATTGGGTGTACTTGCGGTAGATCGCCTTGTACTGGCCGACCAGTTCCTTGAGGTCAGCGGCGTTCAGGTCGTTGTCGAGCTTGACCTTGCGCTTTTCCTTCAGGCCATGCAGCGCCGCCTCGAAGTGGTCGTGCTCCACGCCCATCACCACGTCGCCGAACATGTCGATGAAGCGGCGGTAGGCGTCCCAGGCGAAGCGCTCGTTGCCGCTTTCGGCGATGAGACCCTGCACCACATCGTCATTGATGCCGAGATTCAGAACGGTGTCCATCATGCCGGGCATGGACATCGCGGCTCCGGAGCGTACGGAGACCAGCAGCGGGCGCTTCGCGTCGCCGAATCGGCGGTCGAGCAGCTTCTCCAGGCGATCGACGTGGCCGACCACCTCGGCTTCCAAGCCCTTGGGCCATTTGCGGCCGAGTTCATAAAACTGCGCGCAGGCTTCCGTCGTGATGGTGAAACCGGGCGGGACGGGAATGCCGATGGCGGTCATTTCCGCCAGACCGGCGCCCTTGCCGCCGAGCAGGGACTTCTGCGAGCCGTTGCCTTCGGCCTTGCCGCCGCCGAAAAAGTAGACCATCTTGTTGCCGCTGGAAGCCATGCTTCGTTCTCCCTTGTTTGGTTGGATACCGACCCGCTCTCCGCGCAACGCCACGCCGCCCGCGGCGGCGAAAGCCGCCGCCAGACCGGAACGCCGCTGCCTCATGCACGGATTCGGAGTGTCGCCTGCTCATCGGGGCCGCGCCGGACAAGCCGGGCGTCGATCAAGCTTCGAACGGGTTCCGAATATTATGCCGTGCTTCGGAATTTTGCACTGGGTCATCAGGCCTTTTGCCCGCCCTTTTCGCGTCAACCGAGGCGTTTTTCCAACCATACAAATCGCCATCGATGGCCATGCCTTCCTGGTGTATAGTCACATTGAAGTCGGAGATCGATGCCATGGCCGCCAAGCGGGTATTTCAAGTTATTATCGAGCAGGACGAGGCAGGATATTTCGTGGCTGAATGCCCCACGTTGAAGGCCTGTCATACCCAGGGAAAGACTTTTGAAGAAGCGATTGCCAACATTAAGGATGTAATCCGCCTGTGCTTGGCCGACCTTCGAAAGAACGGCCGCCCGATTCCCACCCAGCCGGAAATCATCGGCGTGAAACGGATTGAGATCGTGGCATGACCCCATCCGGACTGCCGAGGGTCAAACCACGCGAGTTGGTCCGCGCATTGGGAAAAATGGGGTTCGTCTGCACACGCAAATCGAAAGGCAGCCACTGGCAGTTCGCTCATCCGGACGGCAGGCGAACGACGGTACCCATGCACAAAGGCCGCGACATTGGTCCCGGCCTTCTCTGAAAAATCTTGCGCGATATTGAACTGGATCCCGAGGATTTGGCCAAGGGGCTTTAGCCTATCCTCAGGTCAAATAGGGCAACAAGAAGGTGATCACGATGAACAGCGGAATCAAGATGCAGATCGAATAGGCCATATAGCCGAAGAAGCTGGGCATTTTCACGCCGGTGCCTTCGGCCACCGATTTCACCAGAAAGTTTGGGCCGTTGCCGATGTAGGTGTTCGCGCCCATCATCACCGAGCCCAGCGAGATCGCCATCAGCAGCGGGATGCTGATCTGGCCGCCGCTCAGCAAGCTCAGCAGCGAATCGCCGCGCAGGGCGCATTCGTTCGCGATGCCGGTCGCTGACGAGAAAAACACGATGTAGGTCGGGGTGTTGTCGAGAAAACTGGAGAGACCGCCCGACGCCCAGAACAGCTTGGCGGCGGTGTCCAGGTGCAGGCTTTCGCCCTGGCGCACCAGCAGTTCAATGGGGATCTGCATCGTCAGGAAGATGCCGATGAACAGCGCCGCGACTTCGCAGATGCCGCCGAAGTTGAAGCCGACCGCCGCATGGACGCCCTTGGGCGTGACCACTTTGTAGGACAGCCCGGCCAGCGCCAATAGACACAGTTCGCGGAAGTAGACGAAGGGTTTCCAGCCGGTCCCCAGGAAATCCATGTGGGGGTCGATTTTCGCCACGCAGAACACCACGCCGGCCAGCAGCAGGAAGTTCCAGCCGCCGGTCAGGCGCATCGGTTCGACGTGCGTTTCGTCGGCGACGATGTCCATGATCGGTTCTTTTTTATATTGGATGTGGTCCCAGATGTAGTACACCGCCAAGAGCAGGCCGTTGACGACCACCCAGGCTTTCCAGAGGCGGAGGGTCCAGAAAAAGGGCACGCCGCGCAAATAGCCCATGAACAGCGGCGGGTCGCCGATCGGCAACAGCAGGCCGCCGGTGTTGCAGACGATGAAAATGAAGAACACGAAGGTGTGCACCTTGCGTTCGCGCTCGGAGTTGGTCTGGAGCAGCGGGCGGATCAGCAGCATCGCGGCACCGGTGGTTCCGATGCAACTGGCCAGAATCGCGCCGAGCGCCAGGAAGATGGTGTTGGTCAGCGGATGGGCGGGGATGTCGCCCTTCAACCGAATGCCGCCGGAAATCGTGAACAGCGCGAACAGCAGCACGATGAAGGGAATGTAGTCGTCGAAGACGGCGTGGGTGAGCAGCCGTTTCAGCGATGAGCCCAGCGTGGCGTTCTGCGCACTCCAGGCTTTGATGGTGCTGTCCGGCGTCGCGCGCAGAATGGCTTCGGCCAATTGTTCGCGTGAGACCTGCGTGACATCGGTCGTTTGCGCCCCAGGGTTCAACGCGGGCAGATACTTTGCGTTGGCCGCCAGCAGTTCGGCGTCGGTCATGCTCGCGACGCCGGTCTGCTCTTCAACCTCCACCGGGTAGCCGTGCACGAGGCCGTAGTACAGCAGGATCGGAATCGCGCAGCAGAGCGCGACGATCAGCTTGTTGCGGTTTTTCTCCCAGAAATGCGTGGCCTTGGGCGCCAACGGCATGATCGCGATCAGCGCCAGAATCAGGCAGAAGGGCAGGATCATCCAGACCGAAGGCAGCGGGCCGAACAGCTCCGCCTCCTTGGCCTTGGTCAGATTTTCGGCTGCCGCTTCAGTGACCGCAGACGACGGCGGTGCTGTCGCGCCGGCCGTACCGGCCGCAGTGGGCACGGATTCCGGACCGCCGGTTTTCATCGGCTGCGGGGTGCCATTGCCCGCTGCCACGCCAGCCTTTCCCGCCGCCGCGCCGGTCGGCGCAACCACAGGCGCGGCCATGCCGGGGGCTGCGGCCGCCGCAGGCGCAGCGGGTGCGGCGGGGGCGGTTTCCGCGGCGGAATTCCGCCCGCAGAGGAGTGCCAGAGTCAAAACCAAAATAGCGATCAGGGGCGCGACCCCCCGCTCACGGCGGGCGCGGTGGCCAAACATACGATGCTCCTTCCGGACTTCCCAACCCAACGGCCGGTCAAGCCCGTGGCTAATTGCAACTCGGACCTGGTAATTTGGCAGAATCATATCAGCGCCGTCGCGATTCGCAAGACGCCCTGACCTCCCCGCGCAGGGTCGCCCTGAGGCGATTCGGCCCACCCCCCCCAGGCGGCGCAAGACTCGATGGAGCCCGCTAAATCGCCGCCGCCGCTTGCTGCATGGCCGTTTGTCCTACAATCGGTACTCCGTGTTTTTTCCACATCGCGATGCGCGCGCCGGACGGCCGATGCCGAACGCCGCCGCCGCCTCGGAAGGATCGTGCTCATGGGCCTGATGGACAGCAAAAAAGGGTTGATTCTCGGGGTGGCCAACAAGTGGTCCCTGGGGTGGCACATCGCCAAGGCCTGCCACGATCAGGGGGCGGAGCTGTTTTTCACCTACCAGTCCGAGCGCCTCGAAAAGAACGTGGTGGAACTCACCGACAGCATCGGCTGCAAAAACCGGCTGATCTGCGACGTGATGGCGCCCGGCGATATCGAAAAGGCCGCAGCGCAGATCAAGACCCAGTGGGGGACGCTCGATTTCGTCGTGCACGCCATCGCCTTCGCCAACCGCGAAGACCTGCAAGGGCGCTACGTCGATACCACCAAGGACAATTTCAATCTGGCGCTGGACGTGAGCGCGCACTCCTACGTGGCGGTCGCCAAGGGCTTCGAAGAACTGCTCGCGGTGAACGGCGGCGCGCTGGTCACGCTGACCTACCTCGGTTCGGTCCGGGCGGTGCAGAACTACAACGTGATGGGCGTCGCGAAGGCGGCGCTCGAAGCCAGCACCCGCTACCTGGCCGTCGACCTCGGCCCGCGCAACATCCGCGTGAATGCCGTCAGCGCCGGCCCGGTCAAAACCCTGGCGGCCTCCGGGATTGCCGGCATGGGCAAGATGCTCGAAATCTACAAGGAGCGCTCCGCGCTGCGCCGCAACGTCGAACGCGAGGAGGTCGGCAACGCGGGCATGTTCCTGCTTTCGCCGCTGGCTTCCGGGATCACCGGCGAAGTGCTCTACGTCGATTGCGGGTATAACTGCATCGGCCTGTAAGGGCGGGCGGGTTTCGAGCGCCTCGGTCGAACGGGTCCCGTCCCGGAACGGCCGATGCGATTGCATCCACCGGCCCCGTGCGCCAGACCCCGGCGCGCAGGCGGGGCAATGCCGCCGCGTACCTTCCGGCAAGGACCCCCTCGTATGCCCGCCCCTGACTCGCCCACCTCCCCCGCCTCCCCCACCCCTCCTGCTTCGCCGGCGCCCTCGAAAGGCGCCGCCGCCGATGACGACGAAAAAATCTACCTGGTCGACGGTGAGGATTCCGCTTCGCCGCCCGGTCCGGCCGGCTCGGCCGGTCCGGCCGGTTCATCCGCCACGCCCGCCGCCAGCCTCAACCGCGGTCAGCCGGTGATGATGGAACTGCGCCACATTCACAAATCGTTCGGCGAGAAGAAAGTGCTGGTCGATATCAGCCTTGAAGTCCGCCGCAGCGACACCCTCTGCGTCGTCGGCGGATCGGGCTGCGGCAAATCCACGCTGCTGCGGGTGATGTCCGGCCTCACGCCGCCCGACGACACCAAGCAAAGCGAGGTCCTGCTGGGCGGCGAAAACCTCCTTTCCGGCGACCGCGATGCGCTGGACCGAGCCCGCGGCAAGCTGGGCATGGTCTTTCAATATGCCGCGCTGCTGGCTTCCTACACGGTGTTCGAAAATGTCGCCCTCCCGCTGCTGGAACGCGGCGACCTCAAGCGCGCCGAAATCCGCGACCGCGTCGCCGACGTGCTCGAGAAGGTCCACCTGCCCGGCAGCGAGGACCTCATGCCCGCCGAACTCTCCGGCGGCATGCGCAAGCGGGTCGGCATCGCTCGCGCCGTCGTCACCCGCCCCGACGTCATCCTGTTCGACGAACCGACCTCGGGCCTCGATCCGATCATGACCGCCAACTTCGACCAGTTGGTGATCGAATTGAAGGAAACCCTGCACCTGACCAGCGTGGTCGTTTCGCACGACCTCAACAGCGTCTACCGCATCGCCAACCGAGTCGTGATGCTGCACGGGGGACACAAGGTCATCGACGGCACGCCCGAGTCCTTCCGCAACGACCCCCATCCAGCCATTCAGCAGTTCGTCCAGGGTGCGCCCTCCGGGCCGGGCGAGGAGTAACCCCCCTGCACGCCGCCGTCCACCCTGCCCGCCGCGCCCGCGCCACCCAAGGCGCCCGCGCCACCCAAGGCGCCCGCGCCACCTGCCCCACACGCGCCCCCCGGGGCGCCCGGGTCGATCTCGCCGGTTCGGCGCGCCTGCGCGCGGCGCTGTGCCTGACTGCGCTGGCGGCCGTGCTGTGCGCCGGCTGCGACCTCACCCGCCCCTATGACCCGCTCGACGAATACGAATCCAACGTCTGGACCGCCGCCAGCTACGGCTTGCAATCGGTTCCGGTCCCCGGCCGCGACGACGCCAAGGACTGGCCCTACCGCCAGCAGGGGCTGTGGCCGTTCTTCGTGAACCGCGACTATTTTGATGGCACGCGCGCGAACTACCTGGCCTGGCCGTTGGTCTCCCACCTGACCACGCCCGACGGCTTGCAGCTCGACGATATTCTGCTCGTGTACCGCGACGCGCGCCGCGAACTGGCGGACGGTGAAATCCACCGCCGCACGCAGTTTCTGTGGCCGCTGTTCGAATACCGCCGCAAGGCCGACGAAACCGACTTCACGCTGTTCCCGCTGATTTTCTGGACCCATGAAGTCTTCCCGGATGCGCGGGTCCACGACATCGAGCATCGCGGCGATTCGGCCTGGCTGCCGGAAGTCATCGCCGCCGCCGACGCGCGCGAAGCCGCCGGGCTGGCGGCCGAACCCTCCCGGCCACGGCCGCTGGCGCTGCCGGAAAACACGGCCGCTCCGGCGCTGGAACTGCCGCCCATCCGCCCCGGCGCGCCGGTCTTTTCGCGCGCCAGCCTCAGCCGCCGGGAACGCGCCTACGACCCGACTCGCGATCATGAACGCTACCGCTTCTGGCTGTTCCCGATTTTTTTCTACGCCGACGACACGCGCCTGGGCCGGGACGTGGCGCTGATTCCGCTCGGCGGTTCGATTTCCAACTTCATCGGCAAGGAACGCGTCTGGTTTTTTCTGTTCCCGCTGTGGGCCAAAACGCATGAGCCCGCCTACGACGCGCAGCACGTGGTGTGGCCGTTCATCGCCTGGTGGGACGGGCCGGGGACGCCGGCCGGCTTGAACGGCCTGCCCAAACGCGACGCCAGCGGGAAGCGCAAGGTTGAAGACCGCCGCCACGGCTGGCGCTTCCTGCCGTTTTTCTCGATCGACACCTGGGAACACCGCGAATTCCGCTGGTCGCTCCTGTGGCCGTTCTGGCAGTCCGAAGACCTCGGCCTCGACACCAAATACCCCACCCACGTGCGCAGTCTTTTTCCGCTCTACACCACCTCGACCTCGCCGCGGCACAAGCTGGTCTCCCTGCTGACGGTGTTCAACCACATGAGTATTTTCTACGACGACGGCAGTTGGGCGCGGACGGTCTGGTCAATCTGGCCGCTGTTCAGCTTCACCCACGGCGACGTGACCGGCCTGCGCATTTTTCCGCTCTGGGATTCGCGCGAAGACACCGAATCGTATTACCTGACGCTGCTGTGGCCGCTGTTCCGCGCCGAACATGAAGTGGACAGCGATCAGACCGTGGACACCTTCCAGTTCGGCGTCGATCCGCTGACCATCCTCGATACCTACAAGAGCATCACCGCCAAAAGCATTCCGCTCGGCCAGACCGAAGCCAGCCAGTCGCCGGGCATCGTGCGGCAGACCTGGTGGGAGGTCGCGCAGCCGCGCGGCGATCCGGTTCGTTTCGGGCGGCTGGACGAAGCCAACGCCTTCTACCGTGCGCAGGTGATCGGTCGACAGTGGTACGACGAGGGCCGGGTCGCCAAGTACTGGGGGCCGGAGGCCGAAGATTTCCCGCCGACCAACGCCGCACTGCGGTATTTATTCAAGCACGAACCGCCGCCGCCCATCGACCCGGACCTCGCCGCCGCCGCGAAACGCCGGCTGCATCTGACCGCGCCGCACGGCCCGCCGATGTTCGCCGCCTTCGACGGCGGCCCGGCTTCGGCCGGTGCGAGCGCAAACGGATCGGGCGAAACGTCCGGACCGCACGCGCCGCCGCCGGGGCCCAGTCTCTACCCGCTGGCGCCGCGGATGCTCACCCGCGACGACCTGTTGGCCGCCGAGAACCGGGCCAATCCCAACGCCGACTGGCAGCCGACACCACCCAAAGAACAGGTCAAAGTCACCTCGTCGTTCTGGCCGATCTACCGCACCATCGACACGCAGCGGGATGACCTGAGCGTGCAGATTTTGAACCCGCTATTTTTCGGCGATACCGACGGCGCCATGGAAAGCCAGTGGGGACCGCTGTGGAATCTGTACCTGTACCAGAACTCCGCGGCCGACACCGGCCGGGAGCGGGCCCTGTTCACCTGGTGGCGTCGCGATTGGAACGGGCCGGCGCATCACACCGAACTGTGCGGCGTCTTTGACGATTGGCGCATCGACGGCCAGCCGGACCGCGGTCTGTTCACGCTGGGCGGCGGCTGGCTCTGGGAAGGCTATCAAGCGCCCCAGCGCTCCTTCCATGGTAATATGCTTTTCGCGGTGCAGCACGACAAGGGGCGGGGCGCCGACTGGTGGTTCCTGAACGGCTTCATCGGCCACGATCACGATGCGGAAGGCCGGCGCCAATGGCAGATCCTGTGGATGCACTTCTGACCGAGACCGCCGCCGCCAGCGCTATTTCCTCGGGCGACCGCGCGGAGGAACCTGCGCCTGTGGCAGGCACCGGCGAGGCCCTGGTGACCTCCGGAGCGATGCTCAGCCAAGCCGAATCGGCCGAAGACACCGAGCCCCCGGTGCTGTGGAAGCCCTGGCGCTGGTTTCGCTGCGTGCCGCGCGAGGAGTGGGCGCGGCGCGCGCCCGGGCCGCCCGCGCAGGGAGTCCTCGAACGGATCGCCGTCTGGCTGTTTCACTGGCTGCCGATCGTGGTGCCCGCCGGCGTGCTGCTGGTTGCCTGGCTCTACCGTCCCTACGTCTGTACCGGGCCGGACCTGTGCGGCTTCCATCGCGCCACCGGCATCCCCTGCCCTACTTGCGGCATGACGCGCTCCTTTTGTTTCCTGGCCCACGGCGAATGGGCGCCCGCGTTCGGCTTCAACGGTCTCGGCCCGCCGCTGTTCGTGGCGATGGTGGCGTGGATGGTGCTGACGCTGCTGGCGCGGCTCAACTGGCTGCACGTCGAATTCCGGCCGCCGCGGGGCCTGTGGGTGGCGCTGATCCTGATCCTGTTCGGGGTCTACGCCGTGCGGTTGACTGCGTTTTTCGTCACGCCGGAACACATCGCCGCGATGCAAGCCGCGCATGGCCTCGTGCAGCCGTAATTCCGCTTGGCACCCCCGCGGCCCAGTTCGAGCCCTTCGCTCGTGCGCGCGCCCCGCGACTACTTCGCCAGTTCCACGATCAGGCTTTTCATCGTCGGCTTCCCGGCGCAGGTGATGGTGTAGGTCTCGTTGGGTTTTTTGGCGACGTGGACGTCCTTCTTTTCCTGGCCGTTCTCGGTCCAGAGGTAGGTCACCTGCACCGGCCGGAAGCCGCCGTGCGGTTCGATGTAATCCACGTGAATCGACAGGTCGAAAATGCCGAGCGTATTGCGCTGCTCGCCGGCAAACCGTACCAGCACCTGGCGCGAGCCCTTGGGGACCTGCGAGAAATCGTCGTACTTGCAGGTCGCCGGCGTCGGGCCGGTGACAGTGTCGACGGTGGTCCAGGTTTTGCCCCCGTCGAAGGATAGCTCGTAGGCCCATTGATCCTTGTCGCTGCGGGCGCGGTAGTGGGTCCCGAAGCGCACGTGCGTGATGACCCCCGGCGTCGTGACCGGAATGGTGATCTGGCCCTTGCCGCTATCGCCCATCCACAGCGCGCCTTCGTCCTGCTTTACCCCCTCCATTTGCGGATGAAATTCGGTCAGGAGCAATTGATTGCCCTTGGTCTTGTTCCCCACATGCGCCTCGACCGCGATCGTGCCCTCCTGCGGTTCGGCGCTGAAGGTGATGGTGTTGCTGCCCTGGCCGAGCGCCGGGAGGGCGCGCTGCGAATGCTGCATGTCCTCGGCGATCGTCAACGCGCTCAGGCCCGTCCCCACGCCGTTCAGTTCGAACTTCAGGCGGTAGTCGTACAGGCGGTAAAGGAGCGGCTTCAGATCGAGGGTGGTCTTGAAATCGCCCGCGGCGGTCACGCCGCCAATGTCATGCCAGTCCTCGCCGTTGTTGCGCGAGAACGACACCTTCACCGATCCGCCCTTGGCCACCGTGCCGGCCAGTTCGATCGAGCCGCCCAGGTAGACGTAGGGCGAGGCCATCCGCAGCACAAAAGTACCCGGCTGACCGGCGGTTTTGACATGCAGCGTGGGCGCCTGCCCGTCTTCTTGTTGCGTCCCCAGGTTCGCATATTCCAGCGCCGCGTCGCGCAGGCCGGCGTCGGCCAGCGGCACCGTGTAGACGATGGTCCCGTTGCCGACGCGGCCGTTGGCCAGGTCGCCCAGGCCGCGTGAATATTCCAGGTCGCCCTGGCCGATCACCCCGTTCAAGCAGCCCGGACCGCTGCCGAGATCCATGTCCACCTGCAAACCCTTGTTCGACCAGTTGCGCGTCATGACCTCCCCGGGCCGCAGTTGCACATTCACCCGGTAGCCTTCGTTGTAGCCGTATTCGAATTCAAAATTGTTGCTGCCGTCATATTCGAACATCTGGGAGGAGAAGCCGTGAGTCTTCGCCGGCAGCCAGCCGTTTTCGTCGTAGAAGGGACAGGTCGCCAGGACGGCCGGGCCGTTTTTCCAGCCCATGTT
>JBOHNC010000292.1:0-3374 GCA_050730415.1 Planctomycetota bacterium
GCCCTGCGACTGGAAAATCGATTTCAGCATCGCGCGCAGGTTGCCGGCCAGCACCGTCGCGCTTTCGGTCGAGAAAAACGGCATGTGCCGCAGCGCCGGGACGATTTCGCTGTTGCGCGCGACCCGCAGTTCGTTGAAGTCCCCGAAATGCAGCAGCAGATCGCCCAGCACTTTGCGGGCGCGCTCGATGGAGCCGTTGCCGGCCAGCACCGGGAGCAGCATCCGGCCGAGGGGGTCCTCGATGTTGATCGGGTTGAGCGCTCCCATCACATCGACGAAGCGATTCATGAGCTGGCCGATTTTTTTCGACGATTCGTTTTTTGACATGCGCCGTGCGCCTCGGAAAGTTCGTTCGATCGCCGCCGCGGCCACGCAGGGCGCCTCGCCGGCGGCCTGCTCCACCGCGCGCCGGCTGGAAACAGGGGGTAAATTTTATAGGGAACTTCCGAAAATGGCGATCCGTGCAGGACAATTGACGCACATTCGGGGGAGAAGGAGTGAGGGCGTGACCGATGCCGCGCCGTTCACCGGGACGGTGGCGGCTATTTTTCACGACGCGGGACGGGCCGGCGCCGAATTGGTGCTGCTGACCCACCTGCAAGCGCTGCGGGCACGCGGCGCGCGGATCGTCGCCGTTCTGCCCCGGCGTGGGCCGCTGGTGCAGGCCCTGGAACCGCTCGCCGACCGCTTGATTTTTCACGCCGCACCGTGGTGGATTCGCCTGACCGGCAGCCGCGGCCACCCGCGCCCCTGGACCCCCGCCGCCCGCGCCGGGCTGGCGGCCCGCCTGGAAACCAGCTCCGCCGTGCTGGAAAAACTGTTCCGGCGCGAAGGCGTGCAGGCGGCGGTGACCGCTTCCAGCGTGCTGCTGTCGCCGGCGCTGGCCGCACGGCGAGCGGGGATTGCGGCGGTGCAGTTCGTACACGAATTGCCGGATTGTTGGGGCTCATGGGACGCGCCGCTGCCGTGGCCGGAGGCGCTGAACCTGCTGCGCAACTGCAACCATCGGCTGATCTGGTCGTCGCCGGCCTGCGCGCTGTGGTGGGCCGATCCGCGTGCCACGTGGGATTTCACATACGCGCCGGCGACGCGGGCGCGGACGGCTGCCGCCATGGCGAAGCCGGACAAATGCGTGCCGTGGCTGCCGGTCAATAGCGCGGCGGCATGGGCCGCGCGGCTCGCCGCGCCCGGCGGGGTCGAAACTTTTCTGGCACATCCGGTCGATTGCAACCGCTACCCGGCCAAACCGCCGCGGCGGCTGTCGAACGGCGGCGTGCTGCGGATCGTCTGCGTCGGCACCTGGAGCGAACGCAAAGGCACCGATGTAATCCACCGCGTGCTGGAGGCGCTCGACTTCGATCGCGTGCCGTTCCACGCCACGCTGGTGGGCGCGCAGCCGCGCGATGCCTTCACGCGCAAACTGCGGCGCATTTTTCGCCAAAGTCCGTTTCGCGACCGAGTGCACTTTCTACCTTTTGCCGAGGACCTCCCAGCACTGTTCGCCGCCAGCGATGTGCTGCTGCATCCGGCGCGCGAAGACCCGAGCCCACTCATCGTCGCCCACGCGCTGGCCGCCGGCGTCGCGGTCGTCGCCAGCAACCTGCCGGGCATTCGCGAAATGCTGACCGGCTACGACCCGGCGGCCGATCCCTGCGGAGTCCTGGTGGGGTATGTGTTTGGCGGCGCGGCCCTGGATTTTGAACAGGTGCTGTGCGACCGCTCGCAACTGCGCCACGCCTGGAACGCGCGGCGCGCGATGCGGCTGGCGCGCGCAACCTTCGACCAGCCGCGAGTCACCGCGCAGTTCGCGGCGATTCTGGACCAGGCGCTGGCCGCCGCCGCGGCGGACCGAAAAGAAAGGCCCCAGGCAACGCGCCCGCCCGCTGAGTTCGGCGCGGCGGAGGGATCACCGGCCTTCGCCGCCAAGCTCTGGGCCCTGCGCGACCGCGCCCTCGAAACCGGCCGGGGCCTGATCGCGCGCATGCGCTGAAGAACATCTCGCGCGCATGCGCTGACGGACCGCTCGCGCGCATGATCGGAAAGGCGGTTCGTCCGCCCGCGCTGACGAAGTTCGTTTCTTCACTACAATGCAGCGCGGCCTGGATTTACCTCCCGCGCCGTGTACGCCGCCCCGATCGCGCCGGGCCAGCCGCCTGCGTTGGGCGCGGCCTCCCCGCCCATGGCCGTCAGGAGTTCCCTCCCGCGATGCC
This sequence comes from Planctomycetota bacterium, assembly GCA_050730415.1. Classification (GTDB taxonomy): domain Bacteria; phylum Planctomycetota; class SZUA-567; order H5-PLA8; family JBOHNC01; genus JBOHNC01. The sequence goes on from JBOHNC010000292.1 coordinate 2,211, forward strand.
CCTCCCCCGCCCACCCGCGGCCGCCGCTCCCACCGCCGTGTCCATCGCGCCGCCCGGGCCGATCGAAGGCCTGGACCGCTGCCCCGTCACCCCCGACGGCTGGCTCCTGCCGGCCCCCGGCTACCCGTGGCCCGTGAGCCGCCGGCACTACATTTTCTGGGAAGCCATCTTCGCCATGAACTACCTGTGGATCGGCGCGGCCTGCTACAACCTGAACATGACGACCCTCTGGAGCACCCTGCCGCTGATCCTTTGGATGATGGTGGTGGTGCGCGGCAGCGTGCTGTTCACTTCGCTGTACGCCCGAGTTTGCTCCACCGCCCTCACCCCGCTGGTGGTCGCCAGCTACGCCGGCAACCTGGTGCTCACACTGATCCTGCTGACCCACATGGCGCTGTCCGGCGCGCAATACTCGCCCATTTCCGTCTTCACCGCCTTCGAACTTTCCTTCGAACTGTTCGTCCTCGCGATGACCCAGGTCCCGGCCTACCGCTGGCCGCTGCGCTTCTGGATGCTGCGCCGCGAACCGACGCCCGGCACGCCGGCCCCACCGCCAAACGGTTCGCCGACCGGCTCGCCGTCCGGTGCGCCGACCCCTTCGCCGACCCGCTCGCCGGTAGGGAGCGCTCCCGCCGCATGAACACGCTGCACGTGGACAGCCAACGCCACTGGCGCGGCGGCGAAAACCAGGCGCTGCTCTTGACCCGCGGCCTGCGCGAGCGCGGCGCCGCCGTCGCCGCGGTGGGCCGACCCGGCACGCCCTGGGCCGACCGCATGGCCGCCGCAGGCTTCGACGTGTTCCCCAACGACCTCAAACCCAGTCCCCCGGCGCTATTGGCCCTGCGCGGCATCTACCGCCGCTTCGAACCGGATATCGTCCACTGCCACGATTCCGGCTGCGTTTTTCCGGTTGCCCTGGCTGCGACCGGTCTCGGCCGCAAACGTCCGAAAATCGTCGTCTCCCGGCGCGTCGATTTCGCGATCAACACCGCCTTCAAATACAACCACCTGTGCGACCGCGTCATTGCCATCGGCCGCGCGGTGACCGATGTTCTCGAGCAGGGCGGAGTCGCCGCCGATCGCATCCGCATCGTCGCCTCAGGCATCGACCCGGCGCGGTTCGCGCACCCCCCCGCGCGCGCCGCCGCGCGCGCCGCGCTGACG
>JBOHNC010000293.1:0-8730 GCA_050730415.1 Planctomycetota bacterium
GGTCTTCACTACAAGCCCCAAACGCCAGGCTCGCACTGGGCCGCAAGGGGTTACAAGAAAAAATACCCCCAGAATCCCCGTTTTCGCCGCCCAACTGCGAAGGTTGGGTTAGCCGTGGCCGGCACGGCCGCCGGCAGGGTCGCCAGCGCTTCGACCCGCGCACTCTGCGCGGGCAGGTCGAGCAATCGGGTCAGGTCCACGAACATCGCGCGCAGTGCCGCGGCGGTCTCGCTGGCGGCGGTGCAGTCACAGGAAGGGTCCGGCGCATCGGCTTCGGGCGTCAGCAGGAACAGGACCTCCTGCAGCAGCCGGCCTTCGAGCAGATCCACGAGAAAGGTCGCGCGCCGCTCGGGCAGCCCCGCGTCGGGCAGGATGCGTACATGGCTGAAGCGATAGCCGGCCGGGGAGGCGGTCAGGCGAAACCGAACGGCCTGAGCCACCCGTTGGGCGTTGGCGCTGCGCGTGACGGCCGCGGTTTCGGCAGAGGCCTTGTAAGAAGCGGTCGCGGGCGAGGTGGCGATCAGTGCGCGCAGCATCCTTCTCTCCATTTGGGGGGGGGTGAACCTTACGGCCAACGTTCGGAGACATTGACAACTGCTATGCCAACCACGTGATTTTCGATTTGTCCCCTGCTATTCAAGGAGTTACAGTGCTGATTCCGATTGGCCATGCGGTCCACCTCATCGGCAGAATTTGCCAACCGCCAAAGCGCTTTACACTGCCGACACCCGGTCGGCCTCGGCCCTTTTCGCTGCGCCGGATGCTGAGGACCGCAGGGTGGGGGAGCGCTGAACGGCGATTTCTGGATAGGATATAGGCTTCCGTCGGCGAGCTACGCCCAGTCGGTCCGCAAAGGCCAGGTCCATCGGGCCTGCTTCCGTTCACCGTCCCAACGGCAGAAAAGCGCCGGACAACCGGTTGAATGCTCACCGACCACAAAGGAAATCCACCATGAAGAAGGCCGCTTCGCACCGCACCTCGACCGCCTCCACCGCCACGCGATCCGGGGAACTCCGCGCGCTGTTGCAACCGTTTGTCGCCAACGGGTCGGTGGCCGGCGCCGTGACGCTGGTGGCCAATCGAGACCGCATCCTGTCGGTGGAGACCTTGGGATTTGCCGATCGCGCCAAGCGGAAACCCATGCGCGCGGACACGGTCTTTTGGATCGCCTCCCAAACCAAACCGATCACCGCCACGCTGCTCATGATGCTGGTGGATGAAAAGAAGCTGCGGCTGCAGGACCCGGTCGAAGCCTATCTGCCGATTTTTAAAAATCAGTGGCTGGCCGTTAAAAAAACCGACCGCCAGATCACGCTGCGCAAGCCGCGCCATCCGGTCACCATCCGGGAACTGCTGAGCAACACCGGGGGCATGGCTTTTTCGTCGGCGATGGAACAGCCGACGCTGGATGGGCTCTCGCTCAAGGACGCCGCCGGCAGCTACGCACTGACGCCGCTCGAGTTCGAGCCGGGCAGCAAATACGCCTACGCCAACGCGGGCTTTAACACCGTGGGGCGGATCATCGAAGTGGTCGCCGGGCAGCCCTACGAACAGTTTTTGGAGCAACGGCTGCTGCGGCCGCTGGGGATGAAAGACACGAGCTTCCGGCCGTCGGCTGCGCAGGTCGCGCGGCTGGCCAAAGCCTACAAGCCGGCGCAGGACCAGAAAAGTCTGGAAGAAACGCGGATCGGCCAGTTGTACTACCCGCTGAGCGATCAGCGCCGGCATCCATTTCCAGCCGGGGGGCTGTTCTCCACCGCCGCCGACGTGGCGCGGTTTTGCCAGATGATGTTGCGGCGTGGCGCCTGGGGTGGGAAACGGTATCTGTCCGAAGCGGCAGTCCGCACGATGATCCGCCGGCACACGCCGCAAACCGTGCCCGAGAATTATGGCCTGGGCTTCAGTTTGGAACCGAGCGGGTTCGGCCACGGCGGTGCGCTGTCGACCAACATGCGGATCGATGTGCGGCGCGGACTGGTGCTGGTTTTTCTGGTGCAGCACGCCGGGTATCCGCCCGGCGGGGAAAAATGCCGCGAAACCTTTTTCAAGCAGGCGCCGGAGATCTTCGGCTGATTGGCTTTGAATACGAATCCATTCAATTGGGGTAGTAAACAGAACTACGAAAAGAACAGGCCAGGATTGCCGGCGGTCTCGGGTGGGTGGACGCGCTCCCGGAGCCGCATGGGTGGTTTGGACGAAGATGCCAGTCTGATGACCGGCGCTCCCAGGAGGATACGCTCACGCAACATAACAAGCATTATCGGCGGGTTCGAAGGGCGGGTGGGGGAGGTGGCTGAGGGGGCCCGGGCATCCGAGGCTCTGGCCGCCTATACAACGATCCAACCGAACATTGGAGATAACGCACTCACCTTTAAAGAAACAGCGCGCGGCCGACGCGGACCTGGGTGGCGCCTTCTTCGATGGCAGTTTCGAAGTCGTCGCTCATGCCCATCGACAGTTCGGTGCAGGTCGGGACGGTGGCGGCTTGGAGTTCGTCGCGCAAGCTCCGCAGCGTACCGAAGACGTGGTGGAGAATGGCGGGCGGGGCGTCGAAGGGCGCCATGGTCATCAGGCCGATGAGGCGGAGGCGTGGGTGGGCGGCGATGCGCGGCGCGAGGTCGCGCGCGGCGGCCACGGTGACGCCGCGCTTGGTGGCTTCGCCCGAGACGTTGACTTCGAGGAAGACCGGCAGCGGGGCGGGATCGCGCCGGAGTTTCGGCGGCGGCGGTGGCGCACCGACGGAGGTGACGGCGGAGGTGGCGGCGGAGGCGGCGGTGAACCGCGTGCGCACCTCCCCTACCCTCGCGGCTTGCAGGCGCTGGGACAGGGCGGCGGCGAGGGCGTCCGAATCGACGGCGTGGAGGGTGTCGAACAGTTTGAGCGCCAGGTTCACTTTGTTGGCTTGCAGCGGGCCGATGAGGTGCCAGCGCAGGGTGGCCAAGTCGGCGGGCGGGAGCGTGGCGGCGAGGGCGGTTTGCTTGTCGCGCGCGAGCTGCACGCGGCTTTCGCCGAAGTCGCATTGGCCGAGGCGCTGCAAGTCGGCGAGCGTGGCGGGCCCGACGGTTTTGGTGACGGCGATCAGGCGCACGGCATCCGGTGAGCGGCCGGCGCGTTCGGCGGCGGCGGCGATGCGGGCGTGGACGCCGGCGAGGTTGGCGTGCAAGCGGTCCCGCGGGACGGGTGGCGGCGTGGACACGGGGGGGTCCTTCGGCGAGGGAAACATACGTCGGCTCGATTATAAACTCGCTGTGGCAGGTTAGGCATTGGAACTCCCTATGAGGGCATTGCCGCAGAATCGCGCGTCACATTTGTGGCGCGGGATAAAATATGCGAGTGGGAGGTTAAGTATGAGTGGCGAACGGTTTCCGTGTCCCTGTTGCCGGTATTACGTGTTGCCAGAGAAGCCGCCAGGCTCATTCAACTTGTGTCCCATTTGTGATTGGGAAGACGATCCAGTTCAATATAAAAATCCAAATGATTGCGACGGTTGTAACGCGGTCAGCTTGAATGAGGCCCGTAAAAACTTTGAGGAAATTGGTGCCTCTGAAATGCGGAGCCTGCCCGCCGTTCGTTTGCCTTTTCCCGGCGAAAGGCGAGCGAGCCATTTCTAAAAGCGGGCGACTGGGTGTGCGTGTGGGCGCGTAGCAGAATGCGTGGATCGGACGAAGAAGCCGGCTGATGATCGGCGCTCCCAGGGGCGCGCTGCGGCGCACAGGAGCAAGAAGTCGGGCTGAGGACGTGTGCAAATTTTCCGCGCGGGCCGAGGCAATCATGACGTCGCCGTCCTTCCAGCGCGCTGAACCGCATCCGGGACCTTTGTCGAAGGGAATACATTTTTGTGCATCGCCCGGGATCTTCCGCACGGGAATATACGTGGGAAGTGCGACATCGTCTCGGATCGTGCGAGGCGGTCTGACGACCGCTTCCAGGGGTAGCCTGCGGAAGACCTTCGGCAACCCCTGGCTTTGTTACCTCGCACCGTTGGCGCGAAGAAGCGGAGTCGGCAGAATGCCGGCGCTCCCGGGGAATGCGCGCCTGCCCAGAGACGAATGTGCGGTTTGGATGAAGAGCGAGCGTGCCCGCTCGCGGTCCCGGCGGCGCGCTGTCGCGCGCAAGAAAAAGCCGGTGGGCAAGATGCCCACCTCACCAAGCCGGCTGGAAGCCGGCACCACAAAGAAAAATTAGGGGGCGCGCAAGAAAACAATAAGCGGGCTGCGATTAGCCGACCGATTTGGGGCCGGCGGCGGGTGCGGACGGGGCGGCGGGCGGGGCCGGCGGGAGGCGCGAGGCGTCGGTGGTTTTGGCTTGTTGGGAAACGGTGCCGAGGACTTGGGGCAGGTCGATGCCGGCCTGTTTGGCGAGGTCGTGCATGGGCGGCAGGGAGCCGATCAGGCTGCGCAGGAAGTTGGCGGTGCTGCCCGAGTGGCCATCGCCACCGTTGCCGGCGCCGGAGTCCCAGACGGTGACCTTGTCGATCTTGAGGTTCTGAATCGCCTTGACCTGTTCGGAGACGATCTCGGGGAGTTTTTCGACCATGAGCAGGGTTGGCGCGAGGTGTTTCTGTTCGCCGCAGGCTTCGAGCAACTGGCGGTAGCCAGCGGCCTTGGCGGACAGCACGCGGCCGATGCCTTCGGCTTCGGCGGTGTACTTCATTAGGATGGCGTCGGCGTCGCCACGGGCCACCAGGCGGGTGCGCTCGGCGGCGGCGGCGGCATCGACTTCGATTTTTTTCTTGTCGACTTCCTTCTGCGCCAGTTCAGTTTTTTCGATCAGCGCGACTTCCTTGGCTTTTTCGGCCACGAGGATGTCTTTCGAGGCATTGGCCAGCGCGACTTCGCCCAGCCGTTTGGCTTCGGCCTGGCGCTGCTGGAGGGTGGCCTGATAGTCGGCGATCTGCGCCTTGCTTTCGTTTTCGCCTTTCACGGCGTTGGCTTCAAGACTGGCGACGGCGACGCGCTGATCCATTTCAGCCTGTTTTTTGCCCTTGGCGGATTCGGCGTCCTGGCCGGCGACGTTGACTTCCTTCTCGCGATTGGCCTTGGCTTCGCCGGAGACGCCGTCGGCTTCATATTGCGCGACGGTGATGCGCTGGTCGCGCTGGGCTTTTTTCTGGCCCATCGCCGACTGCGCGTGCTGGTCGGCGACGCTGACTTCTTTCTCGCGGTTGGCGCTGGCTTCGCCGATGGCGCCGTCTTTTTCCTGCTGGGAGACTTCGACCTTGGCGATGTTGATCGCTTCGGCCGCCGCCTTCCGCCCGATGGCTTCGATGTAGCCCGATTCGTCGGTGATGTCGCGGATGTTGACGTTGATCGATTCGAGCCCGATCTTGTTGAGCTCGGCATCGACGTTCTTGTTGACGAGGTCCTTGAACTTTTCGCGGTCCTGGTTGATTTCCTCGATGGTCAGCGTGGCGATGACCAGACGCAACTGGCCGAGAATGATGTCACGGGCCTGGTCGGAGATTTCCTGTTCGGAGAGCATCAGGATGCGTTCGGCGGCGTTGTTCATGATGGCCGGGACGGTCGAGACGGCGATGGTGAAGGTGCTCGGGACATTGACGCGGATGTTTTTCTTGGAGAGGGCGCCGGTGAGGTCGATTTCAATGGTCATCGGGGTGAGCGACAGGTAGGCGTAGTCTTCGATCAGGGGCATGATGAGTTTGCCGCCGCCGTGGAGGCAGATGGCCGCGCGGCTGCCGCTGACGCGGCCGAAGATGACCAGGATTTTGTTGGACGGGCAGCGCTTGTATTGGCGCGCGGCGAACACGAGCATGGCCACGATCACCAGGGCGATCACGCCGACCAGAATTCCGGTGTAGGGCAATTGGGGCAATTCATCGGCCAACAGCGGCAGCAGGATGGGCAGGGAGGGCATGGCGGGACTCCTTGTCGTGCGAGAATTACAGGCTGGAATTGGGTGACCGGACGTGCGAGATTATACGGGCAAACCTTCAGACGGATTCGACGGTCAGGGTTTCATCGGTATCCACCGCGACCACGCGAACGCGGGTGAAGGATTGGAGTTCCCCGCCGGTGGATTTGGCCTTCAGCACTTTCTGGCGGCCTTCCACCACCAGTTGCACCTCCCCTACTCCACCGCCCTGGGCGGGGATGCGCAGGTAGACCTGGCCGATCGTGCCCACCGCGGTGGTGACATCGAAGGGAATTTCGCGATCCAGCCGCTGGAGCATGTACATCAGCACGGCCGAGAGCAGCATCATGAAGCATCCGAAGCCGGCGGCCAGAACGAGCGCCAGGCCGCTGCCGAGCTTCATTTGTTCGAGCGCCGCCAGTCCCATCCAACCGAAGCCCATGAAAAAGGCCAGCAGGCCCTGGATGGAAAAAAGGGTGAAGTTCCCGGTGCTGCTTTGATGGGCCGTCCCGCCGCCGCCGCCAGCACCTCCGCCGCCGCCGTGGCCGAGTTGGCCGACTTCGAGGTGGGCGGGTATTTCGACGCTGTGCGGCAGGCTGGCATGGCCGCCCATCAGCAGGAGCAGGAATTTGGCGACGAACAGGACTGTCCCCAGGATGGCAATCCAGAGGTACATGTCGGTTTCGGAAATGCCGGTCATGAGCATGCTGGGAAACTCCTGGCGGCGTGGGCCTCGCCGCCATTTCATTTTACACCGTGCGGTCCGCGCGCCGGTCCGTTTGGGTGGGTTTCGATGCGCGGCGCGCCGTCAGCGAGCCAGCACCAGCACGCGGGCGGCCATGCTGGGTGAAATGGCGCGGGTCTTGCCGCCGGTTTCGATGGTGATCGGACCTTCGAAGGGCTCGCGGCCGAGGATGCTCAGGTCGGCTTCGAGCGTCAGGCCGATGGTGGTGAGGTAGCGCAGCACTTCGGCGTTGGAATCGCTGACGCCGGCCACGGTGGCGCGGTCCCCCACCCCGAGATCGGAGAGTTTGCGGGTGTCGCGGGTGACGATGTTGCCGTGGGCGTCGGGAATGGGCGAACCGTGCGGGTCGATCTGGGGATGGCCAAGGTAGCGGTCGATGCGGTCGGCCAGCAGATCGGAGATGGCGTGTTCGAGCAATTCCGCCTCGGAGTCGACTTCGTCCCAGGCCATGTCGAGCGTTTTAACGAGGAACAGTTCGATCAGGCGGTGGCGCCGGATGATGCGGATGGCCATCCGTTCGCCTTCGGGCTTCAGGTTCACGCCCTGGTAGGGTTGGTAGTCGACGAGGCCTCGTTCATGGAGCGCCTGCATCATGTGGGTGATGGACGGCTGGGACAGGCCCATGCGGGCGGCCAGCTTCTTGGTGCTGACACGCCCGCCCTCGCGGGTCATGTTGTAGACGACCTTGAGGTAGTTTTCGATCGAGATCGACGGCACCCGTTCGCTCCCTGATCCGCCCCGACCCTGGTCTGATCTTGGCCCGGCCCCCGCCTGGCCCTGCCTGGCACCGCCCGGCCCAGGCCGGCCCAGCCCCGCCCGGCCCAGTCCGCCCTTGGCGCCCAGCGGCGGCCGGTTGCCACCGCAGCGCGCCGCGACCGGATTGCTCCAGCCTATCCGAGGCTACTCCATTTTCCAGACGATCCGGCAACGCAGGCGACTTTTACCGGGGTCGGGAGAAGCGGATTTTTCCGCTCCACCGGACGCCTGTGGACTGGAACCGTTGGACGGGGGCGGACCGGCAATGCCCGACGGAGGCGGCAATTTCTGCCGGCCGATGCTGACCCACAGATCGCCAAGCGGCCCGAAAGCCTCCGAGCGCGGCAGTTGGCCTTCCTCGAGCGGCACGCCGCCGATGGGGAGGCCGTAGAGTTCCGCCAGCAGCGAGACGTAGGCGTAGCCAAAGCCCTGCGTAAGGTTGGCGTAGACCTGCACGGCGGCCTGATCGGCTTGCTCGGCCATGGCGTGTTGAAACCCGGCCGCGTTGGCGAGATTGGGCACGCGGCCTTGCTTGACGTCGAGGACATCGCCCAGGTTCCAACCGTTGGCGGCGATGAGCAGGGTATTTTCGGGTGGCGGCGCGGGCGATCCGGCGGGCTTGTTTGCGCCGGGGGCCGGCGTACCTGCGCCGGGGCATTCGACGATGACCGGGTAGCGGAATTCCATGTGGGCCTTGAACCGCGGCAGGAGCATCTGTTCGCCGCGGTAGGTGAGGGGGCCGTCGAACGGCGCGCCGGCCAGCACGGCGACCTGGGCGATTTCCTTCAGGGAAAACGGCGGGCGCCAGGGCGTCGCGAAACTCCAGGCCAGATAGGTGCGGTCCTCGGAAGGCGCCAAACTGGCGGCCAGTTCGTAGCCCAGCGCGTCGGGCAGGCGAGTCATGTTCAGCAGGGGGCCGGCCAGCAGCGCCGCCTGCTGGGCCTTGCCGCCCAGGTAGCCGCGTTCGGCCAGCGTCACGGAGTAGTTCACCAGGCCCGGCAGGTTCAGGCGCACGTCGGCGACGCCCAGGCTGTCGGCGGGCAGATAGCGGTCGAGGCGGCGCGGACCGTCGAGCGCGATGAAGTCGTAGATCGACCGCTGCGGCACATCCACGGTGGCCTGCAGAGCGATGCGGTCGGGATCGAGATTGGCATCGACCAGCAGGCCTTGGAAATGATCGACCTGCGCCAGGTCCAGCCAGAAGGGCGGAATGCCCGCTGAATGCAGTGCGCCGGCGAGCAGCCCGCCATCGGCGAAGATGTGCAGTTCGGAGGGATCGCAAGGCGGCCCGCCGGGCGTTTGGGCCACTCGGCCCTCGGCCACATGCGCGCGGAACGCGGCGAATCCCAGTCCGGGTC
>JBOHNC010000294.1:0-3477 GCA_050730415.1 Planctomycetota bacterium
GGGGCGGGCGGGGCGGGCGGGGTGGGCGGGGTGGGTGGCTCGGGGGGTGAGGCGGCGGGGTGTTTTTTGGCTGCGGGCGGGTGGAGCGGCGGGGAGCCGGGAAGGGCGGCGGGCGAGCGCGCGGCGGGGGACGCGGTCGCGGCGGCCGTGGGAGCCGGTGTTGGCGCCGGGGCGGACGGATTCAGCGCGGCGGCGGCGGGGAAGGCAGCGGTGAGGACGGTGGAAGCAGTGGAAGGTGTTTCGGCGGCGAGCAGCGGGGCGGTGAGCTGGGCGAGGGCCAGCAGGATCAGGAGCAGGTGGGGGGCTCGAGGCAGGCGAAGGCGCGGTGCGGCGGCAGGCTTGCTCCCGATTGCCGCAGGAGGGGCGGGCGTGTGAGGCGGTTTTTCCGGGCGCGTCGGCATGTTGTACCTGTGCTCCGTGTGGTCCCCAGGGGCGCGTTAGGCTTGAGTCTGGCGGCGCGCTTGCGGCAGCTCTGCCGGTCCTTCCCGGGGCTGGTTCTGCCGTCCTTCCCGGGGCTGGTTCTGTCGTCCCTCCAGGGACTGGTTCTGCCGTCCCTCCAGGGACTGGGAATCCGTTTGTACCTATTGCTCCCTTCCCAGCACTGAAGTGCTGGGCAATGACTCTTGCGTCCCGCGGGGCGGGACTCCAAGAGAATGGAAGCCACCGCAATTCGGATGTACCCCTCAAGGCTCTTCCGAAAGCGTCGGCTAATTCTCGCACCGAACTTGGAGTTTGAAATCATGCAGTAGAATAGAATCCGCCTGCCGGCATGCCCGTTTCGGAGCGCCCTCTCCGTGTGTTTTCCGGTGCAATCGGCCGGCAGCCTCCGTGTGCCGCAGCAGCGGGCCGGCGCCCATTCTGTCAGGCTGCGCCCTGGCGCCCACCGGGGGCTTCGGCCGGTGGATGTTTCGCAGGTTCCCGAATGTCCGTGCGTTTGTACAACACCTTGTCGCGAGCCCTCGAACCGTTCCAGCCGCTGGTCGCGGGTCAGGTGTCGATGTACGTGTGCGGCCCGACGGTGTACGACTCGCTGCACCTGGGCCACGCGCGGTTCATGACCGCCTTCGACACGGTGCGGCGGTGGTTCGAATATCGCGGCTTCCACGTGAAGTACGTGATGAACTTCACCGACGTGGACGACAAGATCATCCGGCGTTCGAACGACGAGCACCGCCCCTGGCAGGAAATCACGGCGACTTACATTGCGGAATTTTTCGCGGTGGCTCAGGCGTTGAACATCCGGCCGGCGGATGTCCACCCGAAAGCCAGCGAGCATTTTCCCGAAATGATCGCGATGATCGAGGAGCTGATCCGGCGCGGCCACGCCTATGCCGTCGACGGCGACGTGTGGTTCGACGTGCCGAGCTACACGGCCTACGGGCGGCTGAGCCACCGCCAGGTGGAAGATCAGCAGACCGGCGCCGGGGGCCGGGAGCTGGTCGAAGCCGAAAAAAAACGGCACCCGGTCGATTTCGCGCTGTGGAAAAATGCCAAGCCCGGCGAACCGCACTGGCCATCGCCGTGGGGCGAAGGGCGGCCTGGCTGGCACATTGAATGTTCCTGCATGACGCTGAAGCACTTGGGCGGAGCCTTCGACATCCATGGTGGCGGGCAGGACCTCAAGTTTCCCCACCACGAAAACGAGCTGGCGCAGTCGGGCGCGGCGGGCCATCCCTACGCGACCTACTGGATGCACAACGGGTTCGTGAATGTGGCGAAGGTGAAGGCCGACGGGTCGGTCGAAGCGGAAAAAATGTCGAAATCGCTGCAGAATTTCAAGACCGCCAAGGGGCTGCTCCAGCCCGACGGCCCCTACGACCCGATGGCGGTGCGGCTTTTCCTGCTGAGCACGCACTACCGATCCGATATTCTGCTGCAGCCGAGCAGCATCGACGAGGCCACCGCCAAGCTGGCTCGGCTGCGCACCGGTCTGGAAAACGGCCGGCGGGTGCTGGCCGGCCGCGGCGGGGTTCAACCCACGGCGCGGTTGACGGCGCTGGCCGGCGCCGCCGAACAGGCACGCAGTCAGTTCGAAGCGGCCATGGACGACGACTTCAACACCGCGCTGGCGCAGGCGCCGCTGTTCGACCTGGTCAGCCGCCTGAACAGCAGTGTGGCGGCGCTGCCGGGCGTCGCCGGCGCCGATGCGGCGGCGGTCGAAACGGCGCTGACGACGCTGGAACGGCTGCTGGAAACGCTGGGCATCCGCACCGAATGGGAGGGCCCGTTCGGGACGAAAGCTGCGGCGGCCGCGCCAGCTTTGACGGCCACCGCCGCCACCGGCGCCAGCGCCAGCGCGACTGCGCCGGCCGGGAGCGGCGGCGAACCGGGCGACCTGGAAGGCGCCATCGCCGTGCAGTTGCAGGCGCTCGGCGGCGCTGGTGGCGCCGGGGGTGCCGGAGCCGCGGCGGCGGCGGCCGATCGGTTGCTGGATTTGCGCGCGCGGGCGCGCAAGGCGAAAAAATTCACGCTGGCCGACCGCATCCGCGACGGCCTGCGCGCGCAGGGGTTTGAAATCGAGGATCTGCCGGGCAATCTGTCGGTTGTCCGTCGCAAAACAAGTTGATCACCCGTGATTTTCCTTGAGAGAGGGGGCAGCCACGCGGTAGGATGTTCAGCGCAAGGAGGAAACGCAATTGACGTCGCCCGACACTCCGCCCGGCGGTTCTGCCGAGCCGAACCCGACCGCTGCGTCGGCCAAGGAGGAACTGCTGCCCCTGCATCCGCCCTCCAGCGAAAACCATGACATCGCCGACGAGGAAGAAGGGACCGAATTGACGCCCGCGCCGGGGCCGGTCACGCCGCTGCCGTTGGCGCCGCCAACGCCGCCGCCCGCACCGGCACCTTCATTGGCACCGGCACCGCTGTCCGGCGTGCCGCTGGCGCCGGTCACCATCGTGCCGTTCACGCCCAACCTGACCAACCCACCGGCGGGCATTCCCCCGATGGGGCTGCCGCCCTTGGCCGACGGGCCGGATTTGCCCGACCTTGCGCCCGGCGCAGGGCCCGGCATTGCGCCCGGCGCGCCACCACGCGCTCTGCCGCCGCAAGGCCGTCATCCGCTGATCACGCCGCCGCTGGGCCTGCCGTCGCAGCCCGGCCTGCCCGCTCGTCCGCCGTCGGGCCTGCCGGTCCATCCGACCGCCGCGGGGCGGGTCTCGGGTTCGGTACCCGCCGTCGCTCGTGGATCGGGGCGCCGTTCGGGCGCGGTCCCGGCCAGTTCCACCCCTGCGGCCTGCGCGCCGCTGCCGGTGAGCGGTCCGGTCGGCGCGCGACGCTCCGGCAACACGCCGGCGGTGGGCCGCGGATCAGGCGGCGCGCAGCATCCCGGCCCCGGCACCGGCACCGGTCCCGGCACCGGCACCGGTCCCGGCGCCGTCATGGGGCGGGGATCGGGCAGCACCGCACGCGCCGGTCGAGTCTCTGGCAGCGTTCCCGGCGCGGGCCGCAGCTCCGGCGCCGTGCCGACCGCCAACG
>JBOHNC010000295.1:0-4916 GCA_050730415.1 Planctomycetota bacterium
CGGCGGGCGTGGCGGGCGTGGCGGGTGCCGCGACCAGCGGCGGCGGCGCGGGAGGGGTTGCGGGTGGCTGAGGCTGTTCACCGCCCTGCAAGCCAGAGGCAAAGGCAAAGGCCGGCAGCAGCGCCACGGCCACCGCCACGGCCAGAATCAGCGCACCCAGCGGGCCGACGGGCCGGCCGCTGCGGGCGTGGCTTGCGGGAACGGATTGGTCAGCCGCCACCTACGCCGCGCCTCCTTCAGCCGCGTGGGCCTCCGGCGCCAGCGCGTGAGTGGTTTTCTCCCAGTAGAACGGATTGACCGCCAACTGCCAAGCGCCCTTCCAGGCGGCCAGCGAAATCAGGATCCAGTAGAACGGCAGCAGCGGCACGTACAGTAACAGCCCCCACTGGCGCCGCTTGATCACCGCCAGCGCGCCAAAAAGCACGAACACCACGTTGGCCAGCGCCATCGCCACCACGCCGGGGAAAAATAGTTGGCTGATGAGACTCCAGCGGTCGATCTGCGCAATCGGCGCGCCGCTGTAGATCGTGCGGCCTTCGTTTTGCTCGCTGGTCCCGCGGGTGTACATGAGCGCCCAGTCGTCGTCAAGAAACTGCTGGATCTCCCGCGCATGAGGCACGTGATCGTACATCCACGGCGATTTCAACTCGTCGGCCAACTGGTGGCGGCTGAGATAGGCCAGCCCAAAGACCCAAAAGAAGAGGTTCATGAGCAGCATCGCTGACAGGCCGCCGATGCTCAGCAGATTCCACAGGTAGCCGTACAAGCCCATGCCGGCTTCGCGCGGCGGTGGCGAGGCCGCCGGTTGGCCGCCGGGGGTGGCAGTCGCTGCCGAGGCGGCCACGTCGGCAGCGCCGGCGCCCATGGCCCCCTCGGAGCCGCTGGCGCCCTTGGCATCCATGGCGCCCATGGCACCCATGGCCCCCTCGGCACCAGGAATCGCTGCCACCGCTGCAACCGGAGCGCTCAGGGCGGCCGGGCGTCGCCCGAGCCAGCGGAAGGGGCTGAGCCCGGCAATCGAACGCAACGGATCGCGGCTGTGGACGATGTGCGTTTGCATGTAGCCCTTGATCCAGCGCGACCGCTGGCGCATCCAGTTGCCCAGCCGGCTGTTGCCCTCTTCCCAGGTGGTCGAATCAAGCACCTTGGTGCTGTAGCCCATGCGCCAGAGGCGCAGGCCGAGGTCGCAGTCTTCGGTGACGTTGTACGGGTCCCAGCCGCCGACGGCGCGCAGCGCGCCGACCCGAAAATGGTTGCTGGTGCCGCCCAGGGGAATCGGCGCGCGTGCCACGTGCAGCCCGGGCAGGAACAGTTCGTACCAGGTGTTGTATTCAATCGTGAAGCAGGCCGTCAGCAGGTTCTGGTAGGGGTTGAAATAATTGAGCTTGGCCTGCAGGCAGATCACCGAGAGCGGCTGATGGGCGAAGGCCGCCACGGCCTTTTTCAATTGGTCCGGGTCGGGGCGGTCCTCGGCGTCGTAGATCACCAGGAACTCCCCGCTGGCTTTGCCCAGCCCATGGTTGCAGGCGCGCGGCTTGCCCTTGGGCGCGCGCTCGTCCTTGGGCACGATCAGGACTTCGACGCAGCGCGGCAGCTTGAGTTGGCGGAACTGTTCAATGGTTTCCGCGTCGTCTTCTTCGAGCAGGATGATGACCTCCAGGCGGTCCTGCGGATAGTCGAGATTGCTCATGGCCCGCAGCAACGTCTTGGCCACGTCTTTTTCCTTGAACATCGGCACCAGCACGGTGTAGCGCGGGAGGGTGGCGGGGTCCAGGGCGGCGGTTTGCGCCGGCGTGACGCGCAGCGCCGGGTTGAAAATCATGCCCAGCAGCACCGAACCCAGCCGCGCCAGGATGCTCAACAGGTAAAACGCGCTGAGCGTGAACACGATGACGGTGATGCCGACGAAATAATCGCTGTCCAGAAAATACAGGAAAAACCAGGGCACGCCGAACAGCCACCACAGGCATTGACCGAAGTTCAACCGGCGCAGAAAAAACGGAGTGGCGATCAGGAACAGGGCGGCGGCGAGGTCGAAGACGGTGACCCAGGCCAGCGGACTGGAAACCGGGTAATCCATCGCGCGGGGTGGCATCGGCAGCAGGTGGCTCAGCCGCAGAATCACCGCGATGAGCGGGAACAGCGCGTACCCGATCCAGTCGCCGCGCGTCGGCCGGCGGAAGGCGCAGAGGTCGCCGAACCGGGCTTGAAAATCCCGCACCGTGACATCGCGCGGGCCGCTCGGACTGTCGCTCAGGCCGAAGGGCGAACGGTAGATGGTGCCGGCGGTTGCGGACGACGGAGGTGGTGGGGCCAAGCTGCCAACCCTTTTCATTGTCACGGCTTCATGTGGTTCAAGCGCCAAACGACACAGCGGGTCACAGTGGTTAGAGACCTCCGGGATCCCCGGTGTTTCATCATATGCACGACGGGGCGTAGAACCAATGCACATGATGGAGTTTAATGTGTTGAAAAGGCCATGGTGCATGCGTCTTCAACGATGTGCATCTATTGCAAAGCACAAGTTTTGAACACAAAATGGACACTTTTGACCATTTTTTCTCGTTTTTGCCCATTTTCTAGACAAAATTTATTCATTTTTCTGAGAATTTTCTTGCAACGTGCATTCTCGTTTTTTATATTGCCTATGGAAGCAGAAATCGTTGAACTCGCCCAGGGAGCGAGAGGCTTTTCAGAAGGGCTCAGTAACCTACCTGATGCAAGTATGTTGCGGGGCCATTTGAAAAGCACGGTGGAGGGGTCGCGGGAGAGGAAGAAGATTCTAAGGTTTGGCCGGTAGGCGGGGTGGTTGGTCCTATTTGGCTGAAAACTGGACACTTCTTCATGCTTGGTGCGTTCCACTGCACGGCGGTTTCAAGAACCTGAACACTTCCGGGAGCGTTGCTTCCGGAGCGGGGAGATGACAATGACGACGGCCATGGTTTCCGCTGGCGTTGCTGTGAACTACTACGAGTTGCTCGAAATCGACCCGGAGGCGCGCAAGGAGGACATCCGCAAGTCCTACCGCCGCCTGGTCAAGAAGTATCACCCCGACGCCAACCCCACCCGGACCAAATGGGCCGCCGACAAATTCCGCGATCTGAAAACCGCCTACGACGCGCTGATCTCCGACGAAGGCCGCCGGCGCTACGACGCCAGCCTGCGCCCAACCCCGGACAAGGAAAACGACGACGCTCGCACCACCCTGCGCCGCCGCCCCGAAGACAGCCGCGCGCAGGCGCGGTTGATCCTGCTGCACCTGCTCGACGAGCAGTGGGAGGACGCCATGGACCTCTACAACCGGATGCGGTCCCGCGAATTCGACTTCGAACTGCGCAAGTACCTCGACATGCGCGACTACCTCGACGGCGAATTTTTGCTCGGCGAGGCCCTCGAACGCCACGGCGACTGGCGCAAGGCCCTGCGGCTGTACGAGAACGTGTACCTCGAAGAGCGCGACCTGCCGCTGCGCTATTTCCTGCCGATCGTGAAGGAACGGATCAAGGAAATCTACTGCAAGCGCGTGGTGCGCCAGGTGGCTTCGACCGAAGCCATTGCGATCTACGAAAAGCTGCTGGCGATGGGTTTCTGCAAGAAAACCGGCGCGCACCTGCACAAGAAAATTTCCGAATGCTATTTCAAGCTGAAGGACACCAAGCGCGCCGGCGCGCACCTGAAGCTGGCCCTGGAAATGGAACCGCGCCTCAAAGGCGCCCAGAAAATCTGCCAGAAGCTCGGCGTCGGCTGGAAAAGCCGCAAAGCCAGCTGAGACCACGTTGAGACTTCGGCGGGCTATGTTGAATACTCCGCCTTCATGCCTTTTCTTGGCCCCGTAAGGGGCCGCCTATCGATAACCGTGGGTCGAATGACCCTCCCAAAGTGTGCTTCCGCGCGTTCCGAGGCGATCATGACCTCGTCGCCCCACTTCATCGCGCGGAACTGTCGCCGACCTGCGCGGAAGGCACGGATTCAAACCGCCACTTCCCGGGGATGCCGGCTACACCGCTACCTCGGCCCCGGCCTGAAACCCCTTGTCCGTTTTTTCGATCAGCGTGGCCGGCTTGGCCACGCCGTGCTGGTACACGACAATCCACTGTTCGGCGGCGGCGCGTTCCAGGAACGCCTCCTTCTCGCGCATCGACTGCAAGGCGTGCATGTCGTAGCCCATCACCCACGGAATCGGCACATGCGCAAAGGTCGGGATGTTGTCGCTGGGAAACCACAGCGAGCGTTCGCCGACGTGAATGCGCACTGTCTGCTGGCCGTGCGTGTGCCCGTCGATCCGTTCGACTTCGATGCCGGGGAACACATCGCCGGCAAAATCGAGCATGTGCAGCTTGCCGGTGTCCTGGAGCACCTCCCAGTTTTCGCTCAGGTAGCTGGCCCGTTCGCGCGCGTTGGGCATGCAGGCGTTGTCCCAGTTTTCGCGCTGGACGTGGTAGCGGGCGTTGGGGAAAGTCGGGCGCAGTTCCGCGCCGTCGCGGAAGGTGTTGCCGCCGGCGTGATCGAAGTGAAAGTGCGTGTTGATCACGTCGCTGACCTGTTTGGCTTCCACGCCAAGCTTGGCCAGATTGGGCAGCAGGTCGCCGGATTCGAATTCGATGCCGTAGATCTCCTGCAGCTTGGGGTTCCACTTGTGACCGCAGCCGGTATCGACGACGATGATCCGGCTGTTGCCGCGGATGAGCAACGAGCGGGCGGCCAGCCGGATGCGGTTGCGGTCGTCGGCGGGGATGAGTCGCTGCCAGAGGGTTTTGGGCACCACGCCGAACATGGCGCCGCCGTCGAGGGCCAGGGTGCCGGTTTCGACGAGATCGATCTGCCACGGTCCAAGCTGCAACATATTTCACCTCGCGGTTGCGTTCCACGCGCGACGCGCCTCCGATGATACTTCGCTTCCGCGGATTCTGTAGCCG
>JBOHNC010000296.1:0-3166 GCA_050730415.1 Planctomycetota bacterium
GCGCCGACACCCGCGCAAAACGATCTTCCGCGCGACCCGAGGCGATCACGGCATCGCCGTCGCCTCATCGCGCGGAAACGCTCCCAACCCGTGTCGCATGAATCGCTTCTACACAGCCCTGTGCACCGATATCGGAAAAGGCATAAATTTAGTGAGGTCCTTATGCGTTGAGATGGGATGGATGTGGGCTCGGAGGCCGGTCAGGGCAGTTAACCAAACGAACTACGGTATTATATGATACTTGTTTTCTCCGATTCAAAAAGAATAGAAAAGGATGTGAATATCCATTTACAAGCTCGCCGGCGTGGGGGATATTGATTCTTGTTGAGACTGAGTCTCAACAAGGTTCGGCTGGGAGTCGCTCACGATGACAACCCTTTCCGTTCAATTGTCCAAGGCGGCGGATCCGCTTCCGGTCGCGGCGTCAGGTTGTTGTGGATCAGCTTCGCGGGGTTCGCCGATGGGACTGCCCAAAGTCTTCATCGTCGGCACGCCAAACGTCGGCAAGAGCATGCTTTTCAACCGCTTGACCGGGCAATACGCGACTGTTTCAAACTATCCGGGGACGACCGTGGAGCTATACCGCGGGCGGTCGCGACTTGACGGCGGGGAGCGCTTCGAAATCATCGACACGCCCGGCCTGTATTCGCTGTGGCCGATCACCGACGACGAACGAGTGGCTTGCGAGGTGCTGTTTCAGGAATCGGCGCAGGTGGTGCTACACGTCATCGATGCCAAAAATATCCAACGCATGCTGGGGCTGACGCTGCAACTGATCGAAGCGGAGTTGCCGCTGATCCTGGTGTTGAACATGGCCGACGAGGCGCGCGCACTGGGCATCCGCATCGATTGCGCGCGGCTGGAAGCCATTCTCGGCATCCGCGTGATCGAAACCGTCGCCACGCGCGGCGAAGGGATTGTCGCGCTGGGGGAGGCCATCGCCGCGGCATCGCTGCGGGAACCCAAGGCAGCGGCACGGACCATCAACTACGGAGCGGAAATCGAAGCCGCGCTCACGCAGATGCTCGGCGTCCTGAACGCGCCGGGCGGTGTGGCCGGCGACCGCGCTGAACCGGCGCAATCCGCAGTTGCGCCGCCGCCAATGTCGCCCCGTGCGCGAGCCATTTTTCTGCTCCAGCGCGAACCCGCGCATTGGGCGCGGCTGGAAGCCACCCAGCCAGAACTCGCGGCGCAGTTGCAACCGATTGTTGACGGCTGCCACCAGCGGCTGCATGAGGGGCTGTACTTGCAGGCGGCGCTGGCGATCCGCACCGAGGTGGACCGGCTGATTGCGGGGCCGGTCCATTTTCCCGTGCGCGGCGCGGCGGGGTTTCGCGAACGCCTTGGGCGGCTGTGCATGCACCCGGTGTACGGGCTGCCGATTCTCGCCGCGGTGCTGTTTTTCGGCCTGTACGAATTCGTCGGCGTGTTTGGCGCGGGCACGATTGTGAACTGGCTGGAAGGGACGGTGTTCGAGAAAATCGTGAATCCCTGGATTGCGGCGGCGGCCGAGCACTGGCTGCCGTGGCCGACGCTGCGCGACCTGTTCGCGGGGGACTACGGCATCCTCACCCTGGGAGTGCGCTACGCGGTGGCGATCATTCTGCCGGTGGTGGGAACCTTCTTCATCGCCTTTTCCATCCTGGAAGACAGCGGGTACCTGCCGCGGATGGCTATGCTGATCGACCGGCTGTTCAAGAAAATCGGCCTGAACGGGCGGGCGGTGATTCCGATCGTGCTGGGCTTCGGCTGCGACACGATGGCCCAGATTGTGACGCGCACGCTGGAGACGCGCCGGGAGCTGATCATCGCCACGATTCTGCTGGCGCTGGCGATTCCGTGCTCGGCGCAGTTGGGCGTGATCTTCGCGCTGCTGGCGGGGCATCCGGCGGGCCTGGCGTTCTGGATCGTGTTCGTAAGCGGCACCTTTCTGGTGGCCGGATGGCTGGCGGCGCGGCTGATGCCCGGCGAGAAGCCGAGCTTCTACATGGAACTGCCGCCGCTGCGCTGGCCACGGCCGGCGAACGTGCTGCTGAAAACCTACACGCGAGTCGTCTGGTATTTCAAGGAAGTCTTCCCGCTGTTTGTGCTGGCCAGCCTGTTCATCTGGATCGGCCAGATCACCGGCGGATTTCAGTGGCTAGTGCAGCGGATCGAGCCGGCGATGGGTTGGCTGGGACTGCCGAAGCAGGCCGCGGTGGCGTTTCTGTTCGGCTTTTTCCGGCGCGACTACGGCGCGGCCGGGCTGTACGACCTGCGCGACCAGGGACTGCTGACCGGCAACCAACTGGTGGTCGCGGCGATCACGCTGACGCTGTTTTTGCCCTGTGTGGCGCAGTTCCTGGTGGTCCAGAAAGAACGCGGGTGGCGCTGGGCGGCGGGGCTGAGTCTCGGCATTCTGGTCACCGCGCTGGCGGTGGGCGTCGCAACCAATGCGACCTTCCGCCTGTTGGGAGTTGCACTATGAACTGCGCCTGTTGCGGCAATGACTTTGAAGCAGCGGCAGCGCGCAAGCAGTGTCGCAGTTGCGCGCTGTTCGGCGGCTGTTCGATGCTGAAATGTCCGCGCTGCGGCTATGAACAGCCGGCCGACACGCGGCTCACACGCTGGCTGAAAAACCTGTTCGCCCCGCGGTCCGCCGCGTGCGCGCAGGAGGCCCCGACCCCAGCCGTGGCGGCGGCGGAGACAACAAAAGCGACGGCGAAATTTCGCGTGGCGGTGGCGGTGGCCCCCGGCGCGGTGACGCAGCTGAGCGAGGCGCCGGCCGGCGCGCAGGGGATGGTCGCGCGGCTGAACATGGAGGACGGCCGCGAAGTGCGCAAGCTCATGGCGATGGGCGTTCTGCCCGGCACAAGCATAGAACTGTTGCAGCGTTTCCCGAGCTACGTATTCCAGGTCGGCTACAGCCAATTCACCATCGATCGCGACCTGGCCGCGGCGATTTATGTCCAGTGGGACTGGGCGGTGTGAAATCAACCGCCCTCGCCACGAAAATTGCCTGGGACCGCCCGCGCCCCCGCATGCAACCAATTTCGCGAGCGCAGCTCGCGATCGCACGCTCTGCGCGCCGAAGGCGCTCAACAGCCCTGCGAGCACCAGCAGTCCCGCGGCTGCCGCGATGCCTTTCACTGCGCGCCTATTGCCCGATAAGGCGCCGGCTTCGCCG
>JBOHNC010000297.1:0-1872 GCA_050730415.1 Planctomycetota bacterium
CTCACACTATATCACCCGTACAATGTACGGACAATTAAAATGAGACTTGCTACTATCCATTTGTAATTGCATGGCTTTTTGCTGCCCTTCAGTGCATCGTGAATTGGTCGGCGCGTTCCTCGCGGCATCGCGGGACGGTGACCTCGAGCGGCTCGTCGCAGTGCTCTCACCCCAAGTGATTCTGCGGGCGGATGAGCGGGCCGTGCGCACAGCCGCCGCGAGGCAGGCAGAAGGAGCTCCTGAATTGGCCGCCGAGATGAGCGGTGCATTGCGCGTCGCGAGCGCATTCAAAGGCCGCGCCCGCGCTGCCTCCCCCGCGCTCCTCGACGGTGAGCCCGGCGCGGTGTGGACTGCCGCCGGCCAGGTCCGGGCGGCATTCGTGTTCACGATCGAGGGCGCCCAGATCACTGCGATCGACATCGTCACGGAGCCGGCGCACCTCGCCGAGCTCGATGTGAAGATCGGCTGATCGTCGCGAGCGCCCCGCCCTCTCCTGACCGGCACACCGTCCGCTGGTGCTCCCTCGGATCAGCCGCCGCCGCCGGCGTGCCCCGGCGCATGGACCGGGTGGATCGCAGAAGCGCCGACGACGGTGGTCCATTCGCGTACTTTCCACGAAGTCACCAGGCCGTTGATGACGTACGGATCGTGCCGGGCGAAGTCCGCCGCGACCTCGGGCGATTCTCCTTCGAACCAGAGCACGCCCGTGTCGGCAGGATCGGCAAGCGCCCCGGCGAGCCGCAGGCCGCCCCGCTCGCACGCCTGCCACGCGTGCGCCAGGTGCGCACCGCGAAACGCAGGTCGACGCTCGAGGTATTGGTCGGTGAACGAGTAGAACAACAGATAGTGCTTCACTGAAGGCTCCCGGGCTGCGATGCGAGAACGAGCGGCGCGACGTCATACAGCGGTGGCCTCACTCGCACCGGCACGTGCCGCCCCGCACCCGATCTTGACGTCCTCGCGGATGATGTCCGCGAGACGCAGGGCGCCGGGGCCGGCGTAATCGCGATCCGCGAAGATCAAGTAGAGCTCGACTGAGCGCTCGGCGCCCTCGCGCAGCGGCAACGGCTTGAGCTCGCCGCGCTCGAGCTCGCCGCGGATGGTGTCCTGGGAAAACCACGCAAAGCCGAGCCCCATGCATGCCGCGTGGATCGAGGTCGCCTTGTTGCCGACCGTCCAGGTTTGATCGGCACCGATCGCACTGCCGGGGCGCCGGCGGGTGCCGGTGTCGCGCACGATCAGGTGGCGGTGCTTGCGCAGATCCTGCAGCGTGAGCTTGCGTCCCAACCGGTGCAGCGGATGACTCGGGCTCGCCGCCGCAATGAAGCGCATGCGCAGGAGCGCTTCGCCGGAGAAGCCGTGCGGGATGGTGCCCGAGATCGCGAGATCGACTTTCCGCAGCGTCAGCGCCTCTTCGGTCCCGCTGAAGACCGTCTCGTAGAGCTCGATGGCCGTCTGCGGATGCTCGTCGGCGAAGCGCGCCAGACAGCCCAACAGGAGCCACGTCGGAAAGACGATATCGACAGCGAGCCGAATCTCCGGCTCCCAGCCCGCGGCGAGCGTCGCCGCCGCGCCCTCGAGCGATCCGGCCTCATCGAGCAAGGCCTTCGCGCGGCGGTACAGGACTTCGCCGGTCGGCGTCAGGCGGGCCTTGCGTCCCACCACCTCGAACACCTTGACCCCGAGCAGCGTCTCGAGCTTCTGCACCGCGGACGTAACGGTCGATTGCGTCTTGTGCAGCAGTTCGGCGCCGCGCGCATAGCCGCCGCCGTCCACTACTGCGACGAGCGCATGCCATTGATCCAGCGTGATGACCGGGCTCATGATTCACAAAATCGATGGTTACGGGCGAATAAATCCGCTTTTTTATCT
>JBOHNC010000298.1:0-25530 GCA_050730415.1 Planctomycetota bacterium
CCAGAACCCCTACATCACCGAACGCAGTATCTACACCGCCTTCGGCGAACGCAATGAGCTGGAACGCGCCACCCCGCCGGGGCAGCCGGCGAGTCCCTTCACCAACCAGTGGGCGCCGCGCGGGTTCGGCCCGCCGGGCGTCGGCGGCCCCCGACCCAACGGCCTGAGCGATCCCCGCTCGGTGCTGGGCGGCCAGTCCAACCCCGACGGCCAAACCCCGATCGGCACTCCGGCCGACCCCAACGGCGAGTTGTCCTACGGCTTCCAGGGAAGACGCCACGACGACATCCCCGGCGTCATGAACTTCAGAAACCGCCTCTACGACCCCCACTTGGGCCGGTTCCTGGAGATGGACCCCGCCAACGACCCCAACTCCCCAA
This sequence comes from Planctomycetota bacterium, assembly GCA_050730415.1. Lineage (GTDB taxonomy): Bacteria > Planctomycetota > SZUA-567 > H5-PLA8 > JBOHNC01 > JBOHNC01. The sequence continues at coordinate 381 of JBOHNC010000298.1, forward strand.
ACCCTTACTGCTTCGAAGCCAACAACCCCGTCAACAACCTCGACCCAACGGGGAATGTCATAATCGCCAAATCATTAGCCTTGGCACAGGAGTGGGTCGCAGACTTACAGTGGGCTGGATATAACGCGACGTACTGGGCCGTAAAATCAAAAACTGGGCCCGTATATAAAGTAGTAACCTGGAACATCAGAAAACATCGCGGACCGAAGTGGCAAATAACCGACGAGGCACCACATGACTATTGCAGGAATGAACCGATTTGGCTTATGGCTGAAGATGCCGAAACTACAGCGGGCACCTACGACGTCAAGGACGACCTCATCTACGGAAGGGGGCCTGAGCTTGAGACTGGCGTTACGCTTGGAAATTTTGGAAATGGCGCATTGGTGGGCGTGTACGTAGGCGGAGTAAATCTTGGACGTGCAGGACTGGACACCGCAATTGCGATTGGAACACTTGGATACCAGGAAAAATATTTCGGGCCACTGAAGGGGTACGCAGGGAGTGAAGCGTCATATGGATTCGATCGCTTTGCAACCGAACTTGGCGTCGGCTTCGCAACCGGTGGTGCGGGTCAGGGCCTCGAAGCAACTTCCTGGACGGTTCGCACGGTCCAGTGGGTTGGCCTCGCCCAAACGGTCCGCAGCGCACACTTCGCGTATCAAGGCGGCAAGGATTGGCTGAAAAATGGCCCAAGCGTGTCAGCAGGCATAAAACTGATCGGCGGTAGCCTTGGAGCTGGTTCCGGCAGCTATGCACTCCTTAACGGTACATTCCCAGGCGCCACCAGCGCAGCCACTTCCGTGCCTCCTCAACGGTCAAGCGTATGGCAGTTCTTCGGGAGAAAAGAGCCCACGCTCGCACCCGAGCCGACGCTGACCCCATCTCCGGTAACTGCCCCACCACCCGGCGAAATTTCAGTCGATTTGGGAGAAGGCATGACAACCCCGCCAGCTAAAACGGCAGGGGTAGAAGACCCACTGCCTACAGCGCGAAGTATCGTGCCGTATTATCCACCCAACCGTGGATTTTTGGCCGATCCGACTGCGGAAACTCTTCCACCGGGTACGCGAATAGATAGATTTGGATTCGAAGGCGGCACATTCACTTCTCCCGAAGGTACCCCCATGCCAATGAGAGCGCTACCACCAGGCGCGGCCGATAAACCATACAATATTTACGTGCTTTTAAAGCCCGTAGAAGTAAAGGCAGGACTTACTGCACCATGGTTTTACCAACCTGGATTCGGTATACAATACGAGATGCCAATGAGCATAAAGCAATTGTTACAGCAAGAATATCTTAAGAGGGTCGGCGAATGACAAAAATCGAATTACTCAAATTGCTAAAATGTGAAGGCTTTCGCGCCGACGCCTACAGTCTTGATGGTGGTGTCCCCGAGGAGCGGTACTGTCTTGATTATTGTCATGGAATTTGGTCTGTCTACTATAGCGAACGCGGTCTACAATCCGGCAAAAGAGAGTTTTCACTCGAGAGCGATGCCTGTGAATTCTTTCTCAAATTAATTAAAGACGATCCAACAACCGTCACAGGGGTGAAGGGTGAAGGGGTGTAGGGCAAAGCCGTCCAGCGAGATGTCCGTAGGAAAAAAGGAGGAGGAACGTAGGCAGGATGGTTCGGACCGGAGCGTATCTGGAAGAGACAGTGCACAGTGTCCCTTCACAAAAATGGAGCAAAACCACCGAACGGCCTTCCGCTATTCAATGGACATGCTACGTTTGATCAAGTACCAACTTCCCCATAGCAGGTGAGTGTATTGGCCCGATCATGCTGGTGGTACAATTGGGTTTGGGTAGGGGGAGAAGCGGCATGGCTATACCTATGAAAGTCGTATTAGCTAAGGTTCCCGTTACTACAATTACGATCGAAGTCGCTCGATTAAAACCGACCAAGTGGGACCATAGGGTAATTCAAAACGATTACAACCGGTACGTGGCTCTTGTCCGGCACGTTTCTGCAGGAACCCCTGACGTCATTTACGAAAATGGCGCCATATATCTGATCAATGGCCTACCATTCGTTACGGCCGCAAAAGCCGCGGATCCGTCCTTAGCAGAAATTATCGTTCGGCTATTTAATCCCCCCTCCAAACTTGAACCTTTTGGTGTCCGGCCCGTCAATCCGACGGACCTCCTGAATGTTCTTAACCGGAAAGAGCAAGTGCCTCAACTTCTTTCGTTTTCCCGTAATATTTCCTCGGGCGATGAAATTCGCATTCGAAACGAATTACAGGGTTTCTCTGATAGTGTCCGGAATGCACCAGACTGTGGCTGCTGTTCAAACCCTAACGGATTTACTCTTGAGTTATATAACAGGTTCCATTGGTACTGGTCCATTTGGCTAAATCACGACCACTACATGCAGAAATACATAGAACTCTGTTGGTGTATTAACCGGGACATTTTGCCAATACGATCCCTAAACGGATTTGCGCTGTTAGACCCACTTAAAGCCCAGCTGGAGTGAAGGTATTGGGGTCCGACGAGGTGTCCGTGGAGAAAACAGGGAGGGAAACGACCAGAACGGTCAGAACGGTTGAGGAAGGTCGGCAATGTCGGGACAGAGTGTCCCGTCACGAAAGTGGAGCAAAACGTTTTGAATTTCAATGACCGATCACGCAACGCGCTTGAGCGTCACCAAGGGCATATGCTTTCTGCCTTGGAAATGGCTCACGTCCATCGTGAACTTCGCGCTGCATTCACCGCGCACGGCGGCCTTTGGCGCGGCGCACGGGCTGCCTGGTGGCCAATGCGCTCGCGGCTCCAATCGCGGGTACGTTGCCTTGGGTTGGATGCACCGGTACTTTTCGTCTGGCGTGCGGCCGCCCATTCCCTGATGTGGCCGATGATGATTAAACCAGGCGACGTAGGCCAGGAGTTCTGCCAACATTCCTTTGTGCGTGAGCGGCATCTGTGGCAGACTGCGGGTACATTCCGCCTTGAGCGACCGCATGAACCGTTCGATGCGGGCGATGCTGCCATGCTTGCCGACGGCGCCGAGGCATGCCCGTTCAACGTTGGTTCGCGGGGGTGAATCGAAAACGATGGGTTCGGTGCAGGTCGGGTGAGGTTCCGCGCGATGAAATGGCGGCGAAGCTGTGATCGCCTCGGGTCGCGCGGCATAGGGGCAGGCAGGCACCCGTTCCAGGGTAGGCCTGCGGCCAACCCTTCGCTATCTTGTTTTGTGCCGTTGGCGCAAAAAAACCATCGGCCGAAGAATCCGGGTTGGGCTCGGGAACTAGTGGGCGGGGAGAGTGACCTGCTCCCCGGAAACTGAACCAGGTATTATGGGAGTCCTGAACAGGCCCTTAGCGGATGGCGATCGCCGGGTTTGGCAGATTAACGGTAAAATGCCTACCTCCAGTGCATTGTTGGAAGAACGGCGAGTCAGGCCTCGCCTAGGAAAGGCGGCGTCAAGCCGCCGCACTCCATACGCGGTTTGGAGCGCGGTTGGCGGGTTGGCGGGTTGGGGCGATGGGGCGATGGGATCGGTCTGTCGTCCCTCCGGGACTGAAAAATAGATTGTGGGGGCGATCTTTTTCCCAGCACTGAAGTGCTGGGCTATGACTCTGGCGTCCCGCGAGCGGGACTCCGGCTGGCGCGCGGTGGGTTCGGGTTTGGTTACGAGGTCAAGGCTGGGGCTTTGCGGGAAAAAAATCGGGCTCGGTGGCTCGGTGTCTCTGTGGTGAGGCTGTTTGATTAGACTTCGTCGGCGGTGCCGGCAAATTGCACAACTGGGGTGGTATCAATCTTGGGATTTGGTCCATCCGATAAAGTAGGGAAATCCGTAACTGCGTAGATAAGGAGATCATTATGAAACGTCACTGGATAGCCTTGGGGACGGTATCTTTGGTAATGGGCGTGCTTTTGAATTGCCCGGCCTGGGCCGAGGAGAGCACCTCATCTGTGCCTGACCAGGTACTGAAAGATTTCCTCAAATGCCGGGCTGAGGCATTCGATAAGTTAAATGCCTCTCTTATTGTAGAAGAGAAGGATCCGGATAAGAATTTTTGGGAAATCGCTAAGACACTAAAGGCGTTTGGGGAACTTGGGGACGAACGTGCAATCCCGCTGCTTATCGCGCGGTTTATGGTAAGTCCTCCAAGGTCTGGGATAAATATGCTAGCCTTCTGTGACCGCTTTCCGGCAACGGTGGCATTATCGCATTTCGGATTTAAGTGTGCCGATGCGGTGCTTGATGAAGCCTTGAAGTGCAAGGCAGAGTATGCGATGTTGAACTTGGCGTATTACCTAACGCTCACCGCAGGGCCGGATATTGGCGATCATTGGTTAACGGGAAAAATTCAGAAGGAATCCGATGCGGCGAAAAAGGCCGAACTTCAAAAGGCGGAAAAATTTGTGATTTCGGGGATCGCGAGTGACTAAGGGCCTTAAAGTGTTCAATGCGAAAACAGGCGGTCATGAAATCCTGTTCGATGGGGTGCACAATGTATTCCCCAACGCCAGCCTGGCGACTGGAAAAAATAAATTCCGAGCATTTTGGGTGGAGGGGGAGAACCCATAATTCGAATAGGAGAGGTAATACATGAAGCGCAAAATTCGGTTCGAATCGCTGTTGATCCTACTGGTTGTATTGTGGCAAATGCCGGTGCACGCCCAAGAGGATACTCCTGGGTCTACCGACGGGATCGTGAATGAATTCCTTAAAGAAAGAGACAAAGCGTTCGATGGCCTGAAAGCGCACTTGTTGGAGGTAGAAAAGAATCCGACGGGGAACTATATGGAAATTGTCAGAACGTTAAGAGCATTCGGGACCTTGGGCGACGCGCGAGCGGTTCCCCTTCTTATTGCCCGATTGATGTTTGGCCCCTCGAAGGAAGGGAAACCGCATAACTGGGCCTATTGCGATCGATTCCCGGCAGCAGAGGCGCTGTCAAAATTCGGCACGGTATACCTTGATACTATTGAATCCGAGGCAGTTAAGGACGGTACCGATTCGGCAATGCTTAATTTGGCGTATTATCTGGCGCTGACGACCGGTATAGATTTGGGAAAACAGTATTTAATGAATAAAATCGCCAAGGAAGATGACGGCGTTACAAAAGCGCAACTGCAAAAGGCGCAAAACTATTTAACCTCCGGACTCAAGTTCCAATGAGCCGACGTGAACGTCGGCGCTCCCAGGGGGCGCTGGGGTTGGTTGTTCGATCGCGATGTCAAATCTTGGTATCCAGGTAAAAGTTTGGGCTCTGCGCCTCGGCGGCTTGGTGGTGAAACTCTTCGCTACACTTCGTCGGCGGTGCCGGCCATGACTTGGTCGATGGAGGTTTTGCCGCGCATGGCGTTGAGCAGGGCGACTCGGCGCAGGGTGAGCATGCCTTCTTCGAGGCCCTGCGCGCGGATGTCGAGCGCGGAGCCGCCGCCGATGACGATACGGCGCACCGGTTCGGTCATCTGCAAGGTTTCGAGCACCGCGAAACGGCCTTTGTAGCCTTTGCCCATGCAGGCGGGGCAGCCGCCGGCTTTGAACCAGGTGCCCTGCGGGATTTCCTCTTCGAGGACGCCCAATTCGAGCAGGCGCTCGGGCGGGATTTCCGTCGGCTGTTTGCATTCGGGGCAGAGTTTGCGGAGCAGGCGCTGGGCGCAGATCAGGATGATGGAGCTGGAGACCTGGAACCGGTCGACGCCCATGTCGACGATACGGGTGATGGTGCTGGGGGCGTCGTTGGTGTGGAGGGTGGACAGCACCAAGTGGCCGGTGAGGGCGGCTTTGATGGCGATTTCGGCGGTTTCCTGGTCGCGGATTTCGCCGATCATGATCGTGTCGGGGTCTTGGCGGAGCAGGGCTTTGAGCGCCTTGGCGAAGGTCATGCCGCGCTTGGGATTGACCGGGCACTGGTTGACGCCGAGGAGCTGATATTCGACCGGGTCTTCGACGGTGTTGATGTTGTCTTCTTCGTTCAGGGTTTCTTTCACGCAGGAATAGAGCGTGGTGGATTTGCCGGACCCGGTCGGCCCGGTGACCAGCATCATGCCGTAGGGCTGGTTGACGGCCCATTTGAACTGGTCGAGACAGCGCTTTTCGAAGCCCAGCGAATCGAGCGACAGGGACAGGTTGCTGGAGTCCAGAATACGAATACAGATTTTCTCGCCGTGGACCATCGGCAGGGTGGAGACGCGGAAGTCGATCTGCTTGCCCTGGTAGCGCACCTGGAACTTGCCGTCCTGCGGCACGCGGCGTTCGGCAATGTCCATCTCGGACAGAATCTTGATGCGGGAGGTGATCGCGCCGTAGTGCTTGAAGGGCGGCGGTTTCATCACGCGGCAGGCGCCGTCCAAGCGGTAGCGCAAGCGGGCTTCTTTTTCGAAGGTTTCGAGGTGGATGTCGGAAGCCTTGATGCGGATGGCTTCCATGATGATGCCCCAGGTGTAGCGCACGATCGGGGATTTTTCGTCGCTGAGCGAGGCCAGGTCGAATTCTTCGTCCTTGACGGCCTCGCCGGTCAGTTCAATGTCGGCGGCGTTGATTTCTTCGAGGATCGTGCCGACCGCGTCGACCTGTTTTTCGGGATCTTTGTAGGCCAGGCCGATGGCGCGTTCGATGGCCAATTCCGAAGCCACCACCGGGATCAGCGTGCAGCCGGACAGCACCTTGATGTCGTCGAGGGTCAGGATGTCGAAGGGATTGGCCATCGCCACGGTCAGGACGTTTTCGACGCGGCTGAGCGGGAGCACCTGGTAGCGTTTGGCGGCGTCGGCTTTCAGGGAGGCCACCACCTCCGGGTCGAACTTGACGCGGTCGAGGTGAATCGGGGGCATGCCGAGTTCGTGGGCGATGCAGGCGACCACGTCGTCTTCGCTGAGGAGATTCTGTTCGGTGATGACCTGGGTGAGCGATTTTTTCTCGCTGCGCGCCTGGTCGCTCAGGGCGGTGACCTGCTCCTGGCCGATCAGGCCGTTGCTCACCAGCACCGCGGCGACCTTGCGGTCGTAGTCCAACTTGGCCACGAAGTACCTCCTGCACCCGCCTCACCCAAACCCCCGGTCAGTCGGTCGAATCCATCAAGAGCATTGCGCCCAGGTTGGAAAGCTGGTCGGCCTGGCCGTCGGTCTGGGTGAATTTCTCGGTCAGCACCTTGCGGAAGGAACTCAGCGAGGTGATATAGGTCATCACCTTCATGCGCGCGATCATTTCCAGTTCCGAAATCTGGTCCGGATTGATCAAACTGGCGGCGGCAATGAGCAAAATCCCGCTGAAGGTGTCGATCGGGACGAACTGGTATTCCTGGAGCATGCGGAGGGGGAAAATGTTCAGGACCTGGTCGTTGATCTGGACGTTGTCCAAGTTCAAATAGGGCGCGTTCAACTGGCTCATGAAGGCGCGCGCAATCTGGGCCTCGGTCAGCCAGCCCAAGTGGACGAGGGTGGGGACGAGGTAGTCTTTCAGCCGGCGCTGTTCGGTGTGGGCCTTGGCGACGTCCACATCGGTGAGCAGCTTTTCGGCGACCAGGATCTCGCCGATCCGGCGTTTGGTGACTCGACGACTTCGCGACATACGCTGACCCGTGCAGGTTCCGCCACGCGGTCCTGCTGCCTGTTGTTTCCCGCCGATGTGAGCCCTCCGCCGAGCGGCGTATTCGCCGTTCGGCGCCCTCCGCGGCCGCCTCCGCATCGACATCCAACCTCTTTTCGGCCGCGCTCAGCTATTTTTGCACCGTTTCCTGTAAAAAGTGTATCGCACTCGCCTGTGCAATGCAATCACCACCTGGCGGCGGGTCTACGATATTTTCTTGGCGGGGTCCGCACCTGTGCACTCGGGAGCTGCTGGCGCGTCAAGATTGAATTCAGGGGTGCGGTGAAAAGCATTCGCTTCGTTGAGCGCCGGGTGCGGTTCCGCGCGATGGAAGGTCGGGTGCGTGGTTCTGTTGCGGATCGCCGCGCCTCGGTCCGCGCTGCCGGCTGCCTTCCGAGGTATACTAGAATCACCAGCCACCCCGGGAGGCCCCTGCCATGCGACCTGTTTACCTTGTCAGCGGCGGACTCAACCGCTTCCGCAAATCCCAGCCCGACAAAACCTTCCAAGCGCTGGTCCGCGACGCCTATGTCGCCATGCTGAAGGACCTCGGCCTGGTCCCCAAACAGGCCCGCGAACTCATCGACGGCTCGGTCGCTTCCTATTTCTCCGACCACTTCACCCGGCAACTGATGGCCGGCATCATGGTCCAGGACTACCTGGGCCTGACGCCGAAGCCCTCCCACCGCGTTGAGGGCGGCGGCGCCACCGGGGGGCTGTGCTTGCAGGAAGCCTACAAACAAATCGCCTCGGGCGTCATGGAGGTGTGTCTCGCGTTCGGCTTCGAAACCATGTCGCACGTGAACACCTGGAAGGGGAACGAATTTATTGCGCTGGCCTCCGATGTTTCCTTCGACTACCCGGTGGGCGGGTTTTATTCGGGTTACTACGCGATGATGGTGGTGCGGCACATGCATGAATTCGGCACGACGGTGGAGCAGCTGGCGCACGTTTCGATCAAAAATCACCGCAATGCGATGTTCAATCCATTCGCGCAAAAGGCCAGCCGGCTCACGGTGAAGGACGTCCGCAACGCGCCGATGGTGGCTTGGCCGCTGACGCGCGAAGACATCTGCGTGATGAGCGACGGGGCGGCGGCCTGCCTGGTGGTTTCGGAAGAAGGCCTGGAACGGCTGCAGCAGGCGGGTGCAACCATCCACGGGGTGGCGCGCATCGCGGGGGTCGGGCGCGGCACCGACGCGATGCGAATGGCCGACCGGCCGCATGGCAAAATCCCGCTGCTGCCGACGGAATCCGCCGCCGATTACAAAGGGCTGAAGTACCCCGGCGTGCACAGCTTTCGGGCCGGCCGGAGTGCGGCGATTCAAGCCTACAAACATGCCGGCATCGCCGACCCGCGCAAGGAGCTCGATTTTGTCGAACTGCACGACGCGTATACGAGCTCGGAAATCCAAACCTACGAAGACATGGGGCTGTGCAAATACGGGGAGGGGGGCAGGTTCGCGGCGAGCGGGGCGGCCTTTCTGCCTGGCATCGACTACGGGTTGAAGCTCAAACGCAAACCGCAGGTGCCGGTCAATCCGAGCGGCGGGCTGATTGCGTGCGGTCATCCGGTGGGCGCGACGGGGTTGATGCAGGCGGTGTTTGCGCTGTGGCAGTTGCAGGGGCGCATCGAGCATCATTTTAAGACGCCGGAATTGCAGGTGAAGAACGCGCGGCGCGGGGCGATCCACAGCCACGCGGGGACGGGGACGTATGTGACGGTCACCGTTTTGGAGAAGGGGTAGCTGGGAGCGCGGATCGCCAGGTCCGCCGAAAAAAAACCAGCGAAGCAGGTGCCTTGTCACGCGATGTACGCGGGGGGACCGGACGGGGCGAAGAGGGTGGGCGCAGGAGTCCTCCCGTACAAATGATGGCTGTTCAAACGATGGGAGATGCGGATCGCGAGCGTTGCTCGCGAAAGGGGAGGCACGCGAGGGCGCGTGCGGTCCCAAGACGGTGCGCGCACGCGGGGGCAGGTACATTCGAAAACGTATGGGGAGCGTTCAACGCTGGATCGCGAGCGTTGCTCGCGAAAGGGGAAGGCCCCGGGGGGTGCTAGCCGTCGTCTTCGGGGAGGGCGGGTTTGGTGGGCTTGGGCGGGGTGGTCGGGCCGCCTTTGTTGTCGGCGGGGGGCGTGGCGGGGCCGGGTCCGCCGAGATTTCCGGGGCCGCCAAGGTTGCCGGGGCCGCCGGGATTGACGATGGTGCCGGGCGGCGGGCCGGCTTGGACGGTGAATTCAAGGGTGGCCATGGAGGTGCGGCGGTCGGCGCCGGCGCATTCGACGCGGAAGGCGCCGTGCATGGCGTGCTCGGGAGTGCCGGTGATCAGGCCGTTGGCGGAAATGGTGAAGCCTTTGGGGGGCAGGCCGAGGAACTGCCACTTGTAGGGTTTGGCGCCGCCGCGCACCATGATCTGCTGTTTGAAGGGGGCGCCGACGTAGGCGGTTTCCAGTTTTTTGGTCATGATTTGCGGGCTGAGAATCGCGGGCGGTCCGAAGTCGGGGATGCCGGTGCCGGGCATGAGCGAACTGTCGGAGACGGTAATCTGGCCGCCGTAGGAAACGAGCAGGCAGGGGCGGCCGGTGCCGCCGGCTTCGCGGGAATCGAAGTCGATCCAGATGTCGGAGCCTTTCTCGAGCATCATGATCATGCCGTCGTTGGGCTGGGTGCCGTTCTGCCAGAGCTGGACGATGCGGGTGATGTCGAAGGAATACCATTTATCGAGGGTGTCGCCGGAGTAGCCGGAGGGGACGGGGCCGCCGCCGCAGGCCTGGGGGAGGAAATCGCCGCCGGGGTTGAACCAGTTTTCGGTGCTGTTGGGGCCGGCGGGGGTGAATTCGGTTTCCTTCCAGTCCTGGTAGAGCGGGTGAATGCGGATGGATTTGGGCTGGAGGCCATGGTGCCCGCCGATGGAATGGAGGCGGAGGACGGCGGACAGGACCGGCTGCTTGCGGAGGGTGCTCAGGTCGAAGTGTAAAAACACGCGGTATTCGGCGTTGCCGTCGCCGGGGTCGAAGCCGAGGCGGAGCAATTTGTAGGTGCCCTTGTTGTTGGGATTGTCGCTTTGGGTGTAGCCGTCGCGGTCGGCGATGAGGGTCTGATCGACGTTGGTGGGGGCTTGGTCGGCGGCGAGCAGCGGGCGGGCAGCGGGGAGGAAGCCGGCGGCGGCGGCGGTGGTGGCGGCGGGCGCGATGAGGGCGAGTGCGGCGAAGGTCAGACAGGCGGCGGCCAGCGGGCGGGAGACGGAACGGTTCATGGCGGACCTCCGGGCGGGGGGGATGGAGAAGAACCTCAGCGCGGCGGGATAGGCGCGGCGCGGGGACCGTGCGATGAGGGACCATTGTACCATATGGACCAAGGGGCGGAAGGGTCACATTTTGGGGGGAAGCGGCGATGGGTCGGTGGGGCGATGGGGTGAGGGTGTTAAGCAGGGGGAGGGTGGGGGGTGGCATAGGATACGGGTCGTTTGCAATGCATTTGGTGCAATTTTCCGGGAGGAAGCGGCAAGATTTCGGCGCGGGGAACGTTTTCAGGGGTGGTTGACAGAAACCGGACCGATCGCATGATGGGACGGATTCAATGAGGCAGACGAGAGCGTTGCGCGGCTCGAAAGGGCACCCGCGGGGGGGCTTTGTGAGTGTTGCGGCGGGGCTTGGGGCCTGACGGCGTGAAACCGGTACGGACGGCGAGGAGCGGATCGATGGTACAGGCACGTTTGAAGCTGGGGCTGCGGGGCGGAATTTGGTGTTGGGGGCGTTGGGGGCGTTGGGCGACGATGGGATTGGCGGGGATGGCCGGGTTGGCGGGATTGGTGAGTGTGGCGCGGGTATCGAGCCTGCACGCGGCGGACGACGACTATGCGTTTGTGGTGAAGCTGCTGAGTCCGGAATTTGAAATGGACCAGATGGCGGCGACGCAGATTCAGCAGATGGGTCAGGTGCAGACGCCGGAGGGGCAGTTCGACTACAAGCTGGCGCAGGCGTATCAGGACATTGCGCAGGCGGAGTCGGGGGATGTGGCGCCGGGGCCGAGTTCGGACCTGATGAGTGCGGCGAAGAAGCTGCTGGAGGACCTTTCCACCGACGCGAAGGCCAAGGGATACCGGAACTACGACGCGGCGGTGAAGCTGCAGGGGACGATCAAGACCAAGACGATCGACATGATGATTTCGGACGCCAAGATGATCGAGGATGACGATCCGAAGAAGGCGGAGCAACTGCGCGAACAGGCGGCGGCGGCGTACGACGACCTGTTTCAGGCTGAAAAGACGGTGATGGTCGATGCGGACAAGCAGTGGTTCCCGAACATCACGAAAATGGGCGAATTTTTCAAGAAGCACGAAAACGACGAGGGGGATGTGAAGCTGCCGCCGGACATTGCCCAGGGGGTGATGGAAGCCTGGATGCACATCATGCCGCCGTGCAACGAGTGGGCGAACTACGGCCTGCTGGCGATGAAGTACTATTCGGCGACCAACCCGCGGCGGGCGTTGATCCGGACCGACATCTGCACCTATTTCACGGAGAAGGCGAACAACGAATACGCCGACAACGAACTGGTGACGATGACCTTCTTCGAGTTCATGGGCGAAGCCTGCGGCTACATGGACGACTTGAAGGCGATGAACGACAACCTGGACAACGTCTGGCAGGTGAATCCGAACGAATATCCGAACCCGGCGGCGAAGCAATTGGTGCTGGAGATCAAAAAGCGGGCGGCCTTTTTCATGGTCGACCTGAACATGCAGAAAAAGAACTACCAGGAGGTGATCGACCGGATCAACCGGATTCTGTTTGACGCGCCCACGATGTGGGAAACGGACATGGGCAAGCAGTTGATTTTCGACCTGGCCAAGGCGGAATGCCTGCTGCCCAACGGGCCGGACTACGAGGACGCCAAGGACCAGATCGTCAACCTAATGGGCAAGATGGCCGAGACCGATCCGTGGATGAACAACGCGCGGCGGGCGCTGAGCGAAGTGGTGGACCTGGCGCAGCAGCACGGGGTGATGCTGTCGATGCCGGGGCAGCGCTGGTATGACGCCGGCCGCGGGCTGTTTCAGTTGGCGTCGGTGGACGAGCAGCAGGCGGAGGCGTTCACGAAGGACAACAAGGCGGACCGGGCGGCGAAGCTGAACGAGCAGGCGCGGCCGCTGTTTTTCACGGCGATCAAGTTCTACCGCAACGCGATTTCGGCCGAGCGTCAGGGGGAGGCGCCGCTGACAGAGCGGATGGCGGTCGAAGGCAACGCCTGGAACGAAATGGCGTTTGCCTATCTGAAGCTGAAGCTCCAGTACGAATCGATGCTGGCATTCAAGGGGCTGGTGGAGACCTTCCGGGACGAGAGTCTGAAGGCGCTGGTGAAGGTGAGCCGCAATCCCGAGGACCAGACGCTATTGACCAGGCCGACCGACGAGCAGAAGAAATCGCTGACGGATATCGACGCCAAATTGAAGGAAGCGCGCAAGGACATGGTGGCGATCGCCAGCACGATTTACGGCGAGACGCCGACCAACTACAACCGCGAGATCAAGGCGGAGATCATCAAGTACGTGGAAGGCGGGAGCGAAAACGATTTCGGCAACACGACGCACGAATTCCAACTGGCGCAACTGGCCTACGACGCGGCGACGGGGGACAAGTCCAACGGCATGGCGTATCGCGGGGCGGGCGGCGAGGACAACCTGAAACGTTCGCAGGAGCAGTTCGAGGAATCCTACGCCAATTTCGTGAAGGCGGCGGGGATGTTCGCGCAGATTCCGACCTCGAATGCCAGCTACGAATCGTCGCTGTACATGTCGGCGGCGTCCTATTACCAGGCCTACCTGCTGTACGCGCAGGACACGTTGAAGGTGGACGCGGACGCGCGCAAGGCCAAGCTGCAGGAAACCGGGCCGAAGGTGATCGAGGCGTTCGACAATTACGTGAAGTTTGCCGAGAGCGACGCGGCCAAGAAAATGGTGATGGTCGACGCCGACCTGGCGCGGCGCAAGCGGTTCGAGGCGGCGGCCTACATGACCGAGCCGGCGGTGCTGATGTACCTGGAGCGCTACGACGAGGCGCTGGCGAAGATCAAGGAGTTCTACAAATACGCGCAGGCCAACCCGGGTGTGGCGGATGCCAAGCAGTTGGACAACGTGAACTGGACGCAGTACCTGATCTACTACAAGCAGTTTGTGTCGCTGCCGCTGGAAACGGGCAAGGTGACGCCGGCGACGCTGAGCCAGATGGACATGGTGATCAACGAATGCCGTCTGATGGCGGAGCGTCTGGACAAAAGTTCTCCGCGTTACAACGAAGCGGCGGGCTCGATTTCAACCATGGCCGCGAAGGGGGTGGAGGCGATTGACGCGCTGGTGGCGGGCGACTCCAGCATGGAAGCGCAGGTGGCGGGGTTGCGGTCGAAGTTTGACCGGTTCTCCGCGACCTGGTTCGAGGCATACCTGGAAGGGCGGGATCCGTCGACGGTGTCGATCGACGCCTACTACGAGGCGGCGGCGCGCTACAAGGCGGCGGGGATGCCCGACAAGGCGGCGGGGATGTACCGGCGGATTCTGGATATCTTCGACAAGAACAACACCGGCGTGCGGATTCCGGACCAGGTGTTGATCGAGGAAATTTTCAAGCCGATGTGGACGATGAGCGCGGAGCGGCCGCACACGCCGTATTTGAAGCTGCGGGACCAGATGTCATCGGCGGACGTTTCGCAGATCCGGGAGCTGCACCGGGAGCTGCTCGATTACATGGTGGACGATCCGAAAAACCGGCAGTTGACCGGCGACGCGCGCTGGGACATGAAGGACGCGAACTCGGCGATGGCGCACGCGACAATGAAGAAAATCCGCGACCTGGTGCAGCAGTGGGCCGACGAGAAGCACATGAAGCCGAGCGACCTGTGCGAGTCGATGTCGGTGGACTCGAGCATTCCGCCCGGTCCGTGGAAGGACAAGATCGACGGCAAGACGGTGTCGTACCTGGATGCGGCGGACGCGGAAATCACCTTCCGCGACATGCTGTTCACGGTGCGCCAGGAGTACATGAACAACCTGATCGCGACGGTCGAGGAATTACCGGCCGGTCCGGAGCGGGCGGCGGCGGCCAAGGCCAGCGATGAAATGGACACCTTCACCGGCATTTACGGTTCGACCGGCATCAAGATCAAACTGGTGCAGGCGAAGGTGGAAATGCTGACGGGGATCACGGCCAAGTACCAGGACGCGCTGACGTTGTTTTTCGAAGTGCGTCAGACGCAGCAGCCCAACACTGAAATGTACAACCAGTGTTCGGCGGGGATGCTGAAGTGCTTCTTTCACATCGGCCGAATCGACAAGGCGGACGAATACATGAACGTGTTCTGCCGCACGCTGCCGGTACCGAAGATCCGCGAGTTCTTCCCGGACTTCGACACGTACAAGAAGCTTTTGGAGGCCGACGGCAAGACCTATCCGGCCGGCCCGCAGACGCATTTCAACATCAAAGGCGACGACTGGGATTACCGCACCAAGACGCCGGATGAAATCAAACTGGAGAATCTGAAGAACAACAAGGCCTACTTCCTGGAGAGCGGTCAGACTTGGACGCCGAAGCAGGAGCAGGAACTGAAGGACACCGCAGCCAAGGTGCAGGAAGAGTACAAGGAACTGGGGCTGGATTCGACCGGCCACAAGATTCAGAAGTAGTGGATAGGTCGAGGGGTGGGAGCGCGGCGCCGGCGGCGGCGCTCCGGCACAGCCCACCTCGGGCGGGTTGAAGTCGGTTCGATGCGGGGTGGAAGTCGGTTCGAAGCTGGTTCGACAGGGCGGCGGCCGTGGGGCCGCGGCCAGGGAGTGAAGCGATGGTCCTGACGGGTGCAACGAAGCGGCCGCGGTCCGGCGTGCGCGGAATGGCGATGCTATGGGCGGCCGGCGTGCTGGCGGTGCTGTGCGCCGGGCGGGTGTGGGCGGATCAGCAGTTGCCGGGGCAGGGTCCGAGCGAAGACGCGGACCTCGATTTGGTCTACCGCACCGGGCACATTCAGCAGCCGGCGGTGAAGGTGACCGAGGACGACTGGTTTCTGGTCACCGGCGAAAAGGGGGCTTGGAAGCCGAAGTATCTGTCGACGACGGTGGACGAGGTGGAGTACCATGACCGGTCGCGGCGCTGGTTGCTGGGGATGGAGCGCGTTCAGCAGAAGAACTGGCCCAAGGCGCTGATCGACTTCAACGACATGTTCGATCCGAACAACAAGCGCTACGCGACGGAGCACGCGTTGATCGAGAAGTGCAAATGGATACCGGAAATCGGGAATTATTACTATGGGCTGGTGCTGCTGAAGAACGGCCAGGCCAAGGAAGCGGCCGATCGGTTCATGGCGAGCTTCCAGGCCAAGCAGAACGGGCGGTATTCGCTGCCGGCGCTGCTGGGGGCGGCCGACGCCTACCTGCAGGCGGGGGACGCGGACAACGCCATCAAGGTGCTGGGCACGTTTAAGACCCAGATTGGGGTGTATCAGCATGCCGCGGAGACTTTCCAGTTTCCGAATGAAATCATCGGGGCGGCGCTGGCGATCCGGGACTACGCGGACAACTTGCAGATCCAGTACAAATACATCAACGCCAAGGTGCTGTATGTGAAGGCGATGAACGCGCCGGCGGGCGATGCGGGGCAGCAGTCGGCTTCGGACGCGGAATCGGCCTGCACCGATTTCATCCGCAAGGCCGGGGAGGTGGCTTCGGATGTGGACCGGTCGATGTCGCAGATCGACAGCAAGAGCAACCGGCCGGAGTATGAAAAGAAGCTGGGGGAATGGAAGGAACTGGACGCCGAGCAGACGCAGGTGTCGAACATGCTGGTGGACATCCGGATTCAGATGAAGGATTTCGACCAGGCGCGGCAGCAGTGCCAGAAGATGATCGACGACTACGAAAAGAGCCGGGATCCGCGCATGATTTCGCGGTTGCCGGCGGCGTATGCGGGATTGGGGAAGGTGGCCTTCTTCCAGGCCGACAGCCTCAAGGCGAGCGACCCGATCAAGGCGCAGGAAATGTACGCGAAGAGCCGCTGGTACTACCAGCAGGTGATCGTGGATTACTTCGACAACACCAAGTATCTGGAGGATGCGCTGTATTTCTGCGGTCTGGCCAACGAGTACCTGGCGCACGTGAACTTGGAAAAGGACGCGCAGTTGCGGGCGTACGACGATTTCAAGCGTTTGGCGGAAATGCTGAACGAAAATGACCCGCGATACAAGGATGTGTCGGCGGAACTGGAGAAAACGCGTCCGGCGGACATGGATACGCCGGCTCCCGCACCGGCTCCGGCGGGAGGTGCAGCCGCGCCGGCCGACGGTGGGGCGGCTCCGGCCGGGGGTGCAGCGAGCCCAGCGGTGGCGCCGGCTCCGGCGCCGGCGGCCGGGGGAAACTGAGGGGGTTCGGATTTTTGCGGATTTCCGGCAAGAAAGTCGGCGAGGCCACGTTGAATCCACAGGAAGCCGGCGGGTTGGAACACAAGGAGACGACGACGACGACTTGTGGGATGACCGGTCCGGATAGAATGGTGCGACCCAAAACAGCGAATTTTCGGGAGTTGCGGCGCGGTTGCCGCAGCCTGGGAAGTGAAGGGATTTCAGGGACCGGCGGCGGCGCAAGTCGTCGAGCCGGCGGAAGGTGAGGAGGACAGCCGATGTCAGTGGTCACGATTGCCTGGCGGAATCTGGTCAAGAGCCCGTGGAAGATGTTTGGGGTGATGTTGACGGCCGGGCTGCTGATGAGCATTTACAGCGTCCTGTCGGCGCACGGCGCGGCGCACGCGGCCGATGCGGCGGCGGCTGCGCCGGCCGATTCGGGCGGCGAAGCGACGGCGGCCGGCTACCGTCCGATGACCTTCATGCTGTTCCAGGAATACATGGGCCCGTGCGGCTGGGTGCAGCAGATCATTTCGATCTGGATGGTGGCGATCACGATTCAGTACTACATCGAGTTCCGCCGCGACAAGATCTGCCCGGACTACCTGCGCGATGAATTGCAGGGCCTGGTGGAAGAGGGGAACTACGAGGAAGCGTTGGCGCTGTGCGAGCAGGAAGACTGCTACATGACGCGGGTGATCGGTTCAGGTCTGGCGCGTCTGGACAACGGGACGGACTCCATGATGAAGGCCATGGCGGATACCGGCGAAGCGGAAGCGGCGGTATATTTCCAGAAGAATTCGTGGCTGGCGTTCATCACCGGTGTTGAGCCGATGCTGGGGCTGCTGGGCACGGTGCAAGGGATGATCTCGGCGTTCGACCAGATCGCCAAGACCGGCAACGCGACGCCGGCGCAGTTGGCATCGGGTATTTCGCAGGCGCTGTTGACCACGGCGGTGGGTCTGATCGTGGCGGTGCCGGCATCGACCTTTTTCGCGATTTTCAAGAACCGTCTGGTGAAGTTCGTGCTGGACGTGAACATGATCGGTACCGACTTGGTGGAATCGGTGAAGGCGCAGAAGGCGGCTGAAGGCAAGTAAACGGCTGCGGCGGGGCGCGCTCGAACCGGTCCCTCCTTCCGCTCGGCGCGGACGGGGACGGCAGGTTGGAGCGCGCCGTGTCGGTTTGCCAGGTGGCTGGGGGCGATGGAAGGCGACGGGGTAAGCGAGGAATCGAGCGATGGCAGGAAAGATCGTCGCGGAAGAGTCGAAGACATCGGCCGAAATGAGCATGACGCCGATGATCGACTGCGTATTCCAGTTGATCATCTTCTTCATGGTGTGTACGGAGGTGAAGCAGTCCGAGGACGCGGACGTGCAGTTGCCGGTGACGCGCTACGCGGTGTTGGACATTCACCCGCCGTTCAACCGGGTGGTGATCAACTGCGTGTGGATTCCGCACACTTCGCCGGGCGGCGACTACAAGGTGACGGAGCGGATCGAGGTCCGCAACCATTTTTACGATCAGAAGCAGTTGCAGGACTATTTGGAACTGCAGGACCGCAATTTGCGGATGAAGGACCACATGTCGCTGGACAAGACGTCGGCGCTGTCGAAGCTGTTCATCAAGATCCGGGCCGATGCGCGGTGCAAGTGGAGCACGGTGCAGATGGCGCAGATGGCGTGTACGATGGCGGGGATTTACCAGGTCTCGTATGGCACCAAGCCGGCGATCAAGACTGAGTAGTTTGGAACGGCGATAGGGCGCGGTCGGCTGGTCGAATGCAGCGGGCCGCAGGGAATCGGGAGCAAAACGGATGGCGAGCTCAGTAGTTGCCGAGCAACAGGACGTGAAGGCGGAAATGTCCTTCGCACCGATGATCGACGTCGTGTTCCAGTTGCTGATCTTCTTCCTGGTCTGTTCGCGGGTGAAACAGACCGAGGACAAGATGGACGTGTATCTGCCCACCGACGAGGGGTTGAACAACACGCCGTGGCAGAAGATCGACAAGCCGGAGCCGATTTATGTGCTGGTGAAGGACGACGAGGGGATGCGGAACGCGCCGTCGCCTTTGGTGAAGTACAGCCGCGATGCGACGTACTACATCAACAGCGCCGACGGGGTGGCGTACAAGGATTTGAACCAGCTGCGCGAAGAATTGAAGACCCTGATCCACAATCCGGAAACGGAGCTGATCATCTATCCGTTGGACGAGCAGACGCGGAAGGATCAGGAAACGCCGTGGAAGAACGTGCTGGGGGTGGTCGACGCGGGGTATTACGCGGGCTTTAAGAAGATCAAATTCCGGCCGCCCCGTCAGTTCTGGTAGGACGCGCGAGCGCTTCAAAAGGAAACGGGCTGCGGCCCGTTTTTTTTTGGCTTCGGAACGGAAATGTAAATCGGGCGGAATTCTGTCGGCGCGGCTGCAATGATTGCGGGTGCACGCCGTTGAAAGGGTGGAGGCGCGCGCGATCGGCGCCTGCGTGGCTCGCCAGGCGGTGGCGGGCATCCGGCGGGAGGCGTCGGGGCGCGGGCGGTGCGATGGCGGCGGGCGGGGAATCTACTTCCCTGCACATCAAACAGGCTGCTGAAAAAGGGGGCGAGCGACGATTTGCGAGCGCCGACCAAGCGGGGCGAAGTTTCCGAAGTGGAGTCGTATCCAGTGGATACGACGCAACGAAGGAAACATAGCAACGCGCCGGTCGCCGCCGCAAAGCGTGCCGCGGCCATTTTCAGCAGCCTGTTAGGCGGACGGCCGGGGCGCTCAGCCATGTCAGGCCGAATTGTTGCGCAGGCGCGGCAGGAAGCCGCCGACCTGAACATCATGCCGATGATCGACTGTGTTTTCCAATTGATCATCTTCTTCATGGTCGTGACAGAAATCAAAAAATCGGACGACGCCGACGTGCAGTTGCCGCGGACGCGGTATGCGCAAATCGACGCTCCGCCGCCGTTCGACCGGGTGGTGGTGAATGGTGTCTTTCGCGTGGCTGACGAACGGCGCAGCGACTATTCCGTGCGCGACGCGCTGGTGGTGCGGAACCGGGTGTATGACTCGGGCACGCTGGCGGACTACCTGCGAGCGGCGGACCGGCAGGTCCGGCTGCGGGGGAACCCGCCGGGCCGATCGCAGGCGCAGTCTTCCGCGCTTCATGTGAAAATTCGCGCCGACGCGCGGTGCAGTTGGGCGGTGGTGGAGCAGGCGCAGGCGGCCTGCACGAAGGCGGGTGTGTACAGGGTGAGCTATGGCACGCAGCCGGCGCAGCGGGTGGCTCGTGGGGTGGAATGAATGTGCCGTGGCGAATCGGTTGGGCGGGTTCGGCGCGGCGGCGTGGATCGGGGTGGAAGTGGGGTTGGAAAAAAGGAGCAAACGATGAGCAGCGCGGTGGTAAGCGAACAGCAGGAGGTGAAGGCGGAGATGTCCTTCGCGCCGATGATCGACGTGGTGTTTCAACTGCTGATATTTTTCCTGGTCTGTTCGCGGGTGAAACAGACCGAGGACAAGATGGATTGCTGGCTGGATTCGCAGGGGCTGAGCATTCAACCGCCATCGCTGGACCCGCCGGAGCCGATCTACGTGCTGGTCAAGGATGACGAGGCGCTCCGGTCGGCGCCGTCGGCGCTCGAAAAATCCATGCGCGGGGCGACTTATTACATCCAATCGACCGATGGGGTCGGCTACCGGGATTTGAATCAACTGCGCGAGGCGTTGAAGAGTTTGCTGCTTCATCCCGACACGCCGCTCATCATCTATCCCGCCGATGAGCGCACGCGGCGGGACCAGGAGACGCCGTGGAAGAATGTGCTGGGGGTGGTGGATGCGGGGTACTGGGCGGGGTACCGGTCGATTCAGTTCCGGCCGCCGCAGCAAATTCTATGGTGAGCTGCGGATGGGCTGCGTAGGAGGCGTATTCCGGCCCTGGCGAGTGGGGCGTCGGGTGCGGTTCCGCGCGATGGAACGGCGGCGCGGCCATGATCGTCTCGGATCGCGCGGCAGAGGGTTGGCCACAGGCCCGCGTTCGAAGGTAGGCCTGCGGCCAACCCTTCGCTTTCCTATTTTGCGCCGTTGGCGCACGGGAACCACTCTCTGAGAAAATTGTAGCCCTACAGCGCTATTTCGTGTCTGGGGCGGTTCGCGCACAGGTTTGACCCCATCCGGGGTCGAAGGCGTTTTCTATCGCTTTCTTCCGTAGGTTCCCGGCGCGCCTTCGGCGCTTGGTCACCTACGGCTAATTGAACTCGGGACCCCATTCGGGGTCGAGGAACGGGGGCAAGACAGCGAGCCAAAGACAAAGCAGCGCTGTAGGACGAAGCGGTCTTGTGGTAATCGGTTTAAGATGCGAAGAGAAAGAGGAGAGGAAGAATGGCGAGTCAAGCCTCGCCTAAGAAGGGCGGCGTCAAGCCGCCGCACTCCCTACGCGTTTTGGATCGCGTGTCGCTTGTCGGGCGGCCGGGTGTGCAATTCGGAATGGACAGGGGCGTTCGGTGCAAAGGGCGGTTAAAATTGTGCTGCCTGAACGTTGGCGCGGCGCACGCGGGGCTGAAGCGGGTCTGGCGTGACGGGCGCGCGCTGGTTTGAGGGGCAGTCTCTGAGGGGGTGTCAGGGCTGATGGACCTGTCGCAGCTTCCTTACAGCAGTTTGAGCCTGGCTTACGTCGAGAGTCTGTACGCCGATTTTCTGGCCGATCCACGTTCCGTTCCCGAGGACTGGCGGCGATTTTTCGAGACCGCGCAGCAGGCGCCTGAGGCGGCGCGATTTCTGGCGCACCCCAAAATCGGGCCGAGTGTGCGGCCGGCCGGCCTGTTCGGCGGCGGCCCTGGAAACGGCGCGGGCGTCGGGATGGGCGGGATGGTCGAGAGGGGCGAGAGGGGCGGCGACGGGATTTCCGGCGGCGGGCGGCAGGTCATTGAAGTCGCGGCGCTGCAGGACCGGGTGGACCAACTGATCCGCGCCTATCGCGTGCGCGGGCACATGGTCGCGGCGCTGGACCCGTTGGGGCGCGCTCTGCCGGACCACCCCGAACTGAATCCGACGTTTTATCATCTGTCCGAAGCCGACCTGGACCGGCCGTTTTCGAGCAACACCATCGAGGCCAATTCGGTGGCGACTTTGCGGCAGATCATCCACCGCATGCGCAACACCTACTGCCGGTCGATCGGCGTGCAGTTCATGCACATCGACGACATCCAGGTGAAGCACTGGCTGCAGCGGCGGATGGAGCGCAATGAAAACCGGATGCAATTGACGCCAGCCGAACAGGCGCACATCTACACGCGGTTGACCGATGCGGTGACCTTCGAGGAGTTCATCCGGAAAAAATTCGTCGCGGCGAAGAGTTTTTCGCTGGAGGGCGCCGAAAGCCTGATCCCGCTGATCGATCTGGCGATCAGCGCCGCCGGCGGGGAGGGGCTGGACGAAATCGTGATTGGGATGGCGCATCGCGGCCGGCTGAATGTGCTGGCCAACGTGCTCGGGAAAAGCCCGCGGGCGATCTTCGCCGAGTTCGAGGACCGCGATGCAGGGGAAAAAATCGGCTGCGGCGACGTGAAGTACCATCTGGGCTTCAGCACCGACCATATCACACCGCAGGGACAGAAGATTCACCTGTCGCTGTGCTTCAACCCGAGCCATCTGGAATATGTGAACGCCGTGGCGGTGGGGCGGCTGCGCGCCAAGCAGGATCGGGTGGGGGACGTCGACCACACGCGCGGGATGACGATGCTGATCCACGGCGACTCGGCCTTCGCCGGCGAGGGTGTGGTGCAGGAGACGCTGAATCTGAGCCAACTGGAAGGCTACCGGACCGGCGGCACGCTGCATATCGTGGTGAACAACCAGATCGGCTTCACGACGGCGCCGAACGAGAGCCGTTCGAGCATCTATTCCACCGATGTCGCGAAGATGCTCGAAAGCCCTATTTTTCATGTGAACGGCGAGGACCCCGAAGCGGTGGCGACGGTGGTGAAGCTGGCGATGGAGTTCCGGCGTATTTTCCAGCGCGACGTCGTGATCGATATGTACTGCTACCGCCGGCGCGGGCACAACGAATCGGACGAGCCGGCCTTCACGCAGCCGATCCTGTACCGGGCCATCGAGCAGCGGCCGGGGGTGCGGGAGGCCTATTTGCAGCATCTGCTGCAGTTGCGCGGGTTGACGCGGGAACAGGCCGACGCCATCGACGAGAAGCGCCGGCGGCAGTTGGAAGAGGAGCTGTCGATCGCGCGCAGCGCGCTGTCGACGGCGGCGTCACCGGAGATTCGCGCTGGTGTCTGGCAGGGCTACCAGGGCGGGCGGGAGGCCGACGTGCCGGAGGCGGTCACGGCGGTGGACGAAAAGCGGCTGGCCAACCTGGGCGAATTGCTGACGCGGCTGCCGACCGATTTTCATGTCCATCCGAAGGTCGAGCGGCTGCTGGAACACCGTCTGCTGATGGCGCAGGGCAAGGCGCCGCTGGACTGGGCGATGGGCGAGGCGCTGGCCTTCGCGGCGCTGGCGACCGAGGGCAAGCCGATCCGCATGAGCGGGCAGGACTCGCTGCGGGGCACCTTCAGCCAGCGGCACGCGATGCTGCACGACATCGAAGACGGCCACACCTACATGCCGCTGCAGAATTTGAGTCCTTCGCAGGCGGCGGTGAATATTTTCAACAGCCCGCTGAGCGAAGCGGGGGTGCTGGGCTTCGAGTACGGCTACAGCCTCGACTGCCCGCAGGGGCTGGTGGCGTGGGAGGCGCAGTTCGGGGACTTCATCAACTGCGCGCAGGTGATCGTGGACCAGTTCATCGCCAGCGCGGAGGACAAATGGCGGCGGCTGTCGGGGTTGGTGCTGCTGCTGCCACACGGCATGGAGGGCATGGGCCCGGAGCATTCCAGCGCGCGGCTGGAGCGGTTGCTTTTGCTGGCGACCGAAGAGAACATCCAGGTGGTGAACCCGACCACGCCGGCGCAGTATTTTCATCTGCTGCGGCGGCAGGTGCTGCGGGCTTGGCGCAAGCCGCTGTTCGTGCTGACCCCGAAAAGTCTGCTGCGGGCGCCGGCGGCGACGTCGGGGCTGGCCGAGCTGGCGACGGGGACCTTTCAGCGGGTGGTGGGGGATCTTCAGCCGGCGGCTGCGCCGATTCGACGGCTGCTACTATGCAGCGGCAAGGTGTACTACGACTTGGCGCAGCGCCGGGCGGAAACCAAACGCAGCGAGGTCGCAATTGCGCGACTGGAGCAGTTGTATCCGTTTCCCGAGCGGGAGGTGACAGCGTTGCTGGCGTCGATTCCGACCGGGGTGGCGGTGACCTGGGTGCAGGAGGAGCCGGAAAATATGGGCGCGTGGCGGTATCTGCGCGCGCTGTTCGGCGAAACGCTGCATGGGCGGGTACTGCGGCGGGTGTCGCGGCCGGCTTCGGCCAGTCCGGCGACCGGTTCGGCGGGGGCGCACAAATTGGAGCAGAAGCGGTTGCTGGATGAGGCGTTCGAGAAGTAGGCAATCGGCCGGCGGACGGGCCGGCCGTGGACGGAAGGACAGGGCCATGCAGATCGAACTGAAAGTGCCGGCGGTGGGTGAGTCGGTGACGGAGATTCAGGTCGGGCAGTGGGTGAAGGCGGCGGGCGACAAGCTGGCCGTCGACGCCACGGTGGTGATTCTGGAGACCGACAAGACCACGGTCGAACTGCCGGCGCCGGCGGCGGGGACGCTGACGAAAATTCTGAAAAAGCAGGGGGAAAAAGCGCGGGTCGGCGAGGTGCTGGCGCTGATTGAAGCAGAAGCACCGGCCGCCGCCGCTCCGTCCCATCCGGCCGCGCCGTCGGGTGTTGCTCCCGTGCCGTCCGTTGTTGCTCCCGTGCCGTCCGGTGTTGCTGCCGCGCCGTCGGGTGTTGCTCCCGCGCCGGCATTGCCGACGGCGACGCCCAGCGCCACGCCGGTGGTGCAGGCGCCGCTGCCCGCGGGTGCGGCGCAGGACGTGGTGAAGGAGGGCAAGGATTTCCAGCGGGTACGGCTGACGCGGGTGGAGGTGAAGCCGCGGGTGATGCCGGCGGCACGGCGGATTCTGTCGGAGAGCGATCTGAACCCCGAAACCATCGCGGGCACCGGCCCAGGCGGGCGGGTCACCAAGGAAGACGCGCTGCGGGCTGCTACGGCTCCGGTGCCGCTGACGCCGGCCGTGGCGACGGGTGCGGGGTCCGCGCCGACGGTGGTGCCGGCTGCCGCACCGGCTGTCGCG
>JBOHNC010000299.1:0-2625 GCA_050730415.1 Planctomycetota bacterium
GATTACATCGTCATCACCGTCTTCGCCGCCGACTGCGCCCCCTGCATCCGCGAAGCCAAAGACCTCGACGCCGCCGTCGCCGCCTGGCAAAAACGCCACATCGCCCTCATCGGCATCAGCGCCGACATCACCCGCGACCGCGTGCAAAAATTCGTCAGTCAGACCGGCCTGCCGCAGAACTACCCGATGTACATCGCTCCGTGGTTCGTCGAAGACCGCCACGTCGACGGCACCCCCGCGCTCTTCCTGTTCGACCCCGCCGCCAAACTGCTCGGCCACTGGTCGGTCGACGACACCCCCGATCCATTCCACGCGCTGCAAGCCAAACTCGACGACCTCCAAGCCGGCAGCCCGCTGGTGACGCCCGGCGCGGAGCACGACCCCGCACTGATCGTGCAAACCTGGGCCGCGGCGCAGGAAGACGCCGTCGCCAAACAACTGCCCGCCCTCGCCCAAGCCTTCGACACCCTCGCCGCCGACCAGCCCACCGGCGCGCTCGACGAAACCATCCGCCTGCGGCTCTCGAACGAAGCGCTCCAGGCGTTCAAACAACCACACGTCGTCCGCGCTTTCGCGATGAAATTTTGGCGCGCCGGAACCACCCCGCAGCGCCTGACCTTCCAATGGCCGGCGCCCGCGGCGAAGGCGCCCGGCGCCACTGGTTGGAACATGGGTTCTGCAACCGACGGAACCAACGCGCCGGCCGCGCCGACGCCCCCCCCCGGCGCGGTCAACGTCACCCGCCCCGGCGACACCGCCGACAGCCTCCGGCGCATGCTGCCGCAGGGCGGCGGAGACCACTGGAACGCGATTCTCCAGCCGATGTACCGCACTGCCGACCATCAAGCCCTCATGCAGGTCAACCTCGACCCCGCCGCCGCCCCGAGCCTCCGCGTGGTCCTCTGGCTCGAACTGCCCCCCCCGCCCCCGGAAGTGCTCAACGCCCTGCCCAACGCCCACCCCTGAAATGCCCACTTTTCGTACCCTACCCTGGGCTGACCAGCTGAATGGCGCTATTTTTAGACAAGAATCATTTTTCTGGCGCGGAGTTTAACCACACCTCCCCACGGAAGGCGTATTTCTTTATTGACCTGTATTCATCCCGGAGGGATGCCAGCCATTTGCCGGAGGTTGAGCCTTGCGACACCTCCGGATAAAAATTCTCCAACCCACCTCATCGACCCCGGCGGGTCGTACCGACCCGCCTGCTCCCCGCCACGCTCTTTGTTTGCGACTACCACCCGAAACAAAATGTCTCCGCCAGCAAATCCTGCTCCAAAACCCCCTCCGACGGTTGCTCCCCATCCATCGCCCCAGCCTCCTTAAAACCCCGGAAAACTATACAAAATCAATTAACATATCATTTTGAATATGTATCTTATGTTACATTATCTTCGTTTTGTAATTCGCCCGTTCAGCGTTCTAAGCCCTTGTATCCAAACGATCTTTGTCGTCCGGCAGCGCCACCGGCAGCGCATCGACTTCGCGGCGGCTTATATCGATCCGCGTCACTTCGACCCGGATCACATCGCCCAACTGGTAGCGCTTGTGGAACCGCCGGCCCTGCACCGCATGCTGGTCTTCAAGGTACTCGTAAAAGTCATCCCGCAGGTTGCGCAGCCGCACCATCGCCTCGACCAAGCAGTCCTGCAGCTCAACAGTGAACCCGAAATCGCGCACCCGAGTGATCACGCCCACGTGGAACTGCTGCCGGTGGCTTTGCAGGTATTCGATCTGGCGGAAGGTTTTGACGGCGGTTTCGGCTTCGGCCGATTTGCGTTCGGTGGCCGAAATGTGCATCGCGATGCCGTGCATCCAGCCGTCGCGGATCTGCTTGGCTTTGATCGCACCCGGCGGGCGATCGGTCGGCGCGGGCATCTGGGCCTGGTCGCCCAGGCGTTCGTCGAGCGCGCGGTGGGTGAGCAGATCGGCGTAGCGGCGGATCGGGCTGGTGAAGTGGCTGTACTTGGAAAAACCCAGCGCGTAGTGGCCTTCGCAGCGTTCCGAATAGCGGGCTTGGGCAAGGCTGGTCAGCAGCGCGAAACTGACCGCGGTTTGGAATTTCTGGCCGCGGACCATTTCGAGCACGCCTTGCAACTGGATGCGGGTGTAGGGCGCGCGCAGTTTGAGGTCAAAAGTGCGGGCAAAGCGGGCGAAACGGTCGAGTTTGGCGGGGTCGGGGTCGTCGTGGTTGCGGTAGAGGCTGGAGAGTTCGGCGGCGGTTGTGTATTCGGCGACGGCGCGGTTGGCGGCAAGCATGCAGTCTTCGATCATCTGGTGGGTGAAATCGTTGTCGGCCTTTTGGAAGCCGGTGACTTCGCCGCTGCGGGGGTCGAGCACCAGTTCGATTTCGCCCATTTCGAGATCGAGACTGCCGTTTTCGAAGCGCAGTTTGCGCAGCAGTTCAGACAGCGTTTTCATGTGCTTGAGGAGCGTGAGAACGGCGGGTTTGACGTCGTGGTCGTGGCCGTCGAGAATGCCACGGGCCTGGCGGTAGGTCAGGCGCATGGTGGAGTGGATGACGGAGCGCTGGAGGACGTATTTGCGGAAGCGGCCGCGGGGGTCGAAATCCATGACGACGGTTTTGGTGAGGCGGTCGATTTGCGGGCGCAGGGAGCACAGGTC
>JBOHNC010000300.1:0-25867 GCA_050730415.1 Planctomycetota bacterium
GAAGCGCCCAGAGCGATTGCCAACCCGCCACCTGGGATGGAATCGCGGCCGGAGTCGGTCCGGCCGGGAACGGAAATTTTGCGCCACCGGCTGGGGAAGGTCGGAGCGCGCAGCAGTCGGCTAGCCGTCATCGTCGGCGGGCGCACCGGCTTTGCCGCCGCCGCCGTCACCGCCGCTCTGGCCCTTGTTCGCGGTCGGATCGACGATTTTCGTGCCGGCCTGGTTGATCTCGGTGGGCGAGACGTTCTGCAGCGTCACCGCCGGCGTGCCGGTCATGTTGTTGGTGGGCGGCTTGAGTTCCACCCACTGGTCCATGGCTTCCTTGGTGCTCTTGGCGCCCATGATATAGGCATGGCCGATGACCAGCGGCATCGGATCGCTGTCGGTGACCGCCTTCCCGGAGATGTTCACGAATTCGAGATCGTTGAGGTCCCAGGGCACCGTGCGGGCCATGGCCGCGTCGTAGGCGTCGACCTGGATGGCGACGGCGTAGCCGTCGAATTTGACCTCTCGCCAGTGGCAGATGGGGCCACGGACGGAGCGCACCACGGTGATCGCGGTTTTACCGGCGCCGACGTTGAAGGTGCAGCTGGTCATGTCCAACTGCCCGCCGGTGCTGCCATCGATGGCAATGGTGCAGTTGACGAACAGGCAGTTCTGGAAATCCATCATGCCGCCGCGGCAGTTGAAGTCGACATCCTTGAAGACGGTGTTGATGCCGCGGACCGCGCCGGCGCTCATTTCCCAATCCACGCGGCCGGAATATGCGCCGATGAAGGCGGGTTTGTCGAGGGAGCCGTGGGTGGTGATCCAGCCGTCGAGGGAAATCTTGGTGGTTTTCGCGCCCGGTTCGGGCAGGCAGAACAGGCGGGCGCCGGCCCCGAGATCCACCACGACGCCGTCATTGACATTGAGCGCGGTGTGAATTTTGTAGTCGGTGGGCGAGTTGCTGAGGCTGACCGATTCGTTCTGGTCGCCCTGAAGCTGCACGGAGGGCTTGATGGACCGCATCGAAACGCGCTGCGGGTAGGCAGGCGGAGTCCAGGCCGGAATGGTGGTCGCAGGGGTCGTCGGGGTCGTGGCAGGGCCCGGCGCCGGCTTGGGCGCAGGCACCGGCAGGACGAACTGCGAGGCCGGCAGGGCCAGGCAGGCGCCGCTGACCAGCAGCGCGCCAACGACCATGCAAAAACGGTCCACGGGCAGCTTCATGGGCTAACTCCCTTCACTGGTTTGATGTAGCATCGGCTCCCATCGTAGCATAGGCGGGGCGGTTCGACAGCCAGGGGTTTATTTTTTGTGATTTCGTTCAAGGTCGCGCCGGCGCCGGGCGACAGGCGCCGGCGGGTCGGCGGCGGTCCTCTTGACGGGGGCGCTCAGGCGGCGATACTGAGGGCGGTGTGGTGGTGAGTTGAGTATCCGCAAGGGTGCAAGGCGCGCGAGCGATTGCACCCTTCTTCATTTCATCCAACCGCACTGACGGCAGAGCGATCGAAAATCAAGTGAACGGAAGACGCCCGCCACGCGGCCGAGTGATGCCGGCGCGGTGGGCCTCCGGGAGGATGGGTTCGTGGCAATAGACAACACCGAGCTTTTGCGTTTGATCGACAGCCTGCATCGGGACAAGGGGATCGACAAGGAAATCCTGGTGACCTCCATCGAGCAGGCGCTGCATTCGGCGGCGCGCAAACGGCTGCAACTGACCGGGGAACTCTCGGTGCGAATCAACCGCGTGACCGGGGCGATTGAAGCCTACGAAGACGGCCGCCGGATCGACCCGACCCGTTTCGGCCGAATTGCGGCGCAGTCTGGCAAGCAGGTGATGCTGCAGCGGATCCGCGAAGCCGAACGGGACGTGGTGTACAACGAATTCGTGGGCAAGGTGGACACGCTGGTGAATGGCACGGTGCAGCGCTACGAGCGCG
Organism: Planctomycetota bacterium; assembly: GCA_050730415.1. Taxonomy (GTDB): domain Bacteria; phylum Planctomycetota; class SZUA-567; order H5-PLA8; family JBOHNC01; genus JBOHNC01. The sequence goes on from JBOHNC010000300.1 coordinate 1,923, forward strand.
CCGGAGAAGGCGGCCGGGGCCGGCTGTTCGTGAACTTGGGGCGGGCCGAGGGCGTGGTGCCGGTGAAGGAGCAGGTGCGCGAGGAACGCTACCGCCAGGGCGACCGAATCCGTGCCTACGTGATCAAAGTGCAGAAACTAGGCCAGAAGGTACTGATCGTGCTCAGCCGCACCCATGTGAACCTGGTGCGCGAGCTGTTCAACCTCGAGGTGCCGGAAATTTCCGACCGGATCGTCGAAATCAAGAGCCTGGTGCGCGAGCCGGGCTACCGGACCAAGATCGCGGTGTACAGCAACGACCCGCGGGTGGACCCGATCGGGGCCTGCGTGGGCGTGCGCGGCAGCCGCATTCGTTCGATCGTCGACGAACTGAACGGCGAGAAAATTGACATTGTGCGCTGGAGCGACCAGTCGGATGTATTCATCCGCAGTTCGCTCTCGCCGGCGGAAATTACGAACGTCGAACTGGAACGGGACGAGGTGCCGCCGGGCGAAACGGCGGGCGAAGGCCGCGCCTTCGGTACGGCACGGGTGATCGTGCCCGAGGAGCAGCTCAAGCTGGCCATCGGCAAGAAGGGCCAGAACGTGCGTCTGACGGCGCGGCTGACGCGCTGGAACATCGAAATCCTGACCGAAAGTCAGGCGCGGATTCTGCGCGAGCGGGAACGCGCGGAAATCGGCAAGATTCCGTTCCTGTCGCAGGATCAGAAGGAGGCGCTCATTTTGGCCAGTCTGTCGAGCCTGCGCCAGATCATCCAGCGCGGCGAGGACGGCATGCGGATGCTGACCAACAACAAGCTGTCGGCGGAGGAAATCCAGCAGACGCTGGACTACGCGCGAGTGCGGCAGAAGGAGTTCCTGGCGGAACTGGCGGCGCAGCCGATCGAAATCCCCGAAAAGCCCCCGGAAGGCGGCTTGAAGTTCATCACGCCGGGCGAGGCGCAACCGGCGCCGGCCGAAGGCGCTGTGCCCGCCGAAGGCGCTACGCCCGCGGCGACGCCGCCGCCGGACGGGAACGAACCGGTGGCTGCGCCGGAAACGGGGACGGCCGAAGAGGCACCGAAAGCCGCGGGCGGCGACGCGCCGGCGGGCGGGGAGGAAGCGCAACAGTAAACCTGACGAACACACGGGGCGTTTGGTCGGCGGCCGGGATTTAACATCTGGTCCATTTGGCCGAATGCTGGATAATGTCGAATTCCATGTGAACTCCGGATGGTTTCCGGTTGGGTGAGGTGACGCTTGGAAGAAGTCAAAGTCGCGGACATTGCCAAAGAGCTGGAATGCGAGAGCAAAGAGCTCGTCGCATTCGCCCAGGACATGAAGTTGGACGTGAAAACGTACAACAGCAAGCTCACTTTGGGCCAGGCCGACCGCCTGAAGTCAGCCTGGAAGAAGCGCCACCGGGACGGGGGCGACGGCGGCGCTGCGGCCTCGTCGCACAGCTCCCAACGCGGGCATTCACGGCTGGCGCGCGGCGCGAGCGCCAGTGCGCCGAGCCATTTGGGCCGGCGGCGCATCGGGGTGGACAAAGGCAGCACCGGCACCGCGGTGGCTGCGAAGTCTTCCGGCGTGGGCGACGCCACGCAGGAAAGCGATGCCGAGCACAGCGGCGAAGGCGAGTCCAGCGGGATGGAAACGGCCGGTGCCGAAGCCTCGGATACAGATTCGGGCGAACTGGTGACCGGGGCGACGACCGAAGCCGCGACGGGCGTTCCCGCGCAGGGGACGGCCGTCGAGGAGCCTACGGCGCAGGCGGCCATGCCGCCGGCCACGGCTGAAACAGTCGCGGCCGAGGCACCGCCCAAGCCGGCTGACGTAAACACCGATACAGGCGGCAGCGCGGCAGCCACGCCGCCGCCCCTCAACCCGCCCAACTCGCCCATTCCGACCGTCCCGCCTCCGCAGCCGGCCGGTCCCACGACGCGGCCGGGCCGGATGCACGAATCGCGCGCGGCGATCGCGGCGAAATCGGCCATCATGCAGGCGATCCCCGAGGGGATTCTGCCGGTCAACCCTGAAGACAAGGACAAGTTCGGGGTGGTCGTTTCGAGCAACGTGGCGGAACATCTCTACGGGCCGGTGCAGGCGCCGCGCGGCGGTCGGGCCAAGCCGGAGCGGGCCGCAGCCGGCGCGCCGCGAACGGGGGCGGCTCACGGTCAGGAGGTGGTCTCGAAGGCCGCCGTCGACACCTTCACGCCGAAAGTCTACTACCCGAAGCTGCGCGGTGAAGTCAAGGAAGAGGCGCCGCTGCCGGGGCTGGGCGGAAGCAAGGCGCGCGCCGAGTACAAACGCACCGGCAAAAGCCGGCTCATGGCCCAAATTACCCAGGAAGACGACGGCTCGCGGCGCGCGGGCACTCGGCGCTTCGGCAAACGCGGCCGCGGGGAAGAACTCCAGAAGCAGCCGGTGGTGGTGGCCAAAAAGCCATCCGGCAAGGTCGACATCGTGCCGCCGATCAACCTGCGGACGCTGTCCGAAGTGATGGGCGTGAAGGTAAGCGAAATTTCCGCCAAGCTGCTGCTGGAAGGCAAGCTGGTGGGGATCAACCAAACCCTGCCCGAGCAGGACGCGCAACTGATTGCCTACGAATTCGGCATCGAACTCAACATCAAGAAGGCGGCCGACGTCGAGGACGAAGTCGCGACCGTGATGGCAGCCGAAGACCCCGAGGCGCAACTGGAACCGCGCGCGCCGATCGTCGCGATCCTCGGTCACGTCGACCACGGCAAAACGACCCTGATGGACTACATCCGCAAGACCCACGTCGCGGCGGGCGAAGCCGGCGGAATTACGCAGCACATCGGCGCCTACCGCGTCAAGGTGGGCGAGAAATTCGTGTGTTTCCTTGACACCCCCGGCCACGAAGCCTTTTCGGCGATGCGTGCGCGCGGTGCGCAGACCACCGACATCGTGGTGCTGGTGGTGGACGGTCAGGACGGCGTGATGCCGCAGACGCTGGAAAGTCTTGCGCATGCGCGGGCGGCGGGCGTGAAAATCGTCGTCGCGATCACGAAAATGGACAAAGCCGGCGCCGACGCCGAAAAAGTGAAGGCGCAACTGGCCAGCCACGGGCTCAGCCCGGTCGAATGGGACCAGGAAAAAGGCGTCGAAATGATCCCCATCTCGGCGCTCGCGGGCACCAACGTGGACACGCTGCTGGAAACCCTCGCGCTCGAAACCGAAATCATGAACCTGCGGGCCAACCCGCACAAGGCCGCGCAGGGCGTGGTGCTGGAAGCGCACACCGATCCGGGCGAAGGCGTCGTGGCCACGCTGCTGGTGCTGGCGGGGACGCTCAAGACCGGCGACATCGTCGTGGCCGGTTCCGGCTACGGCCGGGTGCGGCAGATGCAGGACGACCTGCGCCGGCCGATGGACGAAACGCGGCCTTCCACGCCCGTGCGGGTGCTGGGCCTGTCCGAAGTTCCGGCGGCGGGCGACAAATTCGTGGTGCTGGACGAGCTTAAAAAGGCGATGGACATCGCCAGCGAACGGCAGCGCAAGGAACGGGTCGCGAACATCGCCCAACGGATGGGATCGGCGCTGGAACGTTTCAAGCTGCACTTGGAACAGGGCCAGGCGGCGGTGCTCAACCTGATCATCAAGTCCGACGTGATTGGCTCGATCGAACCGATCGTGAACAGCTTGAACGAGCTGTCCACCGGCGAAGTGAAGGTGAAGATTCTGCACCAGGCCACCGGCGGCATCAACCTGTCGGACGTGACGCTGGCGGAAGCCTCCGACGCGCTGATCATGGGCTTCAACGTGAGCGCCGATTCGCAGGTGCGCAACGCGGCTTCCAAGGCCATGGTCGAAATCCGCCTGTACAACATCATCTACGAGATGATCAATGACGTGCGGCGGATCATGACCGGCATGCTGCAGCCGGAAAAGCGGCTGGTGCCGAAGTCGGAAGTCGAAGTGCGGCAGGTCTTCAAGGTCACCAAGGTCGGCACCGTGGCCGGCTGCTACGTGCGCAACGGCACCATCAGCCGTTCGCAGAATGTGCGGCTGGTGCGCGATGGCAAAGTGGTCTGGCCGCAGGGCGACAAAGAAGGCAAAGTCGAAAGTCTCAAGCGCCACAAGGATGACGTGCGCGAAGTCCGCGAAGGCTTCGAATGCGGCATCCGGCTGGACGGGTTCGAGGACGTCAAACAGGGCGACGTGATCGAATCCTACGAGGTTGAATTCGAGGCGCGGACCTCGCTGTAACCGTTCCCGGAACCGCGAGCCGCGCCGCCGGACCCCTGCGCCGCCTTCGAGCGGCGCTTTAAAACCCATGCACATTTTTGCCGGTTGCTTTCATCTGTCGATTCCGGGCGCTGCATCGCTCAAGGACCGCCGTCACGCGGTCAAGGGGCTGTGCGAGCGCATCCGGTCGCGATTTCCGGTGGCCATCGCCGATCTGGCCGGCGAGCGGCCGCTGTGGGGCCGGGCCGATCTTGGCGTCACGATGGTGACCGCCGACGAATCCTTCGGCCGGGAGGTGCTTGGCAAGGTCCGCGATTTCATCGCCGGCGCGCCCGATAGTTGGCTGGATTCCTACGAAGTCCGCAGCCAGCCGTTCGAGGAATGGGGCGAGGAAGAGGAGATTTGACCGGTCCGTTCCCTGGATCCTGTTCCCTGTTCCCCGTCTCAAGTCTCCGGTTTCCAGTAGACTGTACGCAACGAAAGCCCGCGGCGCAGTCCCGCCGATGCGCAGCGCGAAAGGTAAGTGGAAATCATGGCCAACCAACGTCGCCTTGAACGCATCAACAGCATGATGAGGCGGATCATCAGCGAGAACGTGCTGTTCCGGCTGCGCGACCCGCGCATCGGCTTCGTGACGATCACGCGGGTGAGCGTTTCGCCGGATTTGTCTGAGGCCAAAGTGTATTTCAGCGTCTTGGGCAATGAGGAGGACATCCGCACGACCACCCGCGGGCTGAAATCGGCCAGCGGCGAAGTCCGCAGCGTGGTGGCGCGGGAAATGGACCTGCGCACCGTCCCGCGGCTGACCTTCCAGTACGATCCCTCGCTGCGCGAACAGGCCGAAATCGACCGCATTCTGCGCCAGGACCGCCTGGCACGGGAGGGCGGCGCGGAGCCGGCTGCGGGGGCGAAAACATCGCGCCGCAAGGCTGGCAAGGCCGCCCCCGCGGAGACCGCCGAACCCGTCGCCGCGAAGGACGCGGGCGCGGCGGAGGCAAGCCCGGCCGAGGACGATTCGGGGACCGAACCAGAGGATGCCGACGATGGGGATGCCGACGACGAAGAATAGCCGCGCCGGCCGGAGCCTGTTTACGCGCACCGCGGCGCGGTTGGCTTACGCCTGGGCGCTGGCCGCCGCCGTCGCGGCGCTGACCGGACTACCGAACGGCCGCGTGGCCGCGGCGGATGCCACGCCGCCCGCTCCCGTCACGCCTACCGAACTCGCCGCGCCGGCTGCTCCGGCTGCTCCGGAAGAGCCCGCTGCTCCGGCAGATCCCGCAGTTCCAACCGCGCCCACAAATCCAAAAGCGCCGCCGACGGCCGGCGGCCAACCGGTTGACGCCGCCGCTGCCGCAGCCGCTCCGTGGTCGGCCATGCTCGCGCGGCTGGAAGCGGCTCGCACGAAGTACCGCGCCGAAACGACGCGGCTCGATGCGACCCTCGGCGGCGCGGCGCACGACGACCAGGCGGTGATGAAATACGTGGCGGCTTCGAAACAGGCGCGCGCCGAGTACCTCGCGGCCATCCGCGCCGAAATCGCCAAACCGATCGACCTGGGCGGCGGCTTGCAGTGGCGGCCGGCCGCCGCGCTGCTGGGGCAGGAACTGATGAACGACGGGCATTTCGACGCTGCGCGCACCGCCTATCTTCAGGCGATTCTCGATCCCTGGCAGCCGGACACCGACGCCGCCCAATGCACCATGCTGATTCAGACGTTGCAGGCGCTGCCCAAAGACCAGTGGGCGTACATTCAGCGCCACCAGGCATGGTGCTGCTACCGGCTGGGGACCTTGTACGAGCGCGGCGGCGACCCCAAAAAATCGGTCGCGCTTTACCGCAACGCCCTGACGCTGGAACGCCGCCCGCGCACGCTCCTGGCCCTGGCGCTGGCGTACGAACTGCATGCCGATTTCGAACAGGCGCGGGTGCTGCTGGAGGAGGCCTCCAAGGCGACTCACCAGGACAATCCGCTGATCGAGTACAACCTCGGCTACGACCTCGAGAAGCTCTGGCTGCTGACCGACGCGCACGCCGCCTACCTGCGCGCGCTGCACCTGGGTCAGGCCGCGGCCGCCAAGCAGGAACCGCTGCCGGCCGCGTCCGATCCCGACGGTTTCGGGCTGGTCGAGGAGCCCTTCGATCCACCCAGTTGGCGCGGCGAACTGACACCGGTGCTGCCGCTGGTCAAGGAAGCCTGCGACCGGGTCGACAGCGTCGAATCGGCCATGACGCCCGGCACGCGGGACGCCAGCCAGAAGGCCTACGACCTGTTCAAACAGGCCTGCGCGCTCAACGCCGGCAACCTGCTGGAAAAAACCGCCGGCCAGCAGCCCGCGCAGATCGACGAAGCCGAACGGCGGCTGTTCGACCAATATCAATCGCTGATCTCGCAGTCGGTGGTGGCCTTTCCGCGCTTTCTCCCGGCGCTGGTGAAGGCCGGCATCCTGAAGGTGAACGAAGATCAGTTCGACCAGGGCCTGAGTTTCTTCCAGACGGCGCTGGAGGCCGACCGCGAGGATCCGTCGGCGTTGATTTACTACGGCCAGACGGCGCTGAAGATCGCCGAGCACGACCTGGCGCAGTTGGATGCCGCCACCGCGCCCGCCAAACCCGCCACTCCCGCCACTCCGGCGCCGAAGCCCGCCGATCCGGACCACCCCGACGACGCAACCGGAGGGAACGACGCGGACACGGTCATCGGAAAAGCTTTGACGGAAGCGCAGCAGGTGGCGAAGCTCAAGGAGGCCGCGGCCTACCTGAAGGTTTTGCCCGGCCTCGGCAAACGGTTGACGAATCTGCTGGACAAACACGCCATCGGGTTTGAAATCAGAGCGTTGGCGTTGTTTGAGCAGGTGCACGCCAACAGCTTCGCGGCTCACCCCGACCGCGCCGCCGACCAGAAATTGCTGGAGGAGGCGCACTTGGCCTATCTCCACGGGCGGGATCGCGGGGGACGCACCATCGACCTGTTTGAGAACACGCAACCCGATGACGCAGCTCCAGCCCCAGCCCAATCAACCGGCGCTCACCCCTGACGCGCCGCCGCCCCCGCCGGCCGCGCGCGCAATCCTGGATGAAATCCTGGCCGCGAAAAAAATCGCGATCGTCGGCCACGAAAATCCAGACCTCGACTGCTGGGGCGCCGAAGTCGCCGCGGCGCGAGTATTCACCCAACACGGGATTGAGTGCCGGATCGCCAACTCCGACCGGCTGATCGACCGCTACGATATTCTGGATCACGCCGGCACTCGCCGCGATTTCACACCTGGCGAGGCGACGCTCGATGTCGACGGCGTGCTGTGCCTCGACTGCGCCACCTTCAAACGGCTCGGCGCGGTCAGCGGGGCTTTCCCGCCCGGCAAGCCGGTCTGGAACGTCGACCATCACATCTCCAACGACCGCTACGGAACGAAGCTGTACATTCCCGACGACCGGACAGCCAGTTGCGAAATTCTGGCGGAGCTGTTCTACGGGATGGGCTGGACCGTCGACAAGGAAACCGCGCGGGCTCTCTACGCCGGCATCCTGACCGACACCGGCTGTTTTGTGTTCCGCAATGTGCGGCCGCGGACGATGCGGCTGGCCGCGCGGCTGATCGAAAATGACTTCGACATGGAGGCCATCTACAGGACGGCGTACCTGGACAAGACGCCGGAGCAGATCGCGCTGGAGGCGCGCGCGATGGCGCACTTAAAGAGCGAAATGAAAGGCCGGCTGGTCTACACCTTCACCACCCTGGCCGACTACACGCAAGCCGGCGTGGGCGTCGAAGCGACCAACGAATTCCCCAACATTCCGCGCGCGATTAAGGGCGCCGACCTGGCGCTGTATTTCTACGAAATCAAACCGGGGCTGACCAAGCTTTCCAGCCGAGCCGTGGGGCAGATCGACGTGTCGGCCATGTGCAAACAGTTCGGCGGCGGCGGCCACCGCGCCGCGGCCGGCGCATCCTTCGCCGGCGACGCGCAGTTCGCGATGAACCAGGTCCTGCCGGTCGCCCGCGCGCTGATGGGCGGAGCGTAAACGGTCGGCGCCGAAGAGACAGGTTGCGCGCAGATCCGGCGGCGGCGTTCAAACCGCCTTGAGCATAGGTGGCACGGGCCTATGGCCCGTGGCCAAAAAAAGCGCGGCGAAGCCGCGGTCCGCATCCCGGTTTCCTGCGCCTGCAGCGAAATTCACGTCGTCACGTCAGGCATTGACCGGCGCAACCTGCAGCGCGGCCGGGTGCGGTTTCGCGCCGGCGAATTTTTCGAAGTTGCGCCACAGAATATTGTCGAGTGCTTCCGGCGGCAGAGCGATGCCCTTCAGGTCGGTCACGCCGTTCGAACCCATGGGCGGCGGCTGGCCGGGGACTTCCAAGGTCAGCAGGTGGAAAGTCTCGTCGGTTTCGAGGAATTTCTGCAGGGTCGCGGCCTTGGCGCGGGCGAGTTTGTGCGAGTTGGCGTCGTTCAGATCGGTGCCGTACAGAATGCGCTCCGACCAGCGAATGAAGAACTCGCGCGCTTTCACCGGGTCGGCCGAACAGTAGAACAGAAACTCCGGGCCGAGCGCCAGATCGACATGCAGGTTGGCGAATTGGGCGAAGAGATCGCCCAGCCGGTCGAGCTGCGGGCCCATGAAAAAGAAATGCGCGAGATTGACGCGCAGGGTCGGGTTGCGTTCGAGCACGTTAATCATCTGCCGGAAGAACTCTTCCTGCGGTTCCAGCCCGGCGTAGGATTCTTTCATCTGCGGATCCCAGAAATCGACCGGGTCGGCGACATGAATGGTGATCGGAATCTGCACCGCCGCGCAACGTTCCCAGTAGGCGGCAAAGTAGCGGTCGTCCACGCGCAAGGGCTGCCAGCCGCGGCGGTAGGCCGGCTTGCCGTCCATCATCTTGATACCGTCGCAGCCGTCGGCGAGGGCGCGCTCGATTTCCTTGACCAGTTCGGAACCGTCATGGGCGGCGATTTTTTCCGGCGGCTGGACCGGCATGCGGAAAATGAAACAGCTCGCCGGTTCGTCACGCTTGCGGTCGAGGCCATCCTGACCGCTCAGCGTGCTGTTTTCGGGCGTGACCGGGGTTTCGGGCGTGACCAGAATGCCGGGCGTGACCGGCAAATCGCCGTGTGCGGGGCCGGCCAGAATGCAAATTTTGGAGGCACCCGACAGCCGCACGTTTTCCCAGAAATGCGCCGGCGGCTGCTGGTAGCGGTAATGCGTGTGGCAGTCAATGATTTTCTTGGACTTCCACGGCACCGGCTCCAGGTTGTGCGGAGCGGAGGCGACGTGCTGGTTGGCGGGCTGCGGCATGGAGAGTGACTTCGCTGCGGGGTTTCCAAAGTGGCTGGGGTTCAATATACCCCGAAAATCGATGGTTTAACACCATTTTTAGACCAGTTCTATAACTCGATTTATTTACAATTAGTTACGATTTGGTCCATGGGTGATCCAAGACCGGCTCGATGCGTCGGAAGAAATGCCACGCAGCGATCGGCAGTGCCGATGTTCACGCCGGCAGCCCCCCTGGGAGCGCCGCGCTCCAGCGCGGCTTCTTGGATTTGACCTTTCCACCGCCCCCAACTGGTTGGCCAGCGCTTGTGCTTCGGAGGGGATACGGCACCGGTTTCGCCGACACTTTTTGGGGCGAGTGAGGTCACCCGCGCTCCCAGGTCGCGCAACATCTCCTGGGCAGTGCTCGCATGAGCAGGGGAGGGAGATTTCGAACGCAAGCAGCCGCGCTGGAGCGCCGCGCTCCCAGCGGGCGATAATCGCATACCGACATGTTGTTTTTGTAACTCATTTTTGCGGCGGATTTTGGAAGCGTTTTGCGTTTTGCGCGGTTGGACCTATTGATATAGGACTGTTTCAGTGCTATATTGGAGGTACCGCACCGCGCGTTGCGAGTCAGTCGCAACTAGATGCCAAGGACAGGCACGGGGCAGGATGGGAATTCAGCATGTTTCGGTTCACTCGAAAGGTCGACTATTCTTTGCTGCTGCTGAGCGAACTATCGCTCGGCGAGGGGCAGTCGGCGCGCTGCTTGGCCGAGCGCTACCATCTGTCGCCTTCGCTGGTGGCGAACCTGCTCAAGCTGCTGGTGCGGGCGGGGCTGGTGCAGTCGATCCGCGGCAAGTCCGGCGGGTATGTGCTGGCGCGAGCCCAGGAATCGATCACCCTGGCCGATGTCATTTCGCGCATCGACGGGCCCTACAGCCTGGTCGACTGCCTGGACAGTTCGGGAGAAAAATCCTGCGACTGCCACGACAAGAACCTTTCACGCAGCGCGCACGAAGCGGCGCTGCACCCGGCTCCCGACAGCCCCGCGACCGCTGCCTCGGCCGCGCCACAGCCGGCTCAGCTGGAAAAGCTGGTGCAGTTGCAGGACAACGTCGCGGAGCTGCTCGACGACGACAGTTGTTCGATGACCGAAGTTTGCCCGTGCCGCCCGCTGTTTTCGTTGATGCACGACGAAATCATGGCGATCATGCGCAAGTACACGATTGCCGACATTCACAAGGGCCGGTGCGGAACGCGCGAAGCTTCTTCGCAGCGCCCCGCGACGCAACCTGCTTCGATGCCGGTCTGACCTGAACCGCAACCTGGAGAAGAATCATGGCTGTTGAAGAAAATAACGCCGAAGCCGGCGAAAGCCCGCGCAAGCCGGCGGTCGAGCGCCCGCATATGCGCGGGATGGACCGCATCGTCGACGAAATCGCCAAGCTGCAGCCCGGCTCTTCCGACGGCGCGCTGCACCTGCCGATTTACCTCGACAACCACGCCACCACGCCGGTCGATCCGCGCGTTCTGGCGGCGATGTTCCCGTATTTCACCGACGAATTCGGCAATGCGGCCAGCCGCAACCATGCCTTCGGTTGGAACGCCGAGGACGCCGTCGAAAACGCGCGTGAAGTCGTGGCCAAGGCGATGAATGCGTCGGCCAAGGAACTGGTGTTCACCTCCGGTGCGACTGAGTCCGACAACATTGCGATCAAGGGCGTGGCGGCGGCCTACGGCAAGCCCGGCAGCCACATCGTTTCCAGCCCGCTCGAACACAAAGCGATCCTCGACCCGATCCACCGTCTCGAGGAGCAGGGCTTCACGGTGACCTGGCTCAAGCCGGACCGCAACGGCATGTTCAGCGCCGAACAGGTGGCCGAGGCGGTCACCGACAAGACCATTCTGGTGAGCTTGATGGCGGCCAACAACGAAATCGGCAACGTCTACCCGCTGGCGGCCTACGGCGCGGCGATCAAGGCCAAGAACAAAAACACGCTGTTCCACACCGACGCAACACAGGCCTACGGCAAGGTGCCGATCGACGTGGAAGCGATGAAGATCGACCTGCTGAGCCTGAGCGGCCACAAGATTTACGGCCCGAAGGGCATCGGCGCGCTGTACGTGCGCCGGCGCAATCCCCGGGTGCGCATCAAAGGGATTATCGATGGAGGTGGGCACGAACGCCAACTGCGATCCGGGACGCTGAACGTTCCAGGCATCGTGGGGTTGGCCAAGGCAGTGGAACTGTGCGTCGCGGAAATGGATCACGAAGCCAAGCGGCTGAGCGAACTCCGCGATTACCTCCACAAGAGGTTGGCCGAAGGGTTGGAGGAAATCCATCTCAACGGCCATCCAGACAGCCGCCTGCCAGGCTGTCTGAATATCTCGTTCGCCTTCGTCGAAGGCGAGGCGCTCATGATGACCATCCACGACGTGGCGGTGTCGAGCGGCAGCGCTTGCACCTCGGCGTCGCTGGAACCGTCGCATGTGCTGAAGGGCATCGGTGTGGGCGACGAGCTGGCGCATTCGTCGCTGCGATTCGGGCTGGGGCGGTTCACGACCAAGGCCGAAATCGACTACACGGTGGATCACGTGATTGCGGGCGTGAAACGGCTGCGGGAGATGTCGCCGCTGTACGACATGTTCAAGGAAGGGGTCGATATGAAACAGGTGCAGTGGGCGTCGCACTAGCAGTCCGCTAGTCGCGTCGCGCAATGCACCCGTCGGCGGAATGGCTCGGCCGGCGTTGAGGTTTAAACTTAAAGGAGGAGGCAAATCATGGCCTACGGCGACAAGGTAATCGATCACTTCAACAACCCGCGCAATGTCGGGTCGCTCGACGCGAAGGACCCCAATGTCGGGACCGGGATGGTCGGCGCCCCGGAGTGCGGCGACGTGATGCGCTTGCAGATCCGGGTTGAAAACGGCAAGATTTCGGACGCCAAGTTTAAAACCTTCGGGTGCGGCTCGGCCATCGCCTCCAGTTCGCTGGCGACCGAATGGCTGCGCGGCAAGACCGTCGAAGAGGCGCTGACCCTGAAAAACCAGGTCATCGTGGACGAACTCAGTCTGCCGCCGGTTAAAATTCACTGTTCGGTGCTGGCCGAAGGCGCCGTCCGTGCGGCGTTGGAAGACTACCAGCGCAAGCAGGACAAAGCCGAGCCGGCGGCGGCGGGCGCGGCGGCCGGATCGGCGCAGGTCTGAGCCTGACGCCGGAACAACCACGAGGAGCGTGAATCACCATGGCGATCAGCCTGACACCCAAATCGATCGAGATGATCCGGTTCTACCGCAAGGAACAAAACCTGGGACCGGAATTCCACCTGCGCGTCGGCGTCAAAGGCGGCGGCTGCAACGGGCTGGAGTACGTCATCGGCTTCGACGACGACGCCTCCGAAGAGGACGAAATCGTCAAGGTTGAAGACCTCGACATTCGGATCGACAAGAAGTCCTACCTGACCCTCAACGGTCTGGAAATCGACTATGTCGACAACGTGATGCAGCGGGGGTTCAAGTTCAACAACCCCAACGCGACCTCGACCTGCGGTTGCGGGTCGTCGTTCGCGGTTTAGCCAGCGCAGCGGCGCGACCGAGTGCGCCGCCAACCTGCTGCCGGAGAGGGGCGCGAGGGCTTTTCGGGCCGGCCGCGTCGGCCGCGGCAATCGTGGCGTTCACGAACCGCGTTTTGCTTCGAATCGCCGCAGTCGGCGGCGGATTCAACGAGTTGCACCGCGCGGCGCGAATCGGTCGCGCGGGGGCGAGTTGGAGACAGACACCGGTGGAAATTCACCTGACCGACGCCGCCGTCGTGGCGATCCGCAAGCGCCGCCAGATGGACGCCGCGCTTTCTGCCGAGGACTTCCTGCGGATTGAAGTCAAGGGCGGCGGCTGCTCGGGGATGGAATACAACACGCGCTTCGACCGCCGCAAGTCGGTGATCGACGAGGAATTCGCCTTTGGCGACGTGAAGGTCCTGGTGGACAAAAAATCGCTGCTGTACTTGGACGGGGTCACCATCGACTACTATGAAACGCTCATGCAGTCCGGCTTTAAATTCACCAATCCGAACGCCAGCGCGACCTGCGGGTGCGACAAGTCCTTTGCCGTCTGACCCGCTATCGCCGGCGTCGGCCTCTGCTGCCGCAAGCGGCGCCGCGGCGCCCTGCGGCCGCTGCGGCGAACCGCTGACTTTCGCGCTGGCCTGTTCGAAATGCGGCGCCCTGTTTCCCGAAGCGGCCGGCGACGCCTTCGATCTGCTGGGCCTGCCGCCGGCGTTTGAACTCGACGCCGCACGCCTGCAAAACAACTATCTGGGGCTGTCGCGGCTGGCGCATCCGGACCGGCACGTCAACGCGGGCGAAGAGGCCCAAGAGGCGGCCGAAGCGGTGATGGCACTGGCCAACCGGTCGCGGGCGCAACTGGAGGAACCACGCGAACGAGCCGAAGTGCTGATTGCGCGAATCCTGCGCGAGGCCAACCTACCGCCGGCCGAAAAAATGCCGCCGCCGCCGGGATTTCTGATGGAAATCATGGAGCTGACCGAACGGCTGGCCGCCGCTGACGATGGTCAAAAAGCGGCGCTGGCCGACAATATTCGCACCGAGTTGGCGCAACTGGAAACCACGCTGGCCGAGGTGCTCGCCACGCTGCCGCCGGCCGATCCGGCGGACACGGCGGCGCGCGCACGGGAGGTGCTCGACCAGATGGCCTACTGGCGCCGGCTGCTCGAAAACGCCACCGGGACCGGAGGGCACCGGCTGGTGCAGTGAGAGAAAAAGAAGTAGAAAAGACGAAAGAACGGCGCGTCAAGCCGCGCCTCGGAAAGGTGGCGTCAAGCCGCCGCACTCCATAGAGGACCGAGCATGGGCGTGATTTTGGGCATCGATCTGGGCACCACCAATTCGCTGGGCGCGATCGTGCGCGACGGCCAGGCAGCGTGTTTCCGCGCCGCCGACGGCGACGCCCGGGTGCCGTCGGTGATCACCTGGCTGGCGGCCCAAGGCGTGCTGGTCGGACGAGCGGCCAAGGCGGTGGCACGCGACCATCCCGAAAGCGTGGTGTATTCGATCAAGCGACTGATGGGCAAAGCCCCGGCGGAACTGGAAGGGCAACTGGGCAACCTGCCCTACAAAGTGGTGCGCAATCCCGCGCGCGAAATGGTCCTGGTGGAGGTCGGCGGCAAGGAACAGACGCCGCAGGAAATTTCGGCGATTATTCTGCGCGAAATCAAATCGCTGGCCGAGCGCGAACTGGGCGCGGGCGCGGTGACCGGCGCGGTGATCACCGTGCCGGCCTGGTTCGACGACGCGCAGCGTCAGGCTACGCGCGACGCTGGCAAACTGGCCGGCCTCGACGTGAAGCGGATCATCAACGAACCGACCGCGGCGGCGCTCGCCTACGGCGTCGGCGCGGGGCTGGCGCCCAACGAATCCCGCACCGTCGCCGTCTACGATCTGGGCGGCGGCACCTTCGACGTCTCGATCCTGCGCTTGCAGCGCAATGTCTTCCAGGTGCGATCGACGCACGGCGACACGCTGCTTGGCGGCGACGACTTCGATCAGGCGCTATTGGCGTTTCTGGCGCCGTCTTTCCGCGAAGCCACCGGCCAGGACTTCCAGTCCACGCCGCAACTGCGGGTGGCTGCCAAGCTGGCTGCCGAACGCTGCCGGGAGGCGCTCAGCAGCGCCGACCAAGCCACCTTCGAAATCGGCGGCGGGACGGCGCCGGCGCCGTTCAAAACCACCGTGTCGCGCGCACAGTTCGAAGCGGCGGTGCAGCCGCTGATCGCGCGCACACTGGGCCACATCGCGCACGCCTTGCAGGACGCGCAGGTGAAACCCGAGCAGATCGACCGCGTGCTGATGGTCGGCGGCATGACGCGCACGCCGGCGGTCCGGCGGGCGGTGAGCGAATTCTTCCACATCGGCGACAAACAGGTGCCGATCGACACCGAGGTCAATCCCGACGAAGTGGTGGCGCTGGGCGCGGCGATCCAGGCCGACATCCTGGCTGGCGCGGCTTCGGAGACGCTGCTGTTGGACGTGACGGCGCTGAGCCTCGGCATCGAAACGGTCGGCGGCGCGGTCAGCAAGATCATCATGCGCAACACGTCGATTCCCGCCGCCGCCGAGGAAACCTACACGACCTCCATCGACAACCAAACCGGCGTGGACATTCACGTGCTGCAGGGCGAGCGCGAACTGGTCGAAGACAACCGCAGCCTGGGGCGGTTCAAACTGCGCATTCCGCCCATGCCCGCCGGCCTGCCGATCATCCAGTGCAAATTTCAAATCGACGCCAACGGCATTCTGCGCGTGCGCGCCACCGAACAGCGCAGCGGGCAGAAACTGGAAGTCGAAATCACGCCCACGCGCGGCCTGACCGCCGACGAAGTGGATCAGATTCTGCTCGATTCAGTCCTCCACGCCCAGGAGGATTTCGACGCGATCAAGCTGCTGGCTGGGCGGACCGAAATGGCGCGGCTGGTGGCCGCGACCAAAAAGGGCCTGGCCGAAGTGGGCCTCGCCGTGGACATGTGCGTGAAAGATAACATTCTGAAGGCGCTCGCGCGCTGCGACGCGCTGGCCAGTTCCAAGGACGCCAACGCAGTGGCCGAGGCGGTCAAGGACCTGGGGGTGGTGACCGGGCCGCTGGCCGAAGTGTGGGTCAACCGCGCCATCGACGAAACGCTGCTGGGCAAGGAGACGCAGAGCGTTCAAAAATTAAAGTAGGGCCGGGCCTTGGGTGCGCCACGCTTCCCGTGGAAACGTCGCGCTTCCCGTGGTAACGTCGCGCGCCCCCCTGGGTGCGCCGCGCTCCAGCGCGGCTTCTTGGATTTCCGCTTCTCGGTAGGGCCGGCCCCGGCGGCCGCCCTCTTCACCGGAGACTCACCTTTCCCGCGCCGCGTGTCACGCGGTAGAATGTAGAAAAGGAGGCTGACATGGAGACCGCCACCGCCATGGGCGTCAAAATCAAATTCATCGGCAAGGTCGAAGTGAACCACCAGGAAGTCCCCGAGGTGACCATCGAGGAAACCACCGGCTTTTCGATTCTGGAAATCTGCGAGAACCACGGCATCGACCTCCCGCACAACTGCGGCGGCGTCTGCGCCTGTTCGACCTGCCACGTGAAAATCCGCGAAGGTGCCGAATTCTGCAACGCAATTTCCGAGAAGGAAGAGGATCAGCTCGACGAAGCCGACAACGTCGAACCGCAAAGCCGCCTCGGCTGCCAGACGCGCGTCGAAAAAGAAGGCAGCTTGGTGATCGAAATCCCGCCCTTCTACGGCATCCCCCACGAACATTGAAGCCCGTGGAGCGTCAAGTTTGCGATGGATGGTTCTCCCGTCCGTGGCTTCGAGTCCCGCCTGCGGGACGTCAGAGTCATAGCCCAGCACTTTAGTGCTGGGAAGGAGCATTGGCAATGACCCCTGAGTCCCGGAGGGACGGCAGCACAACACGGAGCAGTTACCGCCGGAATCCATCCTGAAGCGCCTCGATCCCGAAATAGGAAGCAGCACCGAAAACCCAAACGAAGGAGCCGTCAGCCCGATGCAGCACTGTAGAAAGAGACGTGCCGGTGTCGGTGCACGGTCTCCAGGATGTTGCTTCATCCTGCCCCCATTTTTCTGACGAAAACTTCACGCTTTAAATGTGCTTCACACCCGCAAATCCTTGGAGGCCCATCCCCATGTCCTCGCAACACATCGCCACCATCGCTTGGACCCTCCCCGCCGGCGTCGACGCCGAAGCCTTCCGCAAGGGCCAATACTCGCGCGAACACCGTTGGTCCTTCGACGGTGGCGTGGAAGTGCCGGCCTCGCCCAGCCCTGCCGTCGTGCCCACCCCTTGGTCGAATCCGGCCGGCGTCGATCCCGAGGAAGCCTTCGTCGCCGCCGTCGCCAGTTGCCACATGCTCACGTTTCTATGGCTGGCCTCCAAACAGGGCCTGCTGGTGCAAAGCTACCGCGACCAAGCCGTCGGCACGCTGGCCAAAAATGAAAACGGCGTGTACTGGGTGAACGCAATCACCCTGCATCCGCAGATCGCATACGCTGGCGAGAAAAAACTCACGCCGCAGGAGGAATCCGCACTCCACCACCACGCCCACGAGCAATGCTTTATCGCCAATTCAGTGAAGACCGCCGTAACCGTGCAGCCGGCGGCAGTGTAAGTCCGGTGCCTCGATTTATTTCTGCGGCGGCATCGGCAGCGGCTGATTGGCGTCGGGGGGCGTGGGCTGTGCAGGCGGAGTGGGCAATGGCTGAGCCGGCGGTGTCGGCAGCGGCTGCCCCGGCGGCGTGGGCAGCGGTTGCGCGGAGGGAGTTGTCGGCGCGGGCGCGGACGGCGCCGGCTGGGTAGCCGGCTTGGGCGCGGGCGCGTTGGGATTGATGTTGATCACCTTGCCGTTGCCCAGCAGCACATACATGGCTTTGTCGTTGTCGGGGCCGGGTTCCAGCAAAAAGCAACTGTCGCTGCCCCAGCCGGTGCCGCCGCCGGAATCGTAGACGAAGGCCAGCCGGTCGGCGCCGTAGTACACGTTGCGGCCGTCAAAGGTCAGTTCCGGACAGGTGCGCGGATCCCACGTCCCCTTCTGAATCATTTCCGCCGGTTCGCCGGGCAGGTTGCCGGTAAGTTTCCGGTGCGCAGCCAAGGCTTCGTAGAACTGCTTCATCGCCATCGGAATCGTGCGCACCCCGGCAACCGCCGCATCGGCGGCGTTGGGTTTGCTCTGCGGTTCCTGCACATCGTCCGCCACGGCGGCATCGGGTTCCAACGAGAAATCGGTGGGCGGATGCGGGAAGGCGGCCACCGTCTCGTCGCCGCCCTTGGCCTTGTAGGCTTTTTCCATGTAGTCGAACAGCGCCTGGTCCTGATCGTCCACCTTCAGGTGGTCGAATTCCGGCAGCAGAATCTGTTCGGAGGTCCATTCGGTGAGCGCCCCGTCCACGCCGTTGAGTCGCTGCGCGCAGTGGAACCAGGCCAGGCTGCGGCGGTAGGCGCCGACGCGCCGCATCTGCTCGGCGACCAGATACACCTGCGGCGGCAGGTCCTTTTTCGGATAGCGGCCAAGATACAGCGCAACGATGCCGTTGAGCGCCGCCTGGCGGATGTACTCCTGTTCGCGCTTGAGCAGCGTTTCGCGCAGCGTGACTTCGTCCTGGAACTGCTTGAGCACCGGCACCAGCAACACCTTTTCCCGCGCGGTCTGGAAGTTCGCCGGCGAAGGCACCGCCATCAGCGCCGCCTGCAAACTCTTGTAGGCCGGCATCGCTTCGCCCATCCGGTCCTGCAAGCCGGCGATGTTCAGCATCAGGTAGTACTTGAAGAAGGCGTAGTCCTCGTAGTGCGTCCGCTTGGGATCGTTCGGATTGGGATTGTTGTATTCGGCGAGCATCTGTTCGGCCTGCGCGTACTGCGCCGGAATGTTGTCGACCATGTTCGGGCTGGTTTCCAACTGCGAGCGGATGAACTGCACGGTCCGCTGCAGGAGCGGCACGCGGATCAGCGCGCCGTTGCGAATGGTGCCGCTCAGGTAGTCCCGGCAGGCATAGGAGGCCTCGGTGCAGACCCGCGCGCGGATGGCGTAGTCCCAGCCGGGATATTTGGGGTCCACTTTCTTCATCAGGTCCTGCGTCTCGAAGGCATGCTCATATTTCAGGTAGTCCGGCACGTCGTTCAGATCGACGTACTGGTCGAACTGGAGTTCGGTGGACGTAAGCCCCTGGTTGGGATCGCCGCCGCTGGTGTGCAGAAGATGGGTCATCTCCTGGATCATTTCAGGTTTGAGATTTTTCAGCACCGCCTCGCGCAGGGCATCGGAGACCGGCTTCTCGAAGTCCTCCGGCAGCGCCGCGTACCCGCTGTCGGGGTCGAGCCACACGATTGAATTCACGGCAAAGGTGCCCAGCGAATGGCGCATGAAATCGCGGTCGATGCCGTCGGCGCCGTTGCGGTTGCCGGTGACCGGCTCCTTCAGTTTGACATCTTCGATCGGAGAGGTCACCGTCTTGTAGTCCATCTTCGGCACGTTTGGCCCGTTGGGATCGTAGCCCTTGGGCGCCCATTGCTCGCCCGGCTTGGCTTCGCGGATGTTCTGATCGTCGAAAAACTGCTTGCCGACTTCCGACGGATTCAGCTTGACCTTGGCCTGCTCTTCGGGCGTGAGCTGCTTGCTGGTGACGCCCATCTGCGACATCATCTGAGTGCGCTGGTTGACGCTCAGCAGTTCTGCCGCCTGCTTGGGCGTGACCACCGAAACCAGCGGCTGCAGGTTGCCGTTTTTGTCGACGTAATAGGTCGCGCCGCAGTTGGGGTTGGTGCAGTGCAGGACGCCGTTGGCCGGGTTTTTGACCAGCGGCGAGTGGCAGCGCGGACAGGTCAGGTCGGTGGGCGCCATTTTGGGAGCGGGCGTAGCCGGCGAGCCGGAATCGTCCGCGCGCAGGCTCGGCGTGGCGGACAGCGCGGCGAAACTCAGCGCCGCCCAGGCCAAGGTCAGCAGGAGGAATGTGAATTTCCGCATCATAAAGAAATCCTGTTCGAATTGCCGGGAACGGACCGTCCATTATAGACGCACCGAGGGCTCCGGGCCATTAGGCAGACCGAGCAGTTCCCAAACCGGGCGCGGAGCGGCCGCGGGGGCAACGAAGGCGCTGGGTGCGTGCGTCAGGGACTCCCTTGGCAGCGCAGGTGCGCCGTCCCATTTTCAGTGGCTTCCAGTGGATACGACGCAACGGAGGAAACGCAGCACCGCGCCGGTCGCCGCCGCAAAGAGTGCCGCGGCCATTTTCAGCAGCCTGCTAATCCTACAGCGCTGCTTTGTCTTTGGCTCACTGGCTTGCCCCCGTTCTTCGACCCTGAAGAGGGTCCTACGTTCAATTAGCCGTAGGTGACCAAGCGCCGAAGGCGCGCCGGGAACCTACGGAGGAAGGCAATAGAAAACGCTTTCGACCCCGGATGGGGTCGAACCCATCGCGGACCGCCCGGGACACGAAAAAGCGCTGTAGTGCTACTGCGACCCACCCGGCGACAGCGGCAGCGGCGCCAGCCGACGGGAGGGCCGCGCCGCGTCGGCATCCAGACCCGGCTGGGCATCGGCCGCGTCCGAGGTGACAGCAGGCACGGCGCCGTTCACGGGCAGGCCTCCGCCCGTGACGCTCGACAGAGGCTCCGAACGCCGCTCCGGATCGGTCGAGACGATCTGCGCCGGCAACGGCATCGGCCCGTAGTGCCAGCGCAGCACAAACTGGAACACCGCCGCGGCCGCCATCATGCCGGTCGCGATCAGGAACAGCGGCAGGAAGCCGGTGGCGACGGCAAAGGCATGACCGAACAGGTTGACCTGCCAGGGGGCGGCGGCCATGCGGCGGTTGAAGATGACATACAACCCCATGCCCAGCATCGGGCCGAAGAACGCGCGGGTGGCATTGAAAACCATGTGCGCGCCGGAGTACATCGCGGCCTCGCCCGACGGCGCGAAGTAGGTCGAACCGAGCAGCCAGTTCAAGCTGCCGCCGGCATTAAGCGTCCCGGCCAAAAATCCGGAAAATAGCAGCAGCCCCAACATCCAGCTCGATTGCGCCGCAGCCGCCGGGCCCATGCATGCCATCAATAGCGCCGCCACGGCGTAGGTGAACGGGTGCAGTGTCCAGACCACCATCAACAGCCCGCGTCCGACGAAAGGATTCGGCCAGCGATCCAGCACGCGCGCCCAGCCGCTGACGGTGAGCATCGTCGCGATTGCCGGAACGGTGACCGAGATGGTGCCGATCAGCATGTAGTTCAGGTACAGCGTCTGGCGGCCGGAAATCAGAATCAAGTACAGGGGCATCGCCATCAGGTTGGGCAGCCCGCCGAGGGCAAACACGAGCTGATACAGCCAGAAGCGGCGGTTGCGCAGCGGCCCGCGCAGGATGTCAAACAGCGTGAAGGACAGGAAGCGGATCTGCCCGGATTCCTCCACCGGCGACCGCAGCCGCGCGAAGAACCTGAAGTGGCCAATGAAACTGGGCAGCGTGAGCAGCGGGAACAGCCACCAGAAAGAACTCGGCGATATGTCGAGCAGCCGGCTGACCAGCGCATTCGCGCCCACCACCGAAATGATCTGCACCTGCGAGACACACCCCACGCACTGCATGCGGTGGCTGTCGGGGTACATTTCCATCGACAGACCGGCCACCGAGGTCACCGGCGCGATCGACAGCGCTGCGGCCGCCAGCGTGATCGCCATGAGCCAAAAATTGAAGTCGCTGCCGGCCGAGACCTCCCCCACCGCACCGCCGTGGACCGTCAGCAGATAGGCCACCGGCAGCATCAAAACTACGATGTTTCGCAGCGTGAGCAGCACCACGCGCTGGCGGACTTTGCCCAGGCCGCGGAGCAGCATCGGCACGAAAACGGCGCTGGCCATGCCGATGGCGCTGATTTTGAACAGCCATTCGACTTCAAGGTCGCTGGCATTGGCGAATTTTTTGGCGACATAGGGCAGGAGGTTCAGGGCCCCGCCCATGAAGACGCCTTCGAAAAAGGCGGCCCAGAGATTGTTGCGCAAGTTGGCGCGCGCGAGCGGATCGAGCTGCTGGGAAACTTTGGTGTAGGAAAACAGCCGTTGAAATGGCGTGTACAGCGTTGCGAACATGGACCTGCGTTCAAAAAAAGGGGTACCCTGTTAGGTGTCTATCCTACCTTGAGTGTGGAAAAACTCTACGTGATGGATTCTCCACCCTCCGCGGGCAAAAGGTCAGGCACGGTGCAGTGGGGAAAATTCGCTGGTTTTGCGCACTTTGAGCGGGATTTCCGCGGCGACAGGGCGGGCGGGCAACATCTTTCATTCAAAAAGATTCAACTTTCCGTTGGCACGACACTTGTTTATGTATACCTCGTCGAAACAAGCACCGATAGACCCTCGTCGATCGGGATGTAAACCGAAAAACAGGAAAAAAGGAGAGAAGCCATGAAAGTGAAAGCAATCTTCGCCAGCCTGCTGTTTGCAGCGGTGATGATGTTCGGAGCCACCGCCGCCAACGCGGCCGATTACGCCCCCGCCGGGTGGACCGGAGCCGGCGCGCCGGTTGCCGCTCAGCAGGTCGGGTCGCGCGGCCACGCCGACAACCAGAAGGACGGAGCCACCACCGACGGCCCCAAGGATCACAAGACCCCCAAGCATCACAAGCACGGCAAGCATCATCACAAGCACCACCACCACAAGGATGGCGGGAAGTAACCGCCGCCCTCCCGATCGGCACCGGCCGATTCGCCTTTCACGGCTCCCTGACAGGAGCCGTTTTTATTGGTTGCCGCAGTTCTCTTTTTGCGTGCGAACGCCCTTTCCGTCGTGGCCCGGGCTGACCAGCCGGAGTCCAGCCCCTGTTCAACCGGTCCGAGCGTTTCCGCGGGACAGCGCGTTTCGCGCTCTCTTCCCCGGGCCCGCGGGCGGGTACGCCCGCTCTTCACGTCAACCGCCCTTTCGGCTCCGCAAGTCTATCCATTCCTCTCGAACGCCCAAAGCATTGTGGCATCGGTCGCTGACCGATGCAAAAACAGTGCGAGCGAAGCTCGCGCCCTATTCTTTTCTTGCGCGCGAGCACCCCTTTATTTGAAAAACGCTCAGGGCCACACCGCTTAATCTTTGTCCGTCCCAATCTTTCTCTTCTATTCTTCGTGTCTCGGTGTCTGTGGTGCCCCCTCTTCACACGAATCCCCCACCCCGCACCTCGGCGCCGACCACTCCCGCGGCGTCGATCTTCACCGCCAGTTTGGTGCCGGGCGCACGGTGCTGCCGCGCCACATACGCCAGCGCGATGGGTCGGTTCAAGGTCGGCGAGACGATCGACGAAGTCACCGTGCCGACTTTGCTTTCACCGTCGTAGACTTCCGCGTCGCGCGGCACCGGCGCGGCGCCGTCGATGAGCAGCGCCGTCAATTGGCGGTTGACGTGGCCGTAGGTTTGAATTCGCGCCATGACTTCCTGGCCGATGTAGCAGCCCTTCTTCAGCGAATAGGCCTGCGTCAGGCCGGTTTCCGGCGGCAGATTGCGGTCGTCGAAGTCGGCGCCGAACCGCGGATGGGCCGCTTCCAGGCTGGCCGCGCCCAGCGCCGCCAAGCCGATCGGCGCCAGACCGCTTCGGCGCAGTGCGTCGAACACCTGGCCGGCCATGGCTGCCGGCAGAATCAGCTCCCAGCCCGGCGCGCTGTAAGTTTCCGGCGGCACCGCCAGAATCCAGCCGGATAGCGCGGCCGCGTCGGCGCCGCCGGCCGCGCCGAAGACCGCGCCTTCCAGCGCGGCGATCGCATGCGGCTCCTGCGGCAGCGCACCGCCGGCCAGCATCCCCGCCAGTGCCTCGCGAGCCTGACGGCCGTACACGCCCACCACCGTCCAAGCCGCGGCGTCGCCGGTGGAACCGCCGGGTGCGCGCAGATCGCGCAGCGTCACCTTCTCGCTGAAAAGGTATTTGTCGATCAGCGTCGGGAGCGTCGCGCGGCAGGGCTGCGGCGC
>JBOHNC010000301.1:0-4070 GCA_050730415.1 Planctomycetota bacterium
CCCCCGTCCACCCCGGCCACCCCGGCCACGCCGCCGCCGCCCGCGCCCGCCGTCCTGCCCGGCTTCGAAATCTACGACTTCACCTCCGACTGGGACCAGAACGCCATGGGCATCCAAGCCGGCCGCGTGCTGCGCGGCCACGCCCGGCGCATGAAAAAATTCGACATGCTCGTCGATATCGACCGCGAACCCATCCTTCAGGACGCCCCCGCTCCGGCCGACTACCCCGACAACCTGACCGCCTGGGTTGCTCACGCCCGCGCGCATTTCGAGGTGCGCTGGATCGCCGGCGGCAAACTCACCGGCTGGGACCCCAAGAAAAAAAGTTTCGTCATGGACGTTTCCGTCGTCGATATCGGCGTGAAAGCCGCCGACGGCGCCTGGCCCGCGCCCAAAGTCATTTTCGCCAAGCGCTTCGATGTCGCCGCCGACGTGGACATTCCACCGCTGATGGATGCCGTGCTCACCGCCGTCGCCGGCGCGCATTTGACGCTCGGCCAGCCCACCTACCCCAAAGTAATCTCCGCCGGCCCCAATCTGGTGCAGAACGGCACCTTTGAAGCGCTCGACGACCACGGCTTCGCACAGCACTGGGTGGATGCCTCGATGAAAAAAGGCATGGTCAAGACCGTCATCCGCCCGGTCGATCCCGCGCCGGCCGGCCAGGTCAATACCCTGCCGCCGCCCGACCCCGCGCAACACTGCATGGAACTCGCCCCCGACGCCGACATGGCCACCAGCTACGGCCTGATCTGCTACTCCGACGAAATTCCCGTCACCCCCGCCACCGCCTACCAGCTCTCCATGAACATCCGCGCCAAAGGCGTCGGCGTCATCGTCTGGGTGAAAGGCTATTCGATGGTGGACGGCCGCCTGCAGAACACCTACAAACACCAGAAGCGCTACTACCCCGACCACCCCGGCCGCTGGAATGCGTGGCAGTCCGAACCCTTCCTGCCGCGCCATCCGCAGTACCCGATCACCCAGATGAAGGTGATGCTCTACGCCTACGGCGCCGGCGCCGGGCAGGCCTGGTTCGACGACGTGGAACTGCGCGCGGTCAAAATCGACGGCCCGCTGCCCAAAGCCGATTTCGAAATCCCCGACCGCCAGCACTCCGGCTGGAAACTCTCCGACGGCGACGACCGGAAATAGCCCCGCGGCGCGAAAACGGGACTTGCTCCGTGCCCCTCCGACCGCTAAAAAGGTCCCATGCACATCGACTCTTCGTCCCGGCAGGGGCGGCAGAATCCACCCACGAGGCACCCATGACTCCACCCGCCAAACCGCCCGCCCGCTGTCCGTGGTGCCTCGGCGATCCCATCTACGTGATCTACCACGACACCGAATGGGGCGTGCCGCAGCACGACGACACCCGCCTGTTCGAAGCGCTGGTGCTGGACGGCGCGCAGGCCGGGCTCAGCTGGCTGACGATTCTCAAGCGGCGCGAAAACTACCGCCGCGCCTTCGACGGTTTCGACGCCGCCAAGGTCGCGCGCTACACCCCGAAAAAAAAGGCCGCGCTGCTGGCCGACGCCGGCATCATCCGCAACCGGCTGAAGATCGCCTCGGCCATCGGCAACGCCCAAGCCTTCCTGAAAATCCAGGCCGAATTCGGCAGCTTCGCGAAATACTTCTGGAACTTCGTCGACGGCACGCCGATCGTCAACCGCTGGCCGGCGCTCAACCGCGTCCCCGCACGCACCCCGCTGTCGGACACCATCAGCAAGGATCTCAAGCAGCGCGGCTTCAGCTTCGTCGGCTCGACCATAATGTACGCCATGATGCAAGCCACCGGCCTGATCAACGACCACCTGGTGAAATGCTTCCGCTATGCGCAAGTAGGCCGGAAACCCTGACCGTCTTCCGTTTCGTTTCTATGTGCTTTTTGTGCCCTTTTGTGGCCAATCTTTTCTCTTCACACCCCCCAGTCGAATTCCCCCCGGAAGGTTTCCTTCACATTGCCGATCAAATACGTATCGCGGAACACCTCGCCCTGGCGCGTGAATTCGATCCGCACCTGCTCGCCCGACTGCACATCCACTTTCACCGGCGACGTAAACCCGTGCTTCACCGCCGTACACAGCGCGCTCGCCACCGACCCCGTCCCGCAGGCCAGCGTCTCGTCTTCGACCCCGCGTTCGTAAGTGCGCAGCCGGATGCGGCCCGGCCCCAACACCTGGATGAAATTGGCATTGGTCCCCTTGGGTTTGAACAGGTCGTGGTAGCGCAGCGCGCGGCCGACCTCCACGATGGGAAACGTCGCCACGTCCTCGACAAACACGCAAGCGTGCGGCACGCCGGTGTTGGTGAAATACACCTCCAGCGTCTTCCCGCCCGCCGAAACATTTTTGTGCTGCACGATCGGCGCCGGGTCGCTCAGCCGCACTTTGACTTCAGTGACGCTGTTCTTTGTCGCGCCAAGCACCTCCCCGCGCACCGTCCCCGCCGGCGTCTGGAAGGCCATGGCGACCGGCGCGTACCCAAGGCTGTTGGCGAAGCGCGAAATGCAGCGCGAACCGTTGCCGCACATTTCCGCTTCCGACCCGTCGGCGTTGTAGTAGCGCATGCGGAAGTGATGCCCGGACTTTTTGACGTGCGGCAGATCGACCGCCGGTTCCAGAAAAATCGCGCCGTCGGCGCCGATCGCCGTCGCCCGCGGGCAGACCGCCTGCGTGATTGCCACCTTGGCCGCGTCGTCGAACCGCAACTCGCGGTTGTCGATCATGACGAAGTCATTGCCGGTGCCCGACATTTTGACGAACGGGATTTTGACCAAGACGGTGCCAGACATGAGATGCTCCAACCGGTCCGCTCGTAGGATGGACCCGCGGTGCGCGCAATGCCATCCGTCGAAGGTCCGCAGGCCGGTCATTTTACCGCCCAGCCGCAGGACGATCAATCCCCGCCCCGCCGGGACCGCGGCGAGCACGCCCGCTCTTCGTCCAATCCGTGAATTCGGCTCCGGAAGTCGATCCATTCCCCTCCAATGTCCGAAGCATCGTGGCACGGAACGCTGTTCCGTGCCTAAAAAGTGCGTGCGAAGCGCGCTCCCTACCTCTTCTCTTGCGCGCGCGCTTCCGTCGTGCCACGACTTGACCAACCCGCGCCCAGCCCCTGTTCAACAAGTCCGCGCGTTTCCGCAGGACAGCGCGTTTCGCGCTTTCTTCCCTGGGAGCGCCGACGTTCACGTCGGCTCCTGGTTCGGCCTGAGACCGCCGGACTTCAGACCTGTGCATGACCCACATTTTCTTTGGGTGCTATTTTGTCTTCCAGCCCCAGCTTTCACCCCGTTCTTGCAGCCAACCATACGGCCGCCACACGCGTGATGATTTGAGCGCCGGAGGCGCGGCAGAATCATAGCCCCCCAATCGGAGAATTTGGCCGGAAGGCGCAGCCTGGAGGCCATCTGCTGGGAAAGCGGTGCGCAGCAACGCTCCCGCACGATCCGCAACAGAACCACGCACCCGACCTTCCATTGCGCGGAACCGCACCCGGCGTTCATCGAAGGGGAATGCCTTTCGACGCATCGCCAGCGACGCTCCGCACGGTAGTACGTGGGAAGCGCGACATCGCCTCGGACCGCGCGGAGCGGTCTGGCGACCGCTTCCAGGGGTGCGCCTGCGGGAGACCTTCGGCAACCCCTGGCTTTGTTGTGGTCGCGCCGTTGGCGCGAAGAAACTGACCTGCGGGTCGGTGCTTCCGGGTCATGCGCGACAGATGTGGGTAAGGCTCAGGACTTCAGACCGGCTCTTCGCTTTATCTGCTCCTCACACCCCCGAATTCAATCCTGACGCACCGCCAGCAGGCCGCCCCAAAATGGGTTTGCAGGCGCGTCGAGAAAACCGATTGGCAGGCGCGAAGCTCGGATACAATGTTCCTTCCGCGCGACGATCGGTGGCTGGAAGGAGCGCGTGCGCAACAACCCGTTGCCTGCACGCCGCGACCTCCGCACAAGCCCTGATTTTGTCACGTTGTTTGGGCGATTAGCTCAGCTGGTTAGAGCACTAGCTCGACAAGCTAGTGGTCGATGGTTCGAATCCATCATCGCCCATTTTTCTTTTTCACGC
>JBOHNC010000302.1:0-14438 GCA_050730415.1 Planctomycetota bacterium
GCTTCGCTCGCACTTTTTATGCATGGGACAGCGTCCCCAATGGCACAATGTTTCGGGCGTTCGAAGGGAAGGGGTGGACTGCCGGAGCCGGATGGATGGACCCAACGAAGAAGCCGGTCTGGTGACCGGCGGGCACAGCGAAGAAAGCGCGAGGCGCGCTGTCCCGCGGAAACGCTCGGACTTGTTTAACTGGGGCTGGACACGGGCTGGTCAGCCCGTGCCACGTCGGAATGCGCGCTGCGCAAGAGGAGAAAAGGCGCGGGCTTCGCTCGCACTTTTTATGCATGGGACAGCGTCCCCAATGGCACAATGTTTCGGGCGTTCGAAGGGAAGGGGTGGACTGCCGGAGCCGGATGGACGGACCCAACGAAGAAGCCGGTCTGGGGACCGGCGGGCACAGCGAAGAGAGCGCGAGGCGCGCGGAAGGAAAGAAACGGGGGGCAGAAAACCTGGAGGAAGAAGCGCTCCCGGCAAGACTCGAACTTGCGACCTGCGGATTAGAAATCCGCTGCTCTATCCAGCTGAGCTACGGGAGCGTGGCCGTTGGCTTGTTTGGCCGGCGCGGGGTGGGGCCATTATAGCCGCCGGGATGCGCGGAAAACGCTCGGGGAAAACAAAGGTTGATCGCAGGGGGGATCGAGCGGCCCGCCGGGCGGGGATCGGCGCGGGGGCATTTCAGGCCAAGAGAGCGCGAGCAGTGGCTCCGCCATCGCCGCTGGTCTCCGGCACCACCGACGGCGGCACCGACGGCACCGCCGCCGTTCAATACGGCAGCGCCACCGGCTGTGCGGCCACCGCTTCGCGCCCGGCGCGGTGCGCGGCATCCTGTTCGGCGGCGAAGGCCGGTTCGTACTGCCGCACCATCCCCTGATAGCGCCCCAGTTGCGGTCCGAAAAACGGCCCCAGCTCCCCGATATAGTCAGGATGCATCAGCCATGGATTGTGCCGGATGCCCCACCGCAGCGCCGGGTGGCGATCGACCGCCGCCGCGTCGCGCCAGCCGCCGTGCAGCGTCGCCCGCTTGCGCGCCGGGTTGTACTCCGCGCCGTGCCAGATCAAGGCGTTGTACAGCAGGCAGTCGCCGGCCTGCAGCTTGACGTTGATGGCTCCGGGCATGCCGGCCAGCACCTCGAGCGGCTCCAGCCCCGTGCGGATATGCCCCTCGGCCGCGTGCGCCGCCGCGTTCATCCGCGCGACGTAGGCCAGTTCCTCCGGCGTGCTGAACCGGCCGTGCGAGTTCGGCACGACCCACAGACTCGGGTCGTCGTAGACGGCGCAATTGAGCTGCAAAAAAGCGTTGGGATGCTTGAGCAGCGCCTGCGTGGCGGGGTCGTTTTCGGGGTGGTCGCGGTGCCAGCCGCACAGTTCGGTTTTGTCCCGCGTGCCCAACAACACGCCCAGCCCGGCGAAGACCAGTTCCCGCGTGGCGATGACTTCCTCCGCCGCGCGGTTGATGCTCGCCAGGTTCAGGAAATCCTTGAAGGACGCATGGTAGCAGCGCGGCTCCAGGATCGTCTGATGACGGCGGCTGCCGCCCGACGTTTCGCCGCGGTCGCGCATCGCGAAGATCGTTTCAAAACCGCGCCGCAAATCGGCCACCAGCGCCGGCGGTATGCCGCCGCGGATCAGTACAAAGCCGTGATCGGAAAAAAACTCGGCGTGCGAAGTCATGTCGGGGCTCCCCAAACGGCCGCCGGCGCCGCGGATGCTGCGCGCGGCGGGAACAACGATGCGACCGATCCAACCGGTCAAAAACAGGCTTCCACTGCTTGGGACTCTACCCCGGAAATGTACTGACCGCAAAGGTCAATTTCCGATATCATATGGATAAAACAGGGATTCCGCCATGCTGACGCCGCCCACCCCCCAGTTGGTCGTGCATGTTCGCAACGAACAACACAACGACCCGCCCCGCCGCTATATCCACGACCGTCACCACCTGGCGGTGCTGCTGCGCGGCGCCGGAACCTACGCCAACGGACCGGTCGTACTACCGGCGCCGCCGACGATCAGTTTCAATCCGGCCGGCGAACCTGACGTCAACGGACTGGTCGGGCCGGTCGAAGGCTGGTACGTGGGGTTCGACTGGCCGACGGTCGCGATCGCCGCGCCGCCGCGCAACGAACTGATCCTCACTGCCGTCGAAGGCGGCGCCGGCGGCGGCGCGCCGCTGCACACGCCGCGCGTCAAAGCCCTCGACGCCGCCGGCGCGGCGCAGGTCGCGGAACGTTTCACCGCGCTGCATGCCGCCGCGCAACGCCAGGATGCCGTCGGCCGACTGGCTGCCGCCGGGTGTCTGGGCCAACTGCTGGCACTTTTTTTCGACCTGCCCCAAGGCGCCGCCGCCGCGCCCGGCCACCGCGCGCTGGTGCGTTTCCGCGATCTGCTGATCCGCCACGCCTGCGATCCGATCGGCATTGCCGCGCTGGCCGACCGCGCCGGCGCCAGCGCCGATCATCTGCGCGATCTGTTCCGGGCGGCCTACGGCCAGCGGCCGGTGGAATTCCGCACCGGCGTGCGGCTCAGCCGCGCCCGCGAATTGCTCGCCGGCGGCACCCGCTCCATCGGCGCGGTCGCGCGCGCCGTGGGCTACCCCGACGCGCTGTATTTCTCCCGCGCCTTTCGCAAACAGTTTGGCCTCGCCCCGCGCGACATCGTCCGCCGCTACCGCGCGCCGATCTGACCCGCGCCTCCACGTCGGCCCCCCCATTCGGCCCCCTGGCGGCCCCATGGCGGCTTCATGGCGGCTCCAAGGCGAACGCCCTGTCGGCCGCACACAGCCCCGCCGGCCGCCGTCCCCGACCGCTCCGCCCTGTGGTACACTGCGATTTTCCCGCGCACCCCCACCGGCCAATCCCCACGCGCGGGAGTCCAGCGAGGACCTTCACCGATGCAGACGATCGACCTCACCGGCGCCTGGCAGTGGTCGCACCGCGGCATCAGCGCCGGCGCACGCAGCAGCGTGCCCGAAGCCGATGTCACGGCGCCCAAACTGCCCGCCAGCTTCCCCGCGCTGGTGCCCGGCCAGGTACAACTCGATCTGCTCCGCGCCGGCCTGATCGCCGATCCCTACGCCGGCACCAACGAACTGGCCCAGCGCTGGATCGGCCTGAGCGACTGGGCCATCCGCCGCGAATTCACCGTCCCGCTGACCTTGCTCGGCCAGCCGGCCGTCGAACTGGTCTGCGAAGGCCTCGACACCGTCGCCACGGTGACGGTCAACGGCAAAACCGTCGGCGCTGCCGACAACATGTTCCGCTGCTGGCGTTTCGATCTGAAATCGCTGCTCAAGCCCGGCGTCAACACGCTCGAAATTTTGTTCCGTTCGCCGGTCGCGGCCGCCGCCCGCCGCGCCGCCCAGTCGCCCTACCCCATCCCCCACCAGGTGTTCATGCACGGCGAACCCAACGCCAATTTCCTGCGCAAAAGCGGCACGCACTTTGGCTGGGACTGGGGCCCCTGCCTGCTGCCCTGCGGCATCTGGCGCCCGATCCGGATCGAAGCCTACAGCGTCGCGCGCCTCGCCGCGGTGACCTCCTGGCAGGTCCACCACGAAAAAGGTGCGGTTGATCTGCACGTCCATGCCTTCATTCACGCCGCGAAAGCCGGCGAAGCCTACCTGACCTTCGGCTGCTGCGACGCCGGCGAAGCCCAAAAAGTCGAACTGCACGCCGGCGAAAATCGCATCGGCGCCGTCCTGCGGATCGCCCGCCCGGCCCTTTGGTGGCCGGCCGGCTACGGCGCGCAGAATCTCTGTGACCTGACCGTCTCGCTGGAAAGCGGCGACAGCGTCCAGGAAAAAATCCAGAAGATCGGCTTCCGCCGCCTCGAACTGGTGCGCGAACCGGACGCCGCGCCGACCGCCGGCAGCAAGGCGCCGGGCGCCGACGGCAAAGCGCCGAGCGCCGACAACCAACCGCCCGGCGAAAGTTTTTTCTTCCGCGTCAACGGCGTGCCCATCTACATCAAAGGCGCGAACTGGATTCCCGCCGATGTGTTCGATGCCCGCGTCGATCGCGCCCGCCTGCGCAATCTGCTCGAAAGCGCCCGCGACGCCCATTTGAACCTCGTCCGCGCCTGGGGCGGCGGCATCTACGAACAGGACGCCTTCTTCGATCTCTGCGATGAACTGGGCCTGCTGGTCTGGCAGGATTTCATGTTCGCCTGCATGATGTACCCCGCCGACGCGGAATTCCTGGCCGGCGTGCGCAACGAAGCCCGCCAGCAGATTCGCCGCCTGATGCACCACCCCAGCCTCGCCACGTGGTGCGGCAACAACGAGAACGAAGACGCAATCAAATGGTTTCCCGAATCCACCGCCAACCGCGACCGCTACGTGGTGGACTACAACCGCCTCACCATCGACACCCTCCACGCCGCCGTCCAGCAGGAAGACCCCACCCGACCGTTCTGGCCCAGCTCCCCGAGCAACGGTGTCCACGCCTGGGGCAACGCGCAGGACCCCACCCGCGGCGACGTGCACTACTGGGACGTCTGGCACCGCGGCAAACCCTTCAGCGAATACCTGACCGTGAACCCGCGTTTCTCGAGCGAATTCGGCTTCCAGAGTTTCCCCTCGCTGGAAACCCTCGCGCCGGTGCTGCCCGAATCCGAACGCAACCCCACCGCGCCGGGGATGGAATTCCGCCAGCGCAGCCCGCGGGTGGGCAACAAGGCCATCATCGAACACATCGCCCAGCAGTTCCGCCTGCCCGAAGGCTTCGCCAATTTCATCTACGTCAGCCAAGTCCTGCAAGCGCTCAGCATCAAAACCGCCTGCGAACACTGGCGGCGCATCAAGCCCTACTGCATGGGCGCGGTCTACTGGCAGTTGAACGACATCTGGCAGGGCCCCAGTTGGTCCTCGCTGGAATATGACGGCCGTTGGAAAATGTTGCAGTACTTCGCGGCCAAATTTTTCGCGCCCTTCCTGGTCTCCGCCTTCGAAAAAGACGGCAAGCTGGAACTCTGGGCCACCAGCGACCGCCCGCAGAAACTGAGCGGCCACGTCGCAGCCGAACTCTGGTCGTGGGACGGCAAACGCCTGGCCGAGAAACGCATCGCGTTTTCGCTCAAGCCGCTCGACAGCAAACGCCTCCACGCCCTGCCCATCGACAGTTGGCTGGTGAGCGCCAAAACCAAACGCGAAGCCGCCTTCGTGACGCTCACCGCCGAAGCCGGCGGCGAACGCAGCGAGAACCTGCATTTCCTGAGTCCGTTCAAGCGCGTCACGCTGGCCCAGCCGACGATTTCAGTACAAGTGAAAGCCATCAACCTGCGCGAATTCGACCTGACGCTGCAAAGCGACGCCGTGGCGCCGTTCGTGTTCCTGTCCGCGCCCAAAACCCGCGGCCGGTTCAGCCAGAACGGCCTGCTCCTGCTGCCCCGCCAGAAAACGACGCTCCGCTATTTCGCCTGGGAAGACGCCGACCCCAAACGCTTCGAAAAAGACCTGACCGTCAAATCCCTACGGGATTCGTACTGATCCGGAAAAGATTTCCTCGCGCCAAGTTCGCCAAGCCGCCAAGTCGCCCGGTGCAATACGGCGAAATGCCTTGAGCAACTTTGCGCCTTCGTGTCTTTGCGTGAGAACTTCTTCTCTGTGCCTCTGTGCCTCTGTAATGCCCCTCTTCACCACAGGTCGTACCGGATCGACGTATACACGTTGTCGTCCCGGTTGTACTGCCCGAACTACGTCCAGTGGTGCCGCCCACCAAAAATATTCGCGCCCACCGCCGCGCTGAAATGGTCGCTCAGTTTGTACGACGTGGACGGCTGCACCAATTCGTCGTCGTCGGCCGGGCTGTAGAAACACATCAGCGACAGCCGCCACGCCTGGTTCGACAGATACTGGTCGAACCGCAGCGTCGCCACGTCGCGATACTCGCGCGCCTTCGGCATCCCCGCCGGCATCGACCGCCGATACTGCGAGTAGTTCTGCATGATCTCGGCGTAGTACTGCACTTCGATCGTCCCGTCCTGCCAGGGCTGGCGCTGGTAGCCGATGAGAAACCGCGCCTGCGAATTCGGAATCGTCGGATCGTTCCCGCGCAGGTCCTGCCGCGACCAGTAGTAGCCCGCTTCCAAGCTCACCACGCCGCTCAGCGCGTTGCCCTGCACGCTGGCGCCGGCGGTCGTGAGCGTCGGATAGACCAGGGTGATCTGCGTCGGCGCGACGAAGCTGTCCGGAATCCCCGACGGATCGCGCCAGTAGCCGCGGTAGGTATACAGGCTCAGGTCGAAATCCCCCACGTGCCGGTACACCCGCAGCGCCAGTTCGGTGTGGTCGATCCGCGCATCGGGTTTGACTTCGCTGCGGCTGGTCACCGCCGCAAACGGATCGTAGAAAAAAAACCGGTCGGACGTCGGCACGATGTCCGGCTGGAAAATCGGAATCGCCAGCGCCTCCAGGTTGATCCGGTCGGACGAATAGTTCACCCGCACACCGTCCACGCCGACCTTCATGTACTCCAGCGGCCGGCCGGTGAAAAATGAAACCCAGTCCTTGGGAAACACGTCGTTGATGAACAGCAGGTCGCCGGCGCCCCACGTGACCATCTGCCGCCCCAGCCGAAAATCGAACGCCTGCCAGGTGTAGTTCACGTAGGCTTCGCGCATATCCAAGTCGGACGTGCTCGCCAGATCGTCATGGTAGAAATCGGCCTTGATGTGCGCCGACGCGTCGATGTCGGGATCGGCGGCGCTCAGTTCCACCCGCAGCCGCTCCTCGGCCAGCGGATAGTCGCCGGTCGCGTTGCCGGAACTCGCCGCCGGAGCAGGCCGTTCCCCGGTGGTGCGCGCGGCATAGTCGGCCAGAAAAAAGCCGTGCACCTGCACCGGCGCTGCATCCTCATCGGCCGCCAGCCGCCCGACCGTCCACGCGGCGCAGCCGATCAGCCCCAACAGCGCCAGGTGCGCGGCGCCGAACCGGCGCGACCGCACCCCGCCAACCCCCGTAACCGACATGCCGTGAAGTTGCCCTTGCTGCATCCACATGTGAAACTCCTCCCGCCGCAGTGGCACGGGCCCATGGCCCGTGGGTAAAAAAGCCGGTGTAGCCGGCGCCTTAATCTTCTTGCGCGCGCCGCGCGCACTCGATATGTTTCAAACGACCCTTTGTCGGAATACGGATCGGCCCGCCTAGTTCGTCCACTCATGCGGCGGCGTACGCAGGTGCCGTTCGTTGAAATCCTCCTCCTTCAAGCCGTTGTCGTAGCTCACCTCCGAGAAAGTGATTTCGGTGCTGTGGCCGGTCTTCAAGTTTTTCATGGTGCGGTGCGTGATGGTCGGGACCTTGCGCGCCGGATCGCTTGCGCCGACCGGCAGCTCTTCCACCTTGTCCGCCGTGAAAACGCGGAACAGTTCGTTCTGCGCGTTGTAGTACTCTTCCTTCAGCGGCAAAAAGTTCTGCGCGTCGATCCAAGTCAGTTTGCGCGCGTATTCCACCGCCGACTTGGGCGTGCTTTCGACCACATAGCAGTCGCGGTCGCCCAGCTTTTCCTCTTTCAGCAGCTTGTGCGTGTCCGCGGCGATGTCGCGGCCGGAGACGTCCTCATAGGTAAAATCCGACCCGACAAAGCTGCTCCGCGAATCGTTGGCCGCGATCCGCTTCACCATGTCGATCGACGAAATGTACAGCCAGCGTTCGTCCTCCTTCCCCGGATGCTTCCAGACCATGAAGGTCATGCCGCGGATGTCGCCGGGCTTCTGGAAATAGATGAAGTACTTCTGGTCGTCCGAATTGGCGACGTTGCAGCGCAGCATCGTCATCACCTTCTCCCGCTGCTTGCCGCTCTTGTCGATCAGTTGCATGTCGATCCTGACCTTCATGTCCTTCTCGACATACAAAAAGGCTTTCTGCGACGCCGTCATCAGCGCCACCGGGTCCTTGGTGTCGACCGTGGGTGTGGCGGAAGTGGAGGAGCCGGTCGGCGCGGCGTCGCCGGCCGAAGCCGCGGCAGTCGCACTCAGTGCCAGCGCCAGGAACACAGTCAGCACGGCGGCGATTCGATGTTTCATGAACGGTCTCCTTTTCTGCAGGACGAACAAACGAACGAACAAACCGGTTGGCGGCGGCCGCGGCTACACGGCCGTGGCGGCCGCCGGAACGTCGGCGGAAGACGACGACGGACCACCCGTCGCCGCCCGCGCCAGCAGGAATCTGCGGAAAATCACGATCAATGCCGGCAATCCCACCAGCGTCATCAATGCCGACAACGTCATCATGCTCACGATGAACGCACCCACCGTGATGTACGGCGTCAGCGTCGCGAACAGCATCACCGAGAACGACGCCGCAAACAGAATCGCATTGCGTACGATGCCCTTGCCCGGCCGCGCCGCGGTCCACTGCAACACCTCCAGCAGCTCCGCCTGGTCCAGCCCACGGCTGCGCACCGCCGCCAGTTCCTCCGTCGGAACTGCCGCCGATTCGACCTCCGTGTCAGCCCGTATCCGCGCCGTCTGCGACACCGGCGGATGGGTCAGCTCCGCCACCCGCTGCCGGAACCGGCTGATGAAGTGAATCGCGAAATCCACCGCCATCCCCAGCGACAGGCAGCTTAGCACCGACACCGGCATGTCGAAGTCCACCCCCAGAAACCCAATCGCGCCGTAGATCAGCGCCACGGTGAACAGCAGCGGCAGATAGCCCACCAGCGCCCAGCTCACCGATCGGAAATTCAACGCCAGAATCACGAACACGATCACCAGCGAGGCCACAAACCCGTGCACCATGTCCCAGAGCACCTCGTCGTTCCAGACCAGGTTGAAATGCGCGATCCCCGCCGGTTTGAAGGTCAGGTGCAAATCCGCCGCCGGTTGGTACTCAGCCACGGTCTTTTCCACCGCCCGCATCGCCACCGCGTCCCACGATTTCAACTGCACCCAGATGTTCGCCTGGCGGTAGCCGCCGTCGGCGTCCATGACGTTGTTCAGGTCGGATTTTTTCGGCGCGTCGCCCACCGTTTCGATGAACTGCGCGATCTGATTCCGCCGATCCGGCAGCCGGTCGAACGTCGGCCCGCGCATCACCACGTTGACCCGCTTCACGTAGTCGGCCACGGAAGTCACCTTCCCGACCACCGGCAACTGCCGCAGCTTTTCCTCCAGCCCCTCGATCGCCCGCATCGCCGCGGGATCCTTCAAGCCATCCTCCGCCGGCACGCTGGCCACAATGTACGCCAGCGACGTGCCGCCCAGCGCCTTGTTCATCACCCGGTCGGCCACGCGGATATCGCTGCCCGATTTAAACCAGTGCACCAGATTGTTGTTCACGGTGATCTTCGACAGACCGTATCCGGCCACGCCCAGCAGCACCGCGCCGGCCAACACCACCCAGCCCGCGCGCCGCCCGCCGAACCGCGCCAACCCGCGCAGCCAGCGCGCGCTCCACCCCTGATCGGATTCCTCCCCGTGCGTGCTTTGCTCCAGATTCTTTTCCTTGACCAGCGCGAACATCGCCGGGATGAAAGAGAAACTCAAAAAGCGCAGCGCGATCGTCCCGAACGCCACCAGCCCGCCGAACACCTTCACCGGAATGATGTTCATGAACATCAGCACCGCGAAGCCCGCCGCCGTCGCCAGCGCCGTGTACTGCACCGGCCGCCGCACCGCCTGCATCGTTTCGATGATCGCCTGCCGCTTGTTGCGGTGCTCCTTGTAGCGGAAATAGAATTCGTTGAAGATGTGAATGCTGTCGGTGGCGATGGCCATCAGAAACACCGGCGCCATCGACGACATGATGTGGATCGGATAGCCCAGCCCGATCAGCAGCCCCAGGCTCCAGACGATCGCGATCATCGCGTCCATCATCAGCGCGATCGACAGGAACAGGTCGCCGAACATCAGAAACCGCACCGTGAACATCACCAGCGCCGCGATGGGCGCGAAAATCGCCATCAATAGAAACATTTCCGCGCCGAAGGTGTCCCGCGCGACCGGATCGCCTGCCACATAATATGTTTCCGGCCCGTGCAGCTTGGCGATTTGCGCCCGAATCCCGTCCGCCACCTGCTTGCCGTTGGCGTCCTTCTCCAACGGCACGTAGATCGCCGCCACCGTGCCGTCCTGCGACACCAGCCGGTTCACCAACAGCGGGTTGGAAAAGATGCGCGCCTTGAGCGCTTCCACCGCCGCGGGGGTGGCCGGAACCGCGTCCATCGCCGGCGCAATCTGCACCGTCCCGCTGTCGTCGGCGGTGATGTTGTCGGTGGTCGTGAAGCCGGATACGTCGTCGCGCGCCACGCCCTGAATCCCCTGGATCGCGTCCT
Organism: Planctomycetota bacterium; assembly: GCA_050730415.1. Lineage (GTDB taxonomy): Bacteria > Planctomycetota > SZUA-567 > H5-PLA8 > JBOHNC01 > JBOHNC01. The sequence goes on from JBOHNC010000302.1 coordinate 10,272, forward strand.
CCAGCGTCTTCAGCCGCGTCAGCGTGCCGGTGTTGAAAATCCCCGCTTTGTTTTCCACCCCCACCACGATCGTGTCGGCATACAAGTGAAAGGTCTGATCGACCTTGTCGTTCCACACCCGCACCGCGCTGTCGGCCGGCAGCATGTTCTTGGGATTGGTGTCGGTGCGCGCCTTCGGAAACTGCGTCAGCGCAATCGCCGTCAAGACCGCCACGATCGCAACGATCCGGTAGGGGTGATCGACCGAATATTCCACCAGCGAGAAGCGCATTTTCATCGCAGAATCCTCACCGTTCGTCGCCCCGAACCCGGGCCGGCGCCCGGGCCGGCGCCAGCGCGAGGGCGTGCATCAAGATCAGTCGGCGGAGCCGGTTTCGACCGTGCCTCCGTTGGCGCGCCATTCCGGCACGCCGGCTTCAATCCGAAAAGCCCGAAAACCATGCGCCCGCAGCAACTGGACCGCTTGCAGCGCCATGATGCAGAACCCGCCGCGGCAGTAAGCCACGATGGTCTTCGATTTCGGCAGCGCGGCGGCGCGCGCCTGGAGTTCCCGCAACGGCACCGACACCGCCCCCGGCAGATGGCCCGCCGCGAATTCCTCCGCCGGCCGCACGTCGATCAGCGTGACGCTGCCGGCCTTCTGCCGCGCGCGCAGTTCCTCCAGCGCGATCGGCTCCGGCGCGTCGTGCCCCGCACCAAAAGACTCCACCAGCCGGTCGATGTCCGCCAGCCGCTTCCGCGCCAAATCCTGCAGGCTTTGGCAGAACACGGCCACCGTCGAGTCGCTCAACCGGTAGATATGATGCAGCCCCTGCGCGGTGGCTTCGACCAGCCCCGCGGCGCGCAAAATCTGCAAATGACGCGAAGTATTCGCGATCGTCAGCCCGGCTTCGGCCGCCAGCGCTTCCACCGAGCGCGGCGCCTGACACAATAGCTCCAGCAGTTCCAACCGCGGCGGACTGGCCACCGCCTTGCCGATGCGCGCAAACTGCGTGTACAGCCGCTCTTTGTACGCCAGCGGCGAAACCCCCTGCTGCGCGGTGGCAGGCTCGGCGGCAGCCAATTTGCGGGTCTGTGGGCGGCTGCGAACCATACGGAGCTCCCCGGGACTGCTCGCCTATTCAAGCAATCACTTGAATAGTAGAACACACCGGCCGCCTGTCAATTCCCTCCCTGGAAAATATTTTCGGTCCCAACATCGACGCCTGTCCCCGCGCGGCACATAACGCCCCCCATCCCCATCCCACCCGAGGCGCCTGAATCCGATCTCCGTCTATCTGTGATTAACAGTCCACTGCCCGCGCCGCCGGTTGCCGGTTGCCGGTCTCAAGCGCCTCCCCGTTGCGCCCTTCTCTGTTTTTCTTTTTTTGTGTCTTCTGTGCCTTTTTGTGGCCCAATTTCTTTTATGTGTGTTTTGTGTCCTTTGTGGCCCGTCTTCTCTTCACCGCCGCACATGCACCACCTTCGCCGGCGGAAACCCGTTGAACCACGTCGACGACGCCTGCGAATACGCCCCGATGTTTTCGCTGTACACCCAGTCGCCCAGTTCCAGCGCCGGCAGATTCTCCGCCAGCGAAATCGTATCCAGCGCGTCGCAGGTCGGCCCGAACACCGCGCTCAGTTCCGTCGGCCCCGTCTTGATCGCCTTGATCGGATATTTGCAGTGGTCGAACAGCACTCCCGAATAGGTGTGATAGATGCCGTCGTCGATGTAGTAGCAGGTCTTGCCGTCGCGCACCGCCTTGCCCACCACCGACGCCACCAGCGTGCAGGCCGTCGCGATCATGAACCGCCCCGGCTCCGCGATGATCTCCACCTCGCTCGGAAACAACCGGTCCAGTTCGTGGTTGATTTTCTGCGCCAGCAGCCGGAACGGTTTGACATGCTCGTCGTAGTGCGCCGGAAACCCGCCGCCGATGTCTAACAGTTTCAGTTTCAAGCCGCGCGACTCGCTTTCCGCAAACAGGTTGTGCGCCAGTTGCAGCGCCTGCACGAAATTGTTGAAGTTCGTCGTCTGGCTGCCGACGTGAAAGGAAATTCCCTCCACCCCCAGGCCCGCATCCCGAGCCTGCAGCATCAGATCGACCGCTTCGCCCGGCGCCGCGCCGAACTTCGACGATAGCTCCACCATCGCCCCGGTATTCGGCACGCGGATCCGCAAACACATCCCCGCCTGCGGTGCGTACTTGGCGATTTTCCGGATTTCCGTTGCGTTGTCGTAAGTCACCAGCGGCTTGTACGGGTCCAGCTCCTGCAAGGTTTCGATCGCCTTGATCGGATTGGCGTAGATCACCTTGTCCCAAATGAATCGCTGCCGCTCGGCCGCCGCCAGGTCCTTGATGTTCTCGTACACCACCCGCAGTTCGGCAATCGACGCCACGTCGAAACTCGAGCCCAGATCGTACAGCGTCTTCACGATCGCCGGATCGGGATTGGCCTTCACCGCGTAATACGCCATCACCCGCGGCAGATGTTTTTTAAACAGGGCGTAGTTCTTGCGCAGGATCGCGTGATCCACGATGAACAGCGGCGTGCCGTGCTTCTTCGCCAGCTTCTGCAATTCTTTTTTGTCTTTCATGGCTAATCCTGCACCAGGAAGTTTTTGAACTGCCACGGGTCGCGCCGGTCGATGTCCAGCTTGTGGAAGCCGTCGAAGGCGTTGTTCCCCGCCTCCTTCAAGGGCGTCCAGTCCGACTGCACCGACAGGTTCTTCCCCAGATACGGCCGCGCGATTTTCAGTACATATTCATGCGGCAGATCGTCCGGCACCAGCACCCCGCGCGCCGGGTTTTCCATCATCCACAGCGCCGCCGCCACCACCGAAATCGCCACCTGCATCGTCGTCGCATTCTGGTGCGGCGCCAGTTTCCGCGAGGCCTCAATCGACAGGTCGCTGCCCACCCACCACGCACCGTACGGGTGGCCCATCAAAAGCGCCCCCAGAATGTCCGCCCCCGATTCGATGTCGTCGGACATGATCCGAATCCGCGACTGCAACTTGTAGCCGTTCCCGCGCAGTTCGCTCAGCGACGCCAGCGCCGCATCGCACGGGCAATAGGCGTAATGCACCGTCGGCCGGTAGACTGCCTTGCCGTTCTTCCACACCGTCAGCCGGTCCGAAATGGTGAACGCTTCGCCATGCCGCACCACCATCCCGTGGATTTCAAAGTTCGGCACCCACGACCGCACCCAGGTGTTGATCCCCATCCGCGCCAGGCAAATCTGATTCTGCGGCCCGGTTTTGTGCCGGTAGGTCCGCGCCGGCAGTGTTTTTTCGTGCGTCCCCCAACCCATCTCCGCGGTCGTCGTGCCCTCCTCGCGGAAGCCCTCCACCGACCACGTGTTCGCGAATTCATCCACCGCCTTCGGTTCGTCGCTGATCTGCGTGTCGCGCTCCGAGCAGTGAATCACCTTCACCCCCAGCGCCATCGCCAGCTCGTTGAACGCGCAGTTCCCCAGCGCCCGTTCCACCGCCTGCAAACTCTTTTTCGTGCCCTTGCGTTCCTTCAGCAGCCGCGTGGCGATGTCCACCAACCCCTGTTTGGTCCAGTGCGAAATCAGCCCCGGGTTCGCGCCATGCTCAAGCACCGCCGTCGCCCCCGCCGTCTTCCACTTAGCCGTCATCGCGCGAATCTGCATATGCCGCCAGTACAGCGTGCGCGTCGTCGGATGTTTCCGCGCCGCGCCCGCGTACGGATCCCACAGCTCCACCGAGGTATTGATATACAGCACCCCGTGGTCGTGGCACCACTGCAAAATCTCGGTGCATTCGATGTTCCACGCCAAGTCAATCAGCAGATCCCCCGCGCGCACGTACTTGCCGAACAGCGTGCCCATATTCTCCGGCGTGACCCGATCGCGAACGTATTTAACGCCTTGCGCGGTCCATTCCTTGAGCGCCGATTTCTTGTCCTCGAAATCCATCACCGTCACGTTCTTCTTGGGCACATCGACATGCCGGAACAGAATCGGCAGCGTACACTGCGCCACGCCGCCGTAGCCGACAATCAGAATCTTGTTGGGAAATCGAAGCATGGGGGAGGATCCTTCAATCAAATGCGCGAGCAACCTCGTTCGCCGGGCTGAATCCGTGCGACGGTTCGGAATTATCCATTCCTAGAGGGGTCGTCAAGGAATCCAGCGAGCATTGACGCAGGAGCGCCGCGA